>JAFGCD010000005.1 GCA_016932835.1 Sedimentisphaerales bacterium
GACAGCTTCCTTGACGAAGAGAAGTGGCCGAATTAGTCGTATGACTGTTGTTTCCGCTTTATGCGGAGACGAGGTCACAGATTTGTTCGAATCCGGGGCCTGCACTGAATTGTGCAGGCCCCGGTTCTTTTTGCGCATTGGCCTGCGGAGCGAGGCATGGAAGTTGAGTATAGTACGTGATGCCATTATGGATAAGGGGTATTCGGAAAAGGCTTTTCTCTCTCAGGCGTGGTCTGTACAATAGTCACCGGACATTGTAGGGCCAAGTAATCGGCTGAGGAGTACAAGACATGTTTGTACCGTATGAGGTTGACGTTGCATTCAATCATCGGCCGGTCATGAATTGGGTGATTGTGGCGGGAATTATAGTCGTTTTTTGTCTGCAACTGTATGATCATAGCTTCTATTCCGGGCAGCAAGTGACGATAACTGCCGACCCGAACAGCGAAAGCGGATTTAGTTTTGAAGTTCCCAAGCCCAAAGGTGTCACATGGCGGTGGCTGCTCGACGGCTGGGGCTTGAAGGGATTCTTCGGGCACATGTGGTTACACGCCGGGGTCTTACACCTGGTCGGCAATCTCATTTTTCTCTGGTTATTCGGCAATGCGGTCTGCTCCAAGCTGGGCAATGTCCTTTATGCACCAATTTACATTCTGTGTGGTCTGGCTGCCGCGTTCAGCTATCTACTTTTCTGTGATGTTCCAATGCTGGGCGCCAGCGGAGCAATTAACGGGATGGTCGGGATGTACCTTGTGTTTTTTCCGGAGAATTCGATAAGTTGCTTTTTCATCTTCTTCTACCGTCCGTATTGGTTCACAGTGAGAAGTTTCTGGATGATTCTGCTGTGGTTTGTGTTTGACATGTGGGGTGCGTTAGACGGAGGGGGGGGTGTCGCTTATGTGGCTCACATAGGAGGATTTGCCACAGGCTTTGCCCTGGCGATTCTACTTCTCAGGACGAAGGTAATCGTCATGGAGAAGGACGAGAAATCGCTTCTTCAACTGTTAGGCTTCGAGAAAGATGATATACCTGCAGAGCAGGAGCAGAGACGAGACTTAGCCTACTGGCAGCAGAAATGGGGAGATACTGCAGGTGAAAAGACCGAGGGCGTCCGGCAGATTAAGCAGGACAAACTGACTGAGTCCGGTGCAATGCCGTTTGTTGTACAGAAGCCTGAAGAGCGCGTCATTCGCTTCAGGTGTCGGTGTGGGCAAAGAGTCATTATAGCGGGTAAATATGCAGGGCTGATGGGTCGATGCCCGAAGTGTTCGGCCCGGCTGAGAATACCGTCACAGCTGAATGAGGCTGAGTGATTGTCGTCAAGCAAGCGACCGATGTACTCGATGTGTATTGGATAGTAGCGGAGAAGAGTGATTATTGGACATGAAAAAAAGTGGAAAAATAGTTTGAAGAAAACGGCGTTATAAGGTGTATATTGCTGTGGAAACGGAGTTTTCGGGCTGGTGAGCCGAGTTGACCGAAGGTCGGTTTTTGGAGCGTGAGAAGTTGACGAGCTTATGCCAAGAAGAATTGACGGCAATGCAGCGTTGTCGCAGGGGGTCAAGACAGGCGTTCGAAGTCTTCGTGAATAAGTATATGAAAGACGCCTATTTCATCGCGCTGGGGCTTGTGGGGAATCGCGAGGATGCCCTGGATTTGTCGCAGGAGGCCTTTGTTCGAGCATATCGGCACATCAATCAGGTGCAGCCCGGTCGTGGGTTCTTTCCGTGGTTCTATCAGATACTCAAGAATCTGTGCATCAGCCATCTCAGGAAGCGCAGGCACAGAAACGCCAATTCGCTTGACGCAGAGGGTTGCCCGGAACCGGCAGCCTCGCAGGACGTTTTCTCGCCGGATGAGATAGTTGGCAAGGAGGAGACTAAGAATGCGGTGTGGGAGGCTATCAGCAAATTGGACGACAAGCACCGCGAAGTGATTGTATTGCGTCATTTTCGAAATATGTCTTACGAGCAGATCTCCGAGGCCCTTTTCTGCAACAAGGGTACTGTAACGAGCAGATTGTATTATGCCCGCAAGAGACTGAAAGAGTTATTGTCAAAAGAGAAAGGAGGTGGCGCAAGTGGTCTGTGATGATTATAAAGACCAGTTAATGAGCTACCTGGATAACGAGCTTAGCGACGAGCAGCGACAGCGGTTTGAAGAGCACCTGGCCGATTGCAGCGAGTGTGCCGAAGAGCTTGAGGAGTTCCAGAAACTCAAGGCGATTACGGATGAGGTTAGTCTGGCCGAGCCGGAAGACCGGATCTGGCAGGATTACTGGAGCAATATCTATAACCGCATAGAACGCGGTATGGGGTGGGTGTTGTTCTCGGTGGCGGCTATCGCCCTGATTGTTTACGGCGGCTTCAAGGGGATCGAGGAACTCATCCGCGACCCCAAGATTGAAGTTCTTCTAAAGATTGGTTTGCTGGCGGTTATAGCGGGGCTGGCGATACTGTTTGTTTCGGTTTTGCGTGAAAGGCTCTATTTCTGGAAAAGAGACCGATATAAGGACGTAAGGAGATAATGCAATGCTTCTATCAACAACGGACCAGATAGTCGGCAAGAAAATCGTCAAACATTTGGGGCTTGTCAGGGGCAATACTATTCGCGCCCGGCATATCGGCAGGGACATACTGGCCATTCTGCGTCACATAATAGGCGGTGAGATAAGCGACTACACGAAGATGATGGCTGAGACGCGCGAGCAGGCAATCGACAGGATGATCGCGGACGCTCAGAAGCTCGGAGCTAATGCGATTGTGCATATCGGCTTCTCGACCCAGATGATTATGGGAGGGGCGTCCGAGATACTGGCTTACGGCACAGCGGTGGTGGTCGAGTGAGTCTTAAATAGTGGTTGAATTCAGGGGCAATAGCTTTTTATGAAAGGCGTTTGAAATGTGGGATTCGATTAAGGACTATCTTAAGCCTGAAGTAATATGGTTTTTAGTCGGGCTGGTGCTGCTGGTAGCAGAGTTTGTAATGCCGGGGCTGATTGTGTTCTTCTTCGGGGTGGGGGCGTGCATCGTGGCGGCAAGCTGCCTTATGGCGCCGATCGGTCTTAACGAGCAGTTAATCATATTTATTGTCGCATCGATTCTGTCGCTGATTTTCCTGCGGAAATGGCTTAAGGGGATTTTTCTGGGGCATACCGTTTCCAAGCAGAATTTGAAGGAAAATATCGACGAGTTTGTGGGCCAAAGGGCCGTTGTCGTTGAGAAGATAGTGCCGAAGGCAGGCGGTAAGGTCGAACTGCACGGGACTAACTGGGCGGCCCGGGCCGACGAAGAGATCGCAGAGGGAGCTGTGGTCGAGGTTATCGGGAAGGACAATATTACATTGAAGGTAAAGGTTTCATAAAGGAAAGGAGAAAGATTATGTTGGCAGCACTGACAGACAACATGCCGCTTACGATTATCCTCATCGGGGTTATCGTAGTAATGCTTGTGATGTTCTTCAAGACGATCAGGATCGTACCGCAGAAGCAGGCTTTCATCGTCGAACGTCTGGGTAAGTATTCCGGAACACTCGAGGCGGGCTTTCACATACTGGTCCCGTTTTTGGACAAAGTCGCATACAGGCACACGCTGAAGGAACAGGCCGTTGATGTGCCGCCCCAGGCGTGTATAACCAGAGATAATATTGCGGTGGAAGTTGATGGTATTCTTTACATGCAGCTCGTCGATCCGAAAAAGGGCTCTTATGGTATCGACAACTACCGTTTTGCGGCGACTCAGCTTGCACAGACGACGATGCGAAGCGTTATGGGCAAGCTCGATCTGGACAAGACTTTCGAGGAACGCGAGAATATCAACAGCGTGATCGTCGAGGCTGTTGACAAGGCATCGGATCCGTGGGGCGTCAAGGTGACCCGCTATGAGGTCAAGAACATCCTGCCTCCCCAGAGCATCAAGGACGCGATGGAGAAGCAGATGCGAGCCGAGCGTGAGAAACGTGCGACGATTGCCGAATCGGAAGGCGACAGGCAGGCCAAGATCAACCGCGCCGAGGGCGATCGCCAGGAAATGATCGCACGGTCTGAAGGCGAGAAGCAAAAACGAATCAACGAGGCCGAGGGCCGGGCGGTGGAGATACTGAAGGTTGCCGAGGCGACGGCCAACGGTATTCGGGAGATCGCCAAGGCGATAAGCGAGAAGGGTGGTATCAACGCGGTCAACCTCCGCGTGGCCGAGCAGTATCTCGGTGAATTCGGCAAGCTCGCCAAGACTAATAACTCGATCATAATACCTACGAACCTCGCCGATATAGCAGGAGTGATCAAGGCTGCGACATCCGTAATCAAGGAGCCGGCTGCGGTTGAGTCCGGGCAGGTTGCATAAGAAATCGAGATTTGACACGGCAAGTCCCCGCCTTGTTTGACGGGTGGGGGCTTGCTTTTTGGCCCGAACCGCTGCACAATACCACGATTGTGAATCCATCCTGTCACACACATACTTCGGAGCGATCCGCTCGGACCTCTTTGCGGGTTCTGGCATTGGCTATTGATTGTATTGTCTGCCTGTTTCCAGTATGGGGTGTTCTGCATATATCGGGCTGGGTGTTCGCGCATTGCGGCGGCTTAGGCGCGTTTGTCATGCCGTTGTGGTTCGGTTTGCTTGTGGGGTGGCCTTTTGCATATTTCGGAATCCCGACGGGACTCTGGGGCAGGACGGTCGGTCGGTTCGCCTGCGGTTTGAGAGTTAAGTTCGGCGAAAGCGGCAGGTCGCGTCTGTCGCAGGCCCTTGTCAGGGAAGCTCTCAAGCTGCTTTCGATCTTTTCGGTGTTCGGCATTTTTTTCTGCGTTTTTCAGATTCTCTACACGGGAACCGTGTGGTATGATGCCGTTTGCGGCACAGGCGTTCTGTTCTCGCCCGGCGTCGTCGGTAGGAAGGTGCAGAGAAACTTCAGGCAGTATGTGACGGAAAAGACAGTATCGAAGGCCGGCGGCGACAATGATCGGGGTAATATCCAAGCCTGATACGCAGCGAAAATTGGAGATTCTCAGCGCTGATTCTCAGTATGATCTGGCCTGTGCGTGCAGCACGAGCAAGGATGAACATCGCACTCGCAGCAGCGACGGGCGATGGATCTATCCGATAAGTCTGCCTAACGGCGGCAAAAGCGTACTGCTGAAGACTCTCATCTCAAACGTCTGCACGAACGACTGCAAGTACTGCCCGCTTCGGGAGCAGCAGGACGTTCGCCGCTGCAGCCTTTCGGTCGAGGAGACGGCGAGGGTATTTCTTGATTATTACAATCGGCGCAAGGTCTTCGGGCTGTTTCTGAGTTCCGGAGTTATCGGGACGCCCGATGCAACGATGGAGCGGATTAACGGCGTTGCGAAGCTGTTGCGGGGGAAACACGGTTTCAAGGGTTATATCCATCTCAAGGTCATCCCCGGGGCCAGCGATGCGGCGATAGAGCAGGCCGTTTCGCTTGCGACGGCTGTATCGCTCAATATCGAGACGCCCGGAGCTAAGAACCTGGCGAAACTTTCGATCAAGAAGAGATACATCGAGGATATCATCAATCCTATCAAGCTTATCAGCAGGCTTACGGGACGCGGCGCGCGATACAGCAAAGTCAAGCAGACGACGCAGTTCATAGTGGGGGCGGCGGGCGAATCCGATTCGGAGATCGTAAAATACATGTTTGGTTTGTATGAGAGGTTGAGAATGCAGAGGGTGTATTTCAGCGCCTATCAAAAGGGTCTTGGGGAGGAATCTGTCGCGGCAGCGCAGGGCGGCGACGAGAGACCTGCGGACATATTCATGCGAGAACATCGGCTGTATCAGACGGATTTTCTTCTCAGGCAGTACGGTTTTCAGCAGTCGGATATCATTTTTGAGGAGAACGGCCGACTCTCACTCAGCACGGATCCGAAAGAATCCTGGGCTATTGCTCACCCTGAGGCTTTTCCGGTGGACGTCAATCGGGCGTCGAAATGGGAACTGCTGAAGGTTCCGGGGCTTGGGCCGGTCAGTGTAAGGCGGATATTGCAGCGGCGAAGGCAGGGGCGCCTGCGGGGCATTGAAGATATCGGCAAGGTCGGCGCGCTTCTGAGGAAGGCTCAGCAGTACGTGACATTTTAGAAGGCTATTTGTGGTGACGTCATAGGATCGACTATGAGACTATCAAGCCGGGCAATTTTGTCGGTCGTGCTTAGTGTTTTGGTTGCAGCGGAGGGGCGGGTTGTGCGGGCGCAGGCCGGCGAGGCATACTGGGCCAGCGAGATGGCGAGAGTTCACGCGCGGTTCTCCGGCGAGAAGGGCACTTTTGCGCATTTCGGCGATTCGATTACAGTTACTCTTGCGTATTGGACGCCGCTTTTGTATGCGCGCAAGAACGCTTCGCCGGAGATGGAGGGCGCGTTTGTGCTTGTGAAGGAGTATTTGAAGCCGGCATGCTGGCGAGACTGGAAGGGGGCGCAATTCGGCAACGAAGGCGGTATGACGATTCGCTGGGCGCACGAGAACATCGGTACCTGGCTCAAGCGTTTGAAGCCGGAAGTTGCGCTGATTATGTTCGGCACGAATGATTTGAATTCGGTTCCCTTGGCCGAGTACAAGGTTAAGAGTCGGCAGGTTGTTCGCCAATGCCTGGATAACGGGACGATTATAATACTAAGCACGATTCCGCCTCGGCACGGTCTTGTCGAGAAGTCGGCTTCTTACGCAGAGGCTGTCCGCGAAATTGCACACGATATGAAGGTCCCCCTGATTGACTTTCATGCCGAGATTCTGAAGCGCAGGGGCGACGACTGGGACGGCGCAATGGAGAAGTTCGCCGGATACGAAGGTTACAACGTTCCTACTCTGCTGGCTCGTGACGGGGTGCATCCGAGCAATCCGAAGCAATACCAGAACGACTACTCAATCGAGGGCTTGCGATGCAGCGGTTACGCCTTGCGGAATTATCTGTCTTTGATGAAATATGCCGAGGTGCTCAAAGCCCTTGATATGGTTTCGCCGGGCAAGGTGAACGCCGAGAAACAGGAGGCGGATCCAGGCGTTCTGATCAATCCGCCGAGGCAGCCCTGGTTTCCGAAGGCGCCGCCTCTGGGCAAGCCTCAGGGAGAGGTTGTAGAGGTATCAAATGTGCCGGAGCTAATCAAGGCACTGGGGCAGGTCAAACCCGGCGGGACGATTTTCCTGGCCGACGGGCACTACATGATGCCTCATTTTATCGAGGTCAAGACCGACGGTGTTTGGCTGCGGGGTAAATCAGGCCTGCCCGAACGTGTGGTAATCGACGGGGCCGAGAGCCGCGACGGGGAGTTGATTTGGATAACGTCCTGCTCGGGTGTGACCATTGCCGATCTGACTATCCAGAACATCAAGTGGAACGGTTTCAAAATCAACTCGGAAACCAATGTCCAGGGGCTGACAATCCGCAACTGCATCATCCACAACATCTGGCAGAGAGGAGTCAAGGGCGTTAAGGTGCCCAAGGCCGAGCGTGAACGTATCAGGCCGAAGCGCTGCAAGGTGCAGTATTGCCTGTTTTACAACGACAGGCCGAAGCGGCTGAGCGACGACGCACACGACATCGCCGGCGGCAACTACATAGGCGGAATCGACGTAATGTATCCGGCGGACTGGGTAATCAGCGACAACGTTTTTGTGGGCCTAAACGGCAGCACCAGGGAAGCCAGAGGGGCTATATTCATCTGGCACGATGCGCGAGACTGTATCATCGAGCGAAACATAATAATCAACTGTGATGCGGGCATCTGTCTGGGCAATCCACACCGCGACGCGGAGACCACAGTGCACTGCACAGGGTTCGTCGTTCGCAACAACTTTGTAACCAACGCTACAGAGGGGGGGATAGTGCCGGTATATACGAAGGACTGTAAGATTCTCAATAATACCATCTACGAGCGCGACAGTCGGCTTGGCCGCCTGATTCGGGTGGTTTTCGACAATGACGGTCTGGTCATCGCCAACAATCTCGTATCTGGCCCGCCTATCAGGAATGAATCAGACAGTAAAATAACCTTTCTAAACAACCTCGAAAAAGACATTTCCTCGTCTTTTGTGGATGCCGCTCAAGGCAATCTGCATTTGGCCCGCCGTCACGATGAGGTTGTCGGCAGGGGCCTGCGGCTCAAAGAAGTAAGGACTGACATAGACGGCCGGCATCGCGGCGAAACCTGTGATATCGGGGCCGATGAGTGGGAAGACTGAATATTGCTTGAGAATCAGTGCGATTAGTGCCGATAATATTACATCTGTGCATTTATTGCCTGTGCTCCGGATTTTTGAAGGGCGACGTTGAATTCTGAATTCAGTCGAGATGCACGAAGAAGTTGGCATGGGATTCTGGAAAGGAACCTTGACGTGACAAAGAAGTATTTTTTAATTCCGGTTCTTACTTTCAGCGGTTGCATTTTCTGTCTGGCCGGGTGCGACGGCGGCAAGAAAAAGGCGGAGGCTGACGCTGAGCAGGCGCGTGAAGAAGCTCTCAAGGTCAGGGTGAGCCTGCAGGCAGTCAAAGCGCGCGTGGCCGATCTTGAAGAAGAATTGAGTATAGTCAAGGACATACGCGACACTCTGGATGTTCAGGTTCAACAGCTTACGGCTGAGCGGGACAAAGCCCTCGGCAAGACCGTTAGTATAGATGAGCCGGCGAAGTTCGCACCCGTAGAGGTTTATGGCGAAGACCAAAAGCTTGTTGCCCTGCAGGGTGAGGTTGAAAGACTGAAGAAGATAATCGCCGAGCAGGATGCGGTTATTGCCGAGCAGCATGCCACTATCGACGAGTTAGCCAAGGCAGTTACATCGGCAGAACCGGCTGTCGCAGAGCCTGCTGCAGCCGAGCCGGCTGCGGAGGATGCCGAGGATGCCAATGAGCCTGCGGCCATTGAGTGATTAGCTCGCAGGCATGAACGGCGTTTTTTTTGCAGATTCGTGCTTTCGAGAAGGCTACACACGGATGAAAGTTGGCCGGAGAACACGTCTAAAGGTCCAAGAGCTTGCGGAGATACTGCGTCGCAGCAAGCGAATACTGATAGTGATGCAGGATAATCCCGACCCCGATTCGATAGCAGCGTCGCTTGGGCTCGGCCGGATAGGCAGCAGCTTTGGTGTCGAGCTTTGCACTGTTACGCACCGTGGAACAATCGGGCGTGCGGAGAACCGGGCCCTGGTTCAATATCTCGGTATCCCGCTGGCGCCTTGCGGGCAAGTCGATTTTTCGACTTATGATGTTATTGCACTCGTTGACACTCAGCCCGGGACAGGCAATAACTGCCTGCCTGCAGGTTGCAAGCCTGATGTAGTAGTAGATCATCATCCGGTTCGAATTAAGAGCCGGTTTGCGGCAATGAACGATATCAGGGTCCGTTACGGAGCTACCAGCACAATTCTCACCGAATATCTGGTCGAGCTCGAAATAAGTCCTGATACTCCTCTGGCTACTGCGCTGCTGTATGGAATTCGTTCGGATACTCAGGACCTGGGTCGGGAAGCGTCGCAGGCCGATATCGATGCGACCGGATTTCTCTTTTCGTTTGCGGACCACAGGATGCTGGGCGAGATTCAGCGAGGCAGCGTCGAACGAGGCTACTTCGCAATGCTGGTCAGTGCGCTGGAGAATGCTCGTGTCTTCGGCAGGGCTCTGATAACGTCACTGGGGCGCATAGAGGCGAACCCGGATATGATCGGTGAGGTGGCGGACCTGCTGCTTCGCGACGAAGGGATCGCCTGGACGATGTGCACGGGGCAATACGGCGGCAAGCTGCTCGTTTCGATTCGTACGTCTGCGGGCAAGGACAGGGCGGATCGGCTCATTCGTACAGTGGTATCGGGAAAGGGCACAGGCGGCGGCCACCATAGCTATGCAGGAGGACAGGCATCGCTGGCGGGCAAGTCGGAATCGCAGTGCGCCCGGCTGCAGCGTTTGTTCGAACGGCGGTTTCTAAAAGCGGTGGACGTCAAATCCGATCAGTGGTCAAGGCTGGTTCAGCTTGCGCATGACAAGCAGTAGTAGGCGGCAAGAATGATTGTCTATTTTCTAATGGTTGCCGGTTTCGCGGCGGTTGTGGGCGGGGCGGAATTCCTGATAAGGGGCGCATCGGGTTTGGCCCGGCGATTGCGGGTCTCGGATCTCGTGATCGGGTTGACCGTCGTGGCGTTCGGCACGTCGCTGCCGGAGTTGTTCGTGAATCTCACTGCGAGCATCAACGGCGACGAAGGCATAGCCGTTGGCAATATCGTGGGCAGCAATATCGCCAACATATTGCTGATACTTGGGATATCCGCGTTGATAGCGCCTCTTTCAGTTACACCGGGTACGGTCTGGAAGGAAATCCCATTGAGCCTGCTGGCCGCGGTGCTGTTGCTGGTCATGGCGAACGACCGCTTAATCGACGGGGGCGCTTCGATGGTGCTGGGCCGGGCCGATGGAATAATTCTGATTTCGTTTTTTGTGGTCTTTGTTTACTATTCATTCGGGATCGCGCGTGCAGGAGGGGCTATCAGAGACGTTCAGGGGGGGCCTGCGATGAGCGGATGGCGGATCGGAGGCGGTATCTGTACAGGGCTTGTATGTCTGATTGTCGGCAGCAGATGGGTGGTCAACGGCGCGGTGGTGCTGGCGGGCCGGCTGGGAGTAAGCCAGACAGTAATCGGGCTTACGATAGTGGCTGTCGGCACGTCTCTGCCCGAGCTTGCGACATCGGCGGCAGCTGCGTATCGAGGCAATGCGGATTTGGCCGTCGGCAATGTCGTCGGCTCCAACATATTCAATATATTCTTCATACTTGGGGCCAGCGCTGTCATACGACCCCTGCCTTTTACGAGCGAACAAAATGTCGATACAACTGTGCTGATTGCAGCGAGCCTGCTGCTTTTAGTGTTCATGCTTACCGGCGGCAGGCGCAGGCTTGACAGGTGGGAAGGCGTGGTGTCTATTCTTCTGTATATTGGATACTTGGCTTTCCTGGTATTCAGGGCGGCACGGGGCGGTTTGTATTGATGTGCCGGGCTTATTCGTCGGCCAGCCGGTATGTTTGATTAAGCATGGCAACTTTGATTCCGGGATTTTCAATATGCTAAGAAACATATTTCTCGCCTTTATTCCGATATTTGTGGCCGTTGACGCCGTTGGGGTATTGCCTATATTCGTTTCTCTGACCAGCCGGATGGCGCCGGAGGAGAGGACAAGAACGATAATACGCTCGATGGCTACCGCAATGCTTCTTGCGGTTGGGTTTGTATTCCTCGGCAAAGGCATCTTCAGGGTGCTTGGGATAACGATGGGCGATTTTATGATTGCCGGCGGGGCGATACTGTTCTGTCTTGCGATTACGGATATCATCAATCCTGTCAAACGTCGCCGGAT
The DNA here is from genome assembly GCA_016932835.1 of Sedimentisphaerales bacterium. GTDB lineage: Bacteria > Planctomycetota > Phycisphaerae > Sedimentisphaerales > Anaerobacaceae > JAFGCD01. Next base: position 11,350 of record JAFGCD010000005.1, read on the forward strand.
ACCTGGTGAGGATCTCGGCGCGGTTCCTTTGGGGACGCCGTTGATAGTCGGTCCTGCCGTGTTGACAACATCAGTTCTGGTCATATCGCAGTACGGGCTATGGGCTACTTTGATATCGGTGGTGGTAAACATCCTTCTGGCGGGTTTGGTGTTCAGCCTTTCACCGATCTTGATCAGGATTCTGGGCGAGGCCGGGGCCAAGGCCCTGTCCAAGGTTATGAGTCTGTTGCTGGCGGCAATAGCTGCTATGCTTATAAGAAAAGGCCTGTTCACGGTGCTCGGAAAGGCCTGATATCTTCGAAACAGCTTTAAGAAAGGTCGATCATTATGGCTGGGAGAGTATTTCATGAACTGTTTTGCAGGCACCCTGACAATCCTATTCTGTCCGTTCGGGACTGGCCTTATCGGGCCAATTCGGTGTTCAACGCCGCTGCTGCGGTCGTCGAGGGTAAGACGGTTTTGCTTGTCAGGGTGGAGGATTTTAGGGGCATCTCGCACTTGACGGTTGCTCGGAGCAATGACGGTATCGGAGGGTGGCAAATCGATACGTCGCCAACGTTAGCGCCGGACCCGATGAATCATCCGGAGGAGATATGGGGAGTCGAGGATCCTCGACTGACATGGGTGGGGGAGCTGAATTCCTGGTTGGTTGCATACACGTCTTACTCGCGAAGCGGCCCGCTGGTTTCTCTGGCCAGGACGGTTGATTTTCGGGAATTTACGCGTTTAGGGCCTGTTATGCCTCCGGAAGACAAGGACGCGGCCTTGTTCCCTGTTCGTATTGAAGGGCGCTGGGCCATGCTTCACAGGCCGGTTGCCAAACATCCTGTAATGTCGGCGGATATCTGGATTTCCTATTCGCCCGATTTGAAGCACTGGGGCGATCACAAAGAGGTAATTCGGGCCCGTCAGGGGGCGTGGTGGGATGCGGTCAAGATAGGTCTCTCGACTCCGCCCCTGGAAACTGCTGAAGGCTGGCTGATTTTGTACCATGGCGTTCGTTCCACGGCTTCAGGCGCGATCTACCGGCTGGGTATGGCTTTGCTTGACCTGGAGGACCCGACAAGGGTAATCAGGCGGTCTGATGAGTGGGTATTCGGTCCGAAGACCCATTACGAGCGTGAGGGCGATGTCGATGACGTGGTGTTCCCGTGCGGTTGGACAACGGTTGATAACAGAATTATGATGTACTACGGGGCGGCTGATTCTTGTATAGCTCTTGCGACGGCCAAGGTCGATGAATTGCTCGATTTCCTTCGCAATAGTCCGCAAACGCCGCTTCAATGATGTTTTGAGGGTATATTGCGTTCCCGGCCGGCTAATATCGGTCCCAAAATGGAAAATGTGTTGCAATCCTGACGGTGGGGCGTTAGTATTCTGCAAAACCGAGGTTTTGCAAATGGATAAGCCGAGTAAAAATGGCAAAACGGGTGGTAAAACGGCCGTTGACAGGGTTGTCAGCGATTATCTTCACGACTTGAGCAACGAGCATCGGATGCTGGTTGTTTTGAAAAAAGAGCTTTACGATGGCATGTGGGAGCCGATGCTCGGCGATCTGCAGAACCGTTTGGCGGGTAAGCCATACATATTCAAGCTGGTGAACCGAATTAAGGATGATATCGAGCGTATCGAAGATATGCGGAAATTCGAGGCAGAGCACAATCTCGATCTGGCCGACTATGTTGAACTGACGTGAATATGACTAATGGCCAATGGGAGGACAGGGCAATGTTTGTAATATCAGGATGCAGGCGGGTTTTCAGAGCTTTCTTTCTTATTTTATTTACCGCGGGTGCGGTTTTTGGCGCTGGTGTGGCCGGCGGCGAGCTTGTTTCGCCGGAACTTCTCAAGCAGGCAGGCTGGGAGGTCGCCTGGAGTAACGAATTGCCGATTTCCAACGGCGAGACGCTGGACAGGTTATCCATCGCAGGCAGCGGAGTTTACGCTCTTTCGAGTCGCAACTTCCTGGTTTCTCTGGACAAGGACAAAGGTGAGAAGATTTTCAGCAGATATGTTGCGTTCGTCGGTGCGCCTGTAGGCGAGCCGGTGCTGTACGAGGACGAGTTGATATTCGTCCTCGGCAACAAACTTGTTGAAATGAGCCGTCAGACCGGCAAGGAACTGAGAGCCAGAAACATCGAATTTCGCATAATGTGTTCGGCTGTTCGGAATGGTACATTTTTTTATCTCAGCGGGATCGACAAGCGCGTTCACGCTCTTCGCGAGTCTGATATCGTGCCGATTTTCAAGGCGGCGGCGGATAATGAGTCGATGATTACCTCGATAATTGCCGACGACGACTCGGTTATTCTTGGGACGGATGGGGGCAACGTTATCGGCATGCAGCCGGACAAAGCCGTGCGACTGTGGCAGTTTGACGCTTCCGGCGCCATTGCCGGGCGGGTTGTCAGGGACGGGGCGTCTCTGTTCTTCGGCAGCAGGGATACGAATGTTTACAGGGTGGATATTACGGCCCAGCAGCAAGCCAAACTGGTATGGAAGCACCAGGTTCCGGGTGTTCCGAGCAGTGCTCCCCGTGTTACAAAGGCGGTTGTGTATGAGTATGTTCGCGACAAGGGTCTTTTTGCGATTGACAGGGCGACAGGCTCGCTTTTGTGGTCGCTGCCGGAGGGGATTGAACTGTTGTCCGAGGTGTCGCCGAGAGCGTATGTGATCACAAAGAATGAGACGCTCGTCGTGATGGATAACAAAGCGGGGAGAAAACTTTATTCGGTGAATTTTCGTGGAGTCAACAGGTTCGTATCGAATACTGTTGACTCGAGAATGTATATTGCAGATGAAGGTGGGCGGATTGCATGTTTGCAGCCGGTCGAATAGCATAGTCGTAAGTGTGTCAGCTCAATTAACGGAAGGAGTAGTATCTTAAATGGATGTTAAGATTAAAACGGCATTGATAAGTGTATCGGACAAGAGCGGCGTCGTTGAGTTTGCCAAAAAGCTCAGTTCAATGGGGGTCAAGATCATCAGCACCGGCGGCACGGCCAAAAAGCTCAGCGAATCCGGGCTGGATGTGGTTGGGATCGAATCGGTTACCGGTTTTCCCGAAATGATGAATGGAAGGGTCAAAACGCTCCATCCCAAGATACACGGCGCCTTGCTGGGGCTTCGTGACAACGCCGAGCATAAGGCGGCTATGAAGGAGCATAGTATCGAGCCGATAGATCTGGTTTGTGTGAATCTGTATCCGTTCGAAGAGACTATTGCCAAGCCGGGCTGCACTTTGGAAGAAGCGATCGAGAATATCGATATCGGCGGGCCGAGCATGCTTCGGTCGGCTTCAAAGAATAACAAGTTCGTCACCGTTGTCACACAGGCGGACCAGTATGACAGGGTCATCGAGGAGATGGAAAAGAACAACGGCGCAGTCAGCGCCGAACTGCGCAGCGATCTGGCGAGGATAGCTTTCGGTTTGACTGCTTCCTATGATTCGGCGATTTCCAAGTATTTGAACGCCCGGAGCGGTGTGGAGTATCCGGAGCTAGTATCGATTGCACTGGCGAAAGAAGCATCGCTGCGGTACGGCGAGAATCCTCATCAGAGCGCGGCTTTCTACAAGATAGCCGCCAGCGGTGAGACGTCGGTTAGCAGCGGCACTTTGCTCGCCGGCGGCGTGGGTATAAGCTTCAACAACCTTCTGGATACGAATGCTGCGTTTGAATTGGTCAAGGAATTCGAACAGCCCGCGGCGGTTGTGGTTAAGCACTTGAATCCATGCGGTTGCGCTGTTGACAGCGATATTTGCGTTGCCTATCGCAAGGCCTATGAGGGCGATGTTGTCAGCGCTTTCGGAAGTATAGTGGCTCTGAACCGGAAGGTGGATGTGGAACTTGCACAGACGATTATGGAATCCTACAGCCGATTCGGCAAGGTTCTCGGCGCCAGCGGCTTTTTTGCGGAAGTGATTATCGCTCCGGAATTCGAGAAAGAGGCAATCGAAATAATTCGCACTCTCAAGAGCTGGGGCGACAGAGTTCGCCTCATTGAGACCGGTCCTATCGACAGAGCCGGGATCGACGCATCTGAGTATGATGTTCGTTGTCTCGTTGGCGGGATGCTGCTGCAGAAGCGTGATCTGGCGGGGTGGGAACCGGATGTTCTGACCTTCCCGACGAAGACCAAAGCCACCAAGGATCAGCTCGAAGACCTGCGGATAGCCTGGCTCATCGCAAAACACACCAAGAGCAATACTATCGTTCTCGTCAAGAACAAGAAAGCTATCGGAGTGGGGGCAGGCCAGATGAACCGCGTTGAGTCCGGTTTGATTGCATTTAAGCAGGCTGGCGAGGCTGCGAAAGACTGTGTAATGGCCTCCGATGCCTTCTTCCCATTCCCGGATAACGTTGTCAATGCGGCGAAGGCCGGTGTCGCTGCGATAGTCCAGCCGGGTGGGTCGAAAAAGGACGACGAAGTCATCGCCGCCGCCAACGAAAATGGAATCGCGATGGTCTTTACCGGCAAGAGACACTTCAAACATTAATGTCCCCTTCGGGGAATGGGAGAAAATCCCTCGCCTTTAGGCGAAGACTTTAGTATTCTTATTGCATGGAGCATTACCGCAAA
>JAFGCD010000061.1 GCA_016932835.1 Sedimentisphaerales bacterium
AGCCCGGGTGGCGGAATAGGCAGACGCGCTAGCTTGAGGGGCTAGTGACCTTCGGGTCGTGCTGGTTCGACTCCAGTCCCGGGCATTTTTTTGCGCGGGAAGGGTATCTTAGCCATGCATTCGGTGGTGACTTATGTTCCGGGGAGGCGTTTCGTTGCCGGCAGTCGCGAGGGGAAAAAAGACAATTTATGCGATTAGCCGATTGCGCTTCAGTTGCGGGAAAATTTCTCCTGCTGTGCCGCGAAATTTTCCTTGCGCAGCGAGGGGGGTGTTGTTAAGATTGCCGGGTCTGATTCTGCAAAGGTACAAATTGATGGAGAAGCCCATTATGGATTTGGAGATAAGGCAGGAGCTTTTCGGTGAATCGCCAGAGCAGGCCGACCCGGCGGCGGGGCGCCTGGCGTCTATCGACGCGCTTCGCGGGTTCGATATGTTCTGGATAGTCGGCGGATACTATATCTTCGCCGGCCTGCACAAGGCGATGGATGTCCCCGCTACGGCCTTTATCAAGAAGCAGCTTACGCACGTCGAATGGGAGGGGTTCGTCTTCGAGGACCTGATCATGCCGCTTTTTCTATTCATCGTCGGCGTGGTGATGCCGTTCTCGCTGAACAAACGCCAAGAGAGAGGCCACAGCAAGCTGCGGCTGTACGTTCACATCATCTTCCGAACGATAGTCCTCTTCGTTTTAGGGATGGTGGCGGCGGGCAACCTGCTGGCCTTCGATCTGTCGAAACTGCGCCTTTACAACAATACGCTTCAGTCCATCGCGGCCGGTTATCTTATAGCGGCTGTGATTATGCTCAACCTTCGTATCAGCCGGCAGGTCGTCGTCACCGCGGCGCTGCTGATTCTATTCTGGGCGTTGATGATGTTTGTCCCCATTCCCGAACACGGAGCGGGAGTTCTGGAGCAGGACGCGAATCTGGCGCAGTATATCGACAAGGTCATTCTCGGCCGATTCGATGACGGGTTGAACTACACGTGGATTCTAAGCAGCATAACGTTTGCGGCGACGGTTATGCTTGGCGTTCTGGCGGGGCACCTGCTGCGCAGCGATAAAAAGGAAGGCGCCAAGGTCGTCCTGCTGATGGCCGCGGGGCTCGGCTGCCTTGTGCTCGGCTCGCTGTGGGCCGACTGGCCCGTCGGTTTCGGCAAGCTGGCCCCGGTGACGTTCCCTATGATAAAACGCCTGTGGACCAGCTCGTTCACGCTCTTCGCAGGGGGACTGAGTTTTGTGCTGCTGGCGCTGTTCTATCTTGTGATTGACGTTTGGGGGCTGAAGAAATGGGCCTTCGGATTAGTCGTAATCGGAGCCAACGCGATATTCATATATATGGCGACGCACCTTTTCAGCTTTCGCCATATCAGCGATCCCTTCGTAAACGGCCTCGACCTGTTCGTCGGCCCGTGGAAGGAGTTGATTCACCCGCTGGCGGCATTTGTTGTAATATGGCTGATAATGTGCTATATGTACCGGAAGAAGACATTCATAAAGATATGAAGACTAATTCGAATTCAGGGAGCAAGAAAAATGAGAATTACTCTGACAGTCATCTCGATTTCATTAGTGGTGTTTATTGTTGGCGGCTGCGGCGGGGCGGCCGGGACCGAAGGCGTCGTTGTGAAGAGCCCGAACGGCAAGGTCTCGGCGGTTATCAGTAAATCGCCGTCCGGTCAGCTTCAGTATCAGGTTCAGCACGCAGGCCGGGCGGTTGTCGAGCCTTCGCCGCTTGGCGTGACAGTCGATAACGCAAATCTCGGCAGGGGTGTGGAATTGGGCAAACCCAAACGCTCAAGTATCAAGGAATCATATCCGTCTCGCGGTGTGCATGCAACGGCAGTCAACCGGTGCAAGATCGCTCGAATACCCGTTACCCATACGGCCACCGCAACACAATACGAGTTGCAGGTCCGTTGTTTCGATGACGGCGTCGGTTTACGGTATATAATCGACGGCAAGCCTTCCTACACCGTATCGGGTGAGGATACGTCGTTCAAGCTGCCGGCGGACTCGAAGGTCTGGTTCCAGACCAATACCGCCAACTACGAAGCCGAATACAGCGCAGCGGCGATTGAAAAGATGCCCACGGATAAGCATGTCGGGCCGCCATTGGTTGTCGAGCTGCCGCGTGGCGGAGGCTACGCCGCAATCACCGAGGCCGCTCTGTTCAATTACTCCGGAATGACGCTTCGCCCGCAAGGCGGCGATTCGAGGACTTTTCAAGCGGCCTTCGACGACGACAAGACCTGGGAGCTGAAGGACAAGGTCAAGACGCCCTGGCGGGTTGTCATAACGGCGCCGAATCTCGATGCCATGGTCAATACCGACATAATCGGCAACCTCAACGATCCGCCTTCGAAGCAGCTTGCCGAGGCCGACTGGATCAAGCCCGGCAGGGCGTTCTGGCACTGGTGGTCGGGGACGATGGGCAACTGGGACAGCGTGGCGTACGATAAGCAGTTCGCCTGGATCGACAACGCTGCGGAGTTCGGCTTCGAATACTATCTTGTTGACGCAGGGTGGGAATTTACGTGGAAGAAGCCTGGCAAGGACGAATGGCAGCATCTGAAAGAGCTTTGCGACTACGCCGCGAAGAAGAATGTCGGAATCATCGTTTGGAAGAGATGGAACGTCGGCAGTACGGAAGGGGTCCAGGAGACTAATGCCATCAACACACGTTCGACGCGGCTCGAGTTCTTCAGCCGCTGCAGGCAGGCGGGTGTCGCCGGCGTGAAGATAGATTACATGGACTCCGAGGCGAAGAATACGATCGATTTTTATACCGACGTTCTCAAAGACTCCATTGCTTATAAGCTCATGATCAATTTTCACGGCGCCAACAAGCCGACAGGCGAATCCCGCACCTATCCGAACGAGGTCACTCGCGAAGGGATAAAGGGGCTGGAGTACAACAAGTGGTCGAATTTATCGCCGGGTCACTATGCGTCGCTGCCGTTTACCCGTTATATCGCCGGGCACGGTGACTTCACGCCGTGCACGTTCAATGCTGAGATGCTCAAGGGTACGACCTTTGCGCTTCAACTTGCAGCGGCGGTTTGCTACACCTCACCTGTAATGCACTACGCCGACAAGCCCGAACTGTACCTCAAGAGCGCTGCGGCCGATGTCATAAAGGAGATTCCGTCAACGTGGGTCGAGACCCGCGTGCTGCCCGGCTCGAAGATCGGCGATCTTGCCGTGATGGCGCGCCGCGACTGCCGGGGGCGCTGGTTCGCAGGTATAATCAACGGCTCCGGCGCACGTGAATACACGCTCGATCTGTCGTTCCTGGGAAAGGGGAGCTACAAGAGCATTCAGTTGGGCGACAAGCCCGGCAAGGCCGATGCGTTCGAGCGTTTTAGAAAAACGGTTACAAAATCCGACAGCATTGAAGTGAAAATGAACGCCGGCGGAGGTTTCGTTGCCATGTTCGAGCCGGCGAAGTAGCGGGCCTGTCGATGCGGGAGAAATTGAGGTCAGAAGCGCCAAACACAGGCACAGCGGCTATGCGAATACGCCCTGGCGACCCGCAAAGGCGGTGCGGAGGCGCCTGTTGATTGCTGTTTGCTAACGGCGATAGCGTTTCGCTTAACCGGCCAAATGTTTTCTTGGTCGGCGGTATGGTTTCGCCATCTGAAAATCGAGGCTTTTCCCTCACAACGTTCAGGAAAAGGCCCAATAATGTTTCTGTGCATCCGGTCGATTATATACGTGTGAACAGTATCCATAATGGCCAACGGCCTGAACCCAATGATTCTCGGTTCGTAAAAACGGATGTTTGGCTCTGGAGATTGGCATCGGGGGGGCAGGTCGTTGGCCGCTCGCTACCGGGGGCAGTTAAGTGGCAAAGAGGGTAGAGTGTCGAGTTATAAGGTCCGGTCCGTTAGATAGTGCGGGCATATCTTATTACCATCTTCTGCGATCAAGAACCGCTGATTTGCCGCTCTACAATTCTGCGGAGCCTCCCAATGCCGTATCCTGTCTGCAGCAGTTCCGGGGGTACGATTACCCTGATTCGGCCGATCGTTTCGATTTACCCGACGAAGACGGCATCGGCCTCATACTGGATTGCTGCGCCTGAGACGGACAAAGCAATAAAATGGGCCGGATGCGGCTGTCAGTTGCGTAATATCCGAACGACTCCAAAACCGGCATAAAGTCTTCAGCAATATCGTCCGATATACAAATACGGTATTTCTCTATATATGAAGGGGTATGCTGTTCGGGGGCGGGTCATCTGAGATAGTTGGTCGTGCGTATTTCTGCAGTTGGAAAGGAAAGACACTGGTTCGCAAAGATAATCGACTAAAAAAAGATGCTAAAACACAGAGCAGGCGAACGTACAGGTCGCTGCTCCCGCGAGTTGAGTTTCTGATTCTATTTGCCGCTCTGCTTTGCACGATATGGGGCAAGCTGGTGATCGTGCGGTCTCATAAGCCGGACGATGTCGCTATGCAGACGACGATGGTGATAGTCCCCGATTTGCTGTTTTTCGGGACGGTTGCCCTGTTCGTAAGATGCCTTTATATAATCAAGCCGTGCTCGTTTTCCGCTCGATTCGCTCTGGTCATTGCCGCCTGGGCCGCCCTATGGTCCGTTTTGAATACGGGCTGGCTCATATCGAGTGACGTTCAATTGCAGCCAGGAATTCTGACGTTGCTGCTGTCTGATTTCAAAGACATATGGCCTCTTGCCAGGTCTCATGTGCTGCATGGGCTCAAGCACATTGTGCTGTTGGGCGTCATAGTGTTGGTGGCTTTGGGAATTCTTCTTCGGTGTTTTCTGAGGCCTGCGAAGGTTGTTGCATCTCGCAGGCACCACACGAAATGGGCGCTGAGCCTTCTGGTGTCGATTTTCGGCGTTTTGGGGATCGGCTACTACGACAGGGTAAACATCGGTTCCAGCTTCGCCGGGGAGGTGCTGGGTTTTAGCAGCCACTGGTACGCATTGGCGTACATCTTCACGGGGCAGCACAAGGCGAGCTATCCGCTTGAGCACAGTTCCAACATCTACCACCGCGGGGAGCGCCGAATCACTCCTCCAAATGTGCCCAGTCATGAATTGCCGAATGTGCTGGTGATATTGCTTGAAGGCACGTCTCATGTAGTGACATCTTTATCCGACGCCGAGAATCAGACGACTCCTTGTCTGGCCGGGATTGCGGGCGATGGGGTCGAGTTTCGCACAACTCGCGTCCCGGTTCCTTACACAAGCAAGGCCTATTGGGCGACGCTGACCGCGACTTCGCCGGTGATCATGACGGACGAAGTCGAGGCGATACCGGCGGAACAGCCTTACGAGAGCCTGGCGACAATCCTGGGCGGCGCCGGCTATCGAACGGCATTTTTTGAAATGTCGAAAGGGAACTTCGAATGTGCGCCGGGCTTTTTCAGCAATATGGGCTTTGACTTTGCCTGGTTCAGGGAGAATCTTGAGGACCCTTCGGCTTACATCGGGTACCTCGGAGGCGATGATTGTCGGATGATTGAGCCGGCCTTCAAGTGGGTCAAGGAGGCAGAAGGACCTTTTTTCCTGATGATGATTACATCCGTTGCTCACGATCCGTTCGAGGTTCCGAGTTGGTTCGCAGAGCCCAAGCAGGATCCCTATGAAAAATACCTTCAGACGGTTCGCTATACGGATTATTTCATTGAGAAGGTGTGCGGCGAATTGGCGGCAAACGGTCTTGAGGACAACACAATTGTGTGCATCCTTGGAGATCATGGGACAAGTTTCCGGACCAATCAGGCCAGGGGACGCTGGATTCCGTATGAAGAGGTCATCCGAATACCATGGGTGTTGCGATGGCCGGGGCATGTCCAGCCGGGAAAGGTTATCGATTGGCCGTGTTCTCAAATGGACGTTACGCCGACAATACTGAAGCTCATCGGATTCGACATATCTAAAGCCGATTTCGACGGAAGAGACGCGATGGCGAAACCGGAATCGGCACGCCGTTTCTACTTTTCTTCTTTGCTTTTGAACTCTCCCCTGGGTTTTGTCGAGGACAGCAGGAAAGTAGTCTATTGGCCTTATATTGAAAAGGTCTTCGAATACGACTTGCAGACGGACCCCAACGAAGAAAACGCCATGAGGATTTCCGGCGACAAGCTGCAGGAAATCAAGAACAGTGTTCAGACGTGGAAAGAGAGATCGCAGATTGCCGTAGATGCCAAGAAACATACAAAGCGATTCTTGTTCTCACACTGGCAGGTGTTCAGTTCAGGAAGGTCGGCGTGGGCTTATTATGTTCCGGCTGGTTCGCCGAAACTGAAATCAGAGGGGCAATAATGTATCATCGTAGTGAAACAGGGCTCAACAGTTGGGCTGGGACGGCGGCGAAGCTGGTTGTTCTGCTCATACTGTTCGCCTGGATGTTTCGGCCTGAACTGGCCGTGGTAATCGCGACTGCGAAACATTCAAGCGAGTGGGTACATGCGTTGATCGTACCGGTTATGATTGTGCTGTTGGCGTATCATCGCAGGGCGGCTCTGGCCGAGAGGGTCTCGAGAGGTTCGCTTTGGGGATTTGTGCTTATCGCTGCTGGGCTGGCGTTATACGCGGCGGCGACGTGGCCTTTCAGCTATGGCTACGTTCGCGACGCTGCGATGATACCGGTATTGGCAGGCATTGTGCTGGTCGTTTGCGGGTGGCGGGGGCTTGGCCTCTCGCTGCCGATGTTACTGCTGTGTGCATTGGCGATCCCGCTTGGCGCGCGGATTTATGCTCGATTGATAATTCGACCTGAAACATATACGATAGCGGCTGTGGCCAAAGTCCTTGACATGCTGCCTGGGGTGGGCGCCGCAGTAGAAGGTGTCGATATATTCTTCAACTCGACCAGTCGTTCCGGGGTAGTTGCGCTTGGGCAATCCAACCGGGGAGCTCAATTACTCATGGCCTGTGCGGTGGTAGGGGTCTTCGTTGTATTTTCGCGAATCAGGACCTTTCGGCGGCTCGTTTTCGCTGCATTTCTGACGATACCTGTTATTCTCCTCTGCAATTTTTCCCGTTTGCTTTCATGGGGGCTGCTTCAGATTTATGTGGTTGCCGATCCGACAAGCGTCCTGCCTCGGTGCGTTTCAACAGTCATTTCTTTATTTTTGTCGTATATCTTGTTCGTGCTGGCTGCTTCAGCGGAAATACACCTTTTCAGCGATGTAGATCAAGGGACTGTTATTCATGGGAAAAAGCATGCTTGAGAGCACCAAGACTAATTCGATTTTACGGGGATTCCTCTCAGTCGGGTTTTTGCTGTCGGCCGGCGTTCTTGGCGTCGCCTCTATAGCCTTGCGTCCCGGGATGAGGGCGCTTTCAGTATACTATAGAAAAGAGTCGATAGCGATCCGCAAGCCTTTGAGTGAGTTTGATATATCGCGTCTCCCTTCTTTCAAGAACGGGTGGGTTCGCTCTGACATACCTCCCGATGACATTGAAACGGACGAATATGCTATTATTCGACTTAGCGCCGAACAAAAGACAACAATCCCTCGAGAGGTGGTACTGTTCGTCACGTACTACAGTGATCCGAACAGCAAGGTTCCTCATACACCGGATGTGTGCAGCCGGCAGGGTGGGGCGATCCTCAGAGACATGAGGTCTATCACGATTGATATCCCGGTTCTACTCCGCTCGACAGTCAAGGCGCGTTTGCTGTTGGCACAATACCAAGGATATGACGAAGCCATAATTTTTTGTTTCTATGCCGACGGTCGGTTCAGAAACAGCCGGGAGCAGGTAAGGTGGGATATCGGGATGCCGGGGAATCGTCACGTTTATTTCAGCAAGATCGAGACGGTAGCACGTTATCCGACCGATGAGAGTCCGGATGCCGCAATCGAATTGTGCAAGAAGCTCTTTGCCGAAGCTGCCCCGGTGCTGATTTCCGACCACTTTCCCACGCCGGAGCAGGTCAGGCGGTGACGCCGGATTCGCGGCCTCGGCGCTTTCTTAAGATCAATATGAGGCTGTGAAACAGGACAATGGCGAGTATGACGCCTGCGACAAGGGCGATATGGCTTCTCGGCTCTGCAATGGGACACCAGACATCCGGCAACTCTATAGTTCGTCCGGAAGCGATTTTCAATTCGGCCCGGCCTTGCCCCAATACGGCGCCTTTACTGCTGACTCTCATGGAGAACTCAGCGGTTCTTCCCGGAGCAATGCCGGCATCGGGACTCCCGCTCCAGGCGCGAAAGGCGCGGCCCGAAATATCCATCTCCCAGCCGTCGGGTGTTTGGAAATTGTAGGCGGCGAATTGCGGCACTTCAAAGCCAACAATAGGCGCACCGCCCAGATTATGAACCTGGTATGTATAGACATTCGATCTAATGCCGACGGTAATAAGCGCTTGCTCGGACCTGAATGCCTGCTGGTTGTCGAACAAATCCTTTCCTTCAGCTTGGGATTCGAAGGCGATGCCGCACAATAAAACTGCTGCAAGTAGAATTCGTTTTCTCATATCAATAACCCGGACTCGTCGAATCACGTTGCGGCCGGTTCCTTCCGGCGGCAGACAACACCAACGATATATTCGCCGCTAATTCTTCTTCAAGCAAGAAGAAAACCATTTCAATCCAGACATGGAAAATGTCGTCATTTCTGCTCGGACCGACTTGGCAGTGTATAGTTTTTGCTTTGGTTATAAAGCTCTAACCGGCCCTGTATCATTTTTGCAAGGTCCTTGTTACCGGCGTTATCGGCGAGGTCGAGTGCTTCCCGGGCCGAGGCGATTGCCTCGGGAAATCTATCCGCTCGGGCATAAGCGGCGGCAAGCGTATCAAGCAGTTGGGGCGCCTTGCGCTCGGTCAGTCGGCAGGCCTTCTCCGCCAATTCGACGGCTTGTACGGGGTTGGCGGTGTCGTTATCGCCTGTTGATAGTATCCACGCCAGCAGGTTTAACGCCGCTATGTTCTCGCTCTGCGCCGCAAGAACATCGCGACATTGAGCGGCTGATTCCGATAGCAGGCCCTGTCCGAAGAGCGCCTCAGCCAGACCCAATCTCGCAGGTGTATAGTCCGGTTTCAGTCGCAGTGCTTGGGAAAAATGCCTCGCCGAAGATTCGAATTCTCCTTGCCTTGCAAAAACACGTGCAAGATCGAAATGCACAGAAGGATTCTCAGGCGCCAGGTCAATGCATCGACTCAACTGTTCTGTTGCTCCGTCCAAATCACCTGCATGCGCCATCGCGATACCGAGGCCGTGGTGCGCCCTGGCATAATTCGGGTCTGCTTCGAGCGCTTTGCGATAACTCGATATTGCCTCGTCAACCGTACCTTTTTGCTGCTGAGCTGTTCCGAGATCGCAATAGACATCCGGCAGATTCGGTTGAATAGCAACGGCATAGCGGTAGTGGATGATTGCGTCGTCAAGATTGCCTTTTGTTTTTAGTATTCTGGCGTAATTGATGTGGGCATCGAGAAGGCCGGGATTGAGCTTCAGCGCCTGCTCGTACTTGTCTGCCGCCTCATCGAGCTTGCCCATAGTCTGCAGCACTGATCCGAGGTTGCTGCAGGCCATTCCGTACTCGTCGTCGAGTTCTATGGCCCTTTCAAAACACGCCCTGGCTTCATCCAGCTTGCCGGCCTTGAAAAGAATGAACCCCTTGTCGTTGTGCGCCTTGGCGTAGAGGTTGTTGAGTTCCAGCGACCTGTCCAACTCGGCAAGGGCCTCTGTATACCGGCCGGTCTTGCGCAGCTCCTGAGATTTCTTGAAGTGACGATAAGATTCCTGAGTAGGCGTACTTATAGAGGTGATTGCATCGCCTGAATTATTCAGGAACTCTGGAATATTCACCGCCCTGTTGTCGGCGGTTGAATTCGGGACGAGAATAGGCGGGGTGTCGTGGCCTTGCTCGTCGATATGCGTCAGGAACATCTGGGTAAAGGGCCTAAAACCTTTCGAGGCGAATACGAGCCATCGTCCGTTGGGGGAGAAGCTGTGCCAGGAATTCATTACCGGGAGATTGCAGTTCATCAGTCTGGCCTTGCCTCCTTGCGACGGTATAATATAGAGCTTGCTGTCCGGGCGCATTAACTGTCCCTTTTCAGCCTGCACGAATACGATCCATTTGCCGTCGGGGGAATAGCGGGCGAAAGAATTGCTGAATCCGTTGGCTGATGCGCCTTTTAGCGGCTTCGGGCTGCCTCCTTTGCCGTCATTGAAGGGTATCTTGTAGAGGTCGTATTGTATGAAGGTTTCGTTTGCATCGCCGACGTGGGTTGGCATTACAGGCGCTTCGTATTTATCTTTTGCCTGCGCCCTCGAAAAGACGAGTTCCCTGCCGTCCGGTGACCAGCACCCATTGGCATGAACGTAGGCGGTATCGTCTGCGCCGCCGAGCGATTTCATCTGCCTTGTGTTTCGGTCGTAAACGACCAGAATGCCCCTTGTTGGATAGAATGACTGAAGGAATCGGAAATCGCTGTAGTTCGATACGAATACGGACTCATTTAATGTGCTGACGACATATCTGCCGTCCGGCGAGACCTGGGAGAACAGGCCGAAAGTCTTCTGGCCCTTGATGGCGCCGTCGTATGCACTCCACGTAATGATATCGTCGGCTGTGATGACAATATCCTTCTCGATGCGGGTGATTGCATATGCCCCCTTGTCGCCCTGGGGTCCGTCCATATCCATCGCCAGAAGCGAACCATCCTGCGAAAAGGAGTGACAATTCCCGCACGTCGGCATATCTTTCAGGACTACCGGGGCCGAATGTTTTGATATGTCTCGCAGTCGCCACGAGATGAGGGGCAGCGCCCCTTTTGCGAGTGGTTTTATCTGGCCCTTAACTGTTGCTGCAGGCATCAGGGGAACATCGCGATAAAAAATCGGGGCGCCGACCGGGTCGCCGGACGTGCTGATTTCAACCGCAGTGCGTGATACCGCCTTCGGATTCGGCGTTTCGATTCCGATGATAGTGACTGTCGCACGTGATTTTGTGCTATTCGCCTTGATAAGTTCCCACGTCGGTTCGTCCGGCGTCCACGCTCTCGCAGAAAGGGCGTAATCGCCGGGTTTGTAGTTTTCGTTGGCCGAGCTGACCGCCTCATGGTCGATTCGACGTTCGGGTAACGCTCCTGCGGTGAAGGCGTATATATGATGCCGAACAGTATCAAATGAAACATCGACCAGCCAGAGGTCCGCTGCCTCAGCCTGGTCGTGCCAAAGGAATGTCGGGGCGACTATCTCCGGCGGAAAGACCGAGCCTTCAAAGGGATAGTCAATGACTATCGCAAGGCAGTCTTGTACCGAGGGCATGTCGGCGAGCAGAGTCTGTGCCAGCGAGGCGGGGTCCTGTTGATCGGGCAGGGCGGAAACGGGGCCGGAGACGATGAATATATCTCTGTCGAGTGCCGGCTTACGAAGCGGCCATTTGACCAGAACCGTACACATCCCTGCAATTGCGAGAATAACGGGCGATGCAATCAATAATACTCTCAGAGATACTTTTCTCATGTTGCAGTTCCAGGTTTTCAATACGTTAGTACGGCTCGGTGACACATATGATTACTGCAATTCAGCCGACCTGCTCAAGTCAGGCCCAGGCGTTTTGCTTCTTCGTAAAGGCCGTAGCGTTTCATCTTTTTGAAGAGCGTGGTCCGGTTTATCTCCAGGGCCTTGGCGGTTTCCTGTCGATTCCAGTGATTTGCCTCGAGCGCCTTGCGAATAATATCTCGCTCGGGCCCGGCCAAGGCCTCCTTGAGGCTCATCGGCTCATAGGCCTTTCGCTGCCGGTTTTGCTCCTGACTGATTGTTTCGGGCAGGTCGTCGGCCCTAATGAACTTACCCTTACTCAGAAGCGCTGCCCGTTCGATTATGTTCTCCAATTCACGAACATTGCCGGGCCATGAGTAACGCTCCAACTGCTCCATGGCCTCGTCTGTAAAGCCGAGCTTCTCCCTGTTATGTTGCGCCGAATACATCTTCAGGAAGTGCTCGGCGAGCAGTTTGACATCGCCGACCCTTTCGCGCAAAGGAGGCAGCTCTATGGTGACGACATTTATTCGGTAGTACAAATCTTCCCTGAATTTTCCGAGTTTTACTTCCTCGGCCAGGTTGCGGTTCGAGGCCAGAATGATTCGCGTATCGACCGTTATAGTTTTGTTGCTGCCGACCGCTTCGAATTTCCTGTCCTCCAGCACCCGCAGCAATTTGGCCTGAAGCCCCGGTGAGGCATTCGATATTTCATCGAGAAAGATCGTTCCTCCGTTCGCGGCAAGAAACTTGCCTTCCTTGTTGTTCACCGCGCCGGTGAATGCGCCTTTGCTGTGTCCGAACAGTTCGCTCTCAAGCAGTGTTTCCGGGAGGGCGCCGCAGCTAACCTCCACAAACGCTTCATTGCGACGGCTGGAACGCTGGTGAACCGCTCTGGCGAGCATGCTCTTTCCCGTTCCCGACGGGCCCGCCATCAATACCGTTGTCTTGCTGTCGGCGACTGCCTCGATAAGGTCGAAGATTCTGGCCATTTTGTAATGATGGCTTACTATGTTCTGCAGGCTGTATTTCTGGTCGAGTTGGAGCCGCAACTGCTCATTCTCGCTGACGAGTGCCTGTTGATTCAATGCCCGCTGCACCGCCAGTCGCAGTTCATCGTCGATGATAGGCTTGGTCAGGTAGTCATATGCCCCAAGTTTGATCGACTGCACGGCGCTTTCAATAGTTCCATAGCCTGTTATTACGATGACCACTGTTTTTGGATAGTCTCGGCGGACAGTGTGCAATAATTCAAGCCCGTCGCCGTCCGGCAGGTTAACATCCGTTATCATAAGACTGTAGTCATTTTCGCCAAGCTTCTCCAGGGCACCCTTGAAGGTCTCGGCGCCGGCGGCTTTGAAGCCTTCGACGGACAGAAACTCGCATAGGGAATCCAGGATTATTTTGTCGTCGTCTATTACGAGGATGCTCTTATTGTTGTTCATACCAACTCCCTGCACAGCTTTTACGAGTTCTGTCCTGACCTTTCTGTAGCCCGAAGAGATATCCTGAAGATACTGCCGCCTTGCGGCGCGTTCCTTGCTGTTATCCGGTCATGGCGGCTGGCCAGTATGTCGCGGCATATTGCCAGGCCAAGTCCTGTTCCTCTGTGGCGGCCTTTCGTCGTGAAGAAAGGCTCGAACAGCATCTCCGCATCTTCCGGCGGAAAGCCCGTCCCCGTATCACGAAACTCCACTTCAATAGTATCCCGATCCTGCGATCGAGTCGATATATACAACTGCCCTCCGTCCGGCATGGCATCGAGGGCATTCTTTATGAGATTGCAGAACACTTGAAACAGATTGCCGCTGCAAACTTTCGGGAGCTGGCTGCTGTAATCTCGCACCACCTGGATGTTCAGGGCTTCCGCAGCCGATTCCATAGACCTTACGGCGTCATCGATTATCTGCTCAATCCTGACGTATTCAACCGACACCCGGCTGCTTCGAGAAAATTCCAGCAGGTCACTTATGATTTGCACCATTCTAATGAGTCCTTCACGACACGGCGTCAGGTACTCTTTAATCTTCTCGGACTTTTCCTGCTCGGCAATACGCACAGCCAGATTCACATATCGCAATATTCCATCTATGGGATTATTCAGTTCGTGTGCCACCTTGGACGCCAGTTGCCCGAGGGCGGCAAACCTCTCGGCATCGGCCAGTTGCTTTTGCAGATTCAACCTTTGCGTTACATCCTCAATCACCATGGTTCCGCCGGAAATGTCTCTTGTCTTATCGCTCGGCAGGGGGGTGCAGGTGATTTGAAGCTGCCGTGTTTTGGCGTTCAGCCGATAGTCAACATTATCGAATGTGCAGGCCTCGCCGGTCGAAAGCGCGGTTTTGATCTGCTCGGTCCATCCAAGCCAAATCTTCTGGTCGGTGCCGCTTGCCAGCGATTCATCGATGTAATCGCCCAGCCGAATCAATTGCCTGACTTGCCGATTTGCTGCGACAACCTTCAAATCCGCATCGA
The DNA here is from genome assembly GCA_016932835.1 of Sedimentisphaerales bacterium. Classification (GTDB taxonomy): domain Bacteria; phylum Planctomycetota; class Phycisphaerae; order Sedimentisphaerales; family Anaerobacaceae; genus JAFGCD01. The sequence continues at coordinate 13,958 of JAFGCD010000061.1, forward strand.
AAGCAACAACTGCAACGGGCAGCGAATCCAGGATTGAACTGCTCTTTGGGCCGGGGACTGCGGTCTTTCGGCGTCTCTTAGCCTCGTCTTTATCAGACCTTGACCCTTGTTGTCCTGATGAGTCAGACATAACTAAAACCACGTTCGCCTGCGTATTATCGAACCGGGATGTTGCCCAATATCAACGCACATGTTGCTGTTTTCGAACAACGGCCGTCGCCGCTTTAATTGAAAATGTAAGACACTGAAAATAAAGGACTAAGTGAATTCAGCTTCTATATCCAGACAGCCTTTCAGTCCTGTGGGCCGGCTCCTATGTTGCCGGTATCCAACGTTCCCGGCGACGCGCTTAGGTGACATTGTATGAAGCCGTTGTCGATGAAGCATAACCTCAAGCCTGATAAGTATTTGCAAAAGTTAAGATGGGGTATTTACGGTTTTCGATTCTGGAACAGACTTTGCTCTTTCGAACAGTTAAGGATGTGCTTGTTGCATAACAACAGGGGGCAATAGTGATGGTTTTGCATGGAGGCATATTGTGGATGCCCTTGAGAAACGCAAAAACGCCAGGGTGCCGATCAGCCTTGATTTGCTTTGTGAAAAGGTTGGTTCGACCGGCAGACTGTTGCATAAAGGACGGGTACTCAATGCAAGTCCCGGCGGATTGTACTTTGAAGCAGCGGGGCGAGATTTTAAGCCGGGCGATTTGGCGGAGATGAAGCTGGTGATTCCCCCGAAACAGGGCCTGCTCGAGATGGGAGGCGCAATTCACGCCATGGCCAGGATCCTGAGGGTAGAATCAGCAGGCAGCCCATCCCCGGATTTCTGCGGAATTGCAGTGGAATTTTGCCGACGGCCCAGGCTGAGTGTTTAGAGGCCTTGAACGATTACGATGCCCAATTACCCTCGAAGACTTCGGCTGCCGGGCCGGTCATATATACGCAGTTGTCAACCTCACACCAGTGAAGATCGAGATCGCCACCCGGCAGATGGGCCGTGCAAAGGCGCTGTTGCCTGCCTGTTATGACCGCAGCCACGCAGCATGCGCACGCGCCGGTCCCGCAGGCCATCGTGATTCCGCTGCCTCGCTCCCAGGTACGCATCGTAAACTCGTCAGGCAGGTCAATCTGGACGAAATGGACGTTCGTACGGTTCGGAAAGACTTTATGGTTCTCAATCAGAGGCCCAATCCTGGTCAGGTCAATCTGGGATGCCTCGTCGTGAAAGAATACCGCGTGAGGATTACCCATTGAGACGCACGTCATAATCAGTTCTGTCTCGTCGATGTCGATTGGCTCTTCGATGACCTCATCTCCGGGTAGATTTACAGGGATATCCTTTGGCGTCAGAACAGGCTGCCCCATATTCACACAAACCTTCTCGACCTTATCTTTTTGGTCAACGGCAAGGCCGATTCTCAACACTCCGTTACCGGTTTCGATGTCGAGAGACGCTGGAAAAGACTGCTGACCCGGGACAGGGAAAGGCCCCCCGGCCTCGCACAGCTTGTGTTCGTAAGTATATTTGGCTACACATCGAATCCCATTTCCGCACATCTCGGCCTCGGAACCGTCGGCATTGAAGATACGCATCCGGACATCTGCTCTTTGGGAAGGTTCTATCAGTATCAAGCCGTCCGCACCGATGCCGGTATGCCGATCACTGACGGCTCTCGCCAGTTGCGGCGGGTCTTCTACATGTTCCCGGAAGCAATTGACGTATATATAGTCATTGCCAAGCCCGTGCATCTTAGTGAATAGCATTATAATGCTCCTTGCCAAAACACCTCAGTATAGGGGCGGCCTTCAACAAAAGCAACTATAAATCATGAATAACGGAGCCGAT
>JAFGCD010000062.1 GCA_016932835.1 Sedimentisphaerales bacterium
AGGCAACCAAATTGGAGTGAGAAAGTATAACAACTCACCACAATTTTCGCGACTCAGTTGCACTTATGAGTTGAATCCGCTTTAACAAAAAAGTCCGGAAACATTAGGAAAAATCCGGTTTTTCCGGATAACAATCACGGGTAGCGCTGCGTCTTAGTTATTGGAAACCCGGTATCCGGGGTAAAATCAGGTAGAACAAGGACCTTAGGAATATGGCTTTAAGCGATAATAAGAAGGATTCCTGTGAACCGAAGACGGATGCCCGGAACGTGGTGTCTTTGGTGAGGGAGCTGCTTGATACGGCCGTTGAATCAGGCGCCAGCGATGTTCATTTCGAACCAACTGAATCCGGTCTTGTCGTCAAGTTCCGGCTCGACGGCGTTCTGAACCCGGTGGAGAGGCTCCCAAAAGGCCTAAGCGACATGGTAATTGCAAGGTTGAAGGTCTTAGGGGGGCTTTTAACCTATCGCAACGACATACCCCAAGAAGGTCGGATTCTCACCAGCGGCGGAAACACCGAGATCGTAGCGGACCAGAGACTCGCGGTCTTCCCGACCATCCACGGGCAACGTGCTGTCGTTCGGCTGTTCTACAAGAACAAGGGATTGACGGATCTCGGTCAATTGGGGTTCTCAGACAAAGTTTATGAGCATCTCAAGAAATTCGGCGCCCGAAGCGAAGGCGTCTTGCTGCTGACAGGTCCTGCCGGCAGCGGCAAAAGCACCACTATGGCCGCCGTGCTGCGGTACATCATGAACAGATTCACAGGAAAAAGCATCGTTACGCTCGAAGACCCGGTTGAGATTCGACTCGACGGCGCCACTCAGGTTCAGATCACGCCGCATGGCGAGTTGACCTACCCTACGGCGCTTCGCTCTTTGCTGCGGCAGGACCCTCAGGTGGTGATGATCGGCGAAATCAGGGATGCCGAGACCGCAAAAATAGCTGTTGAAGCCGGTCTGACAGGCCATCTGCTGATGAGCACGTTACACAGCGGAACACCGGCGGGAGCATTTCTGCGGCTCCTGGAGATGGGCATTGAACCCTACCAGGTAACATCAAGCGTCTCGGCGGTTCTCAACCAGAGGCTAGTGCGCAGACTCTGCCCCGAGTGCAAGCAGCGGGATGCGGGATCCGGCCTGTATGGAGCGATCGGCTGCGAGACCTGCTTCAACACGGGCTACAAAGGGCGTGTCCTTATCGCTGAACTGGTTGAATTAGACGGCAGCCTGCGCGAAGCAATCCTCGCAAAGGCCGACATCGACCAACTCGAAAAAGTCCTCGCCGAGAAAGGCCATACCAACTTGCTGGAAGACGGGCGGCGTTTGATTAAGCAGGGAATAACAACAGAAGAAGAACTGAGCAAGGCATGTGGAGTATAACAGCCATACTTAGGCTTTGCACATATCGATTATAAGGACTGACAAGATGGCAACATTTGAATACAACGCACTGACATCTGAAGGCCGGTTGATGAAGGGCACAGTCGAAGCGGGCACATCGCAAGAGGCGGCAGAGACTCTTGAGAAGATGCAACTGAGCGTCAATTCGGTTGAGACAGCCAAGACACAGAAACCAAAGACTGCCATCGGCAGAAATGAATTTCTCCTCTTCAATCAGCAACTCGCGTCAATCACCAAGGCCGGGATTCCGCTGGAAAGGGGTCTTCGAGAGCTTTCCGCGGATGTCGGTTCGAAGGGGATGCGAAGGCTTATTGCCAATATAGCCGACGACCTCGAATCGGGGGTGAGCATTGAGCAGGCTTTTGAAAAAAGGCAGAAACACTTCCCGCCTCTTTACGGTCGAATACTCAAGGCTGGCGTCGAAACCGGCAGGCTCAGCGAAATGCTTACCAGTCTGAACCGACATCTCGACCTTGCCAATCATACCCGGCGAATAATCTTCGAAGCGATGGGCTATCCGGCGATCATCCTGGCAATGGCAGCTATCATTATCACGGGAATATTCATATTCATAATCCCGCAGTTCGGACCAATACTTCATGAGTTAGGCGGCAGTAATCTTCCCGGACTGACCCGGCTGTTCTTGAACATGGCTCAAAATGTAGCGCCGTTCTGGATCACGGTTGCCCTGATAATTGCGGCAGCGATCCTGCTCCTATCGGCGTTTTCATCATTCGAAGCGGGGCGACGCTTCAAAGAGGCGATGTTTATGAAAATACCTGTCATAGGAAGGCTGTATCACAGCAGTCTCCTGAGCAGAATGGCCGAGGCGATGGCGATGATGGTATCTGCAGGAACGGATATGCCGAACTGCCTCAGGCTCGGCGCCGACTCGACAAGCAGCGAGAGATTGAGACTCGAGGCCGAAACGCTCGCCAGGCATGTCGAACAAGGAGGCAACATACTGGAAGCAGGTCAATTCTGCCTCGTAATACCGAGACTTTTTCTCTATTCGATACAATTGGGAACACAACGAAACGAGCTCCAGGACAACCTGCACAGCCTTGGCGAAATGTATTCCGAACAGGCACGCTATGGGCAGGCAAGGCTCCAGGCCGTCCTGCTGCCGACCACGATAATAATGGTCGGCGGGATCGTCGCGATGTGCGTGCTTTCGATGTTCCTGCCGATGGTGCAAGTTATTACGTCTATGACGGGATGACAACAATGATAGTATCTGTAATCACAGTTCTGCTGGTAACCGGTCTATTAGTGTTTTTAGGCTTCAAACGTCCTGTGCTTGCGCTTCTTATAGTTCCCGTGGCGTGCGGCGTTTGCATATCTTCGGCTCTTCTGGCAAGCGACTCGGCTGCACGGGCAACCTTGTTGCTGGCTTCGCCGGGAATGCTCCTTGCGGTGTTAATATCGAGCGTGCTGTCGAAATCGGACTTGCAGCCGGCCCCCAAGGTGAAAACGGTCGGCAAATGGCTGATACCGGGCTTTGCGTTGCTGTTGCTCGCGGCAACGGCTGTCATCGCCGCTATGAATCTGCCATCGTTCAGCTTTCTAATCGTCGCCATGCTGGTCTGTGTGATTGGATTGACCGGAGCGGCGATCAATTTCGGCATTACCTTCTCTAAATCGACGGCGGCATACGTCATTTCAACCATCGGTGCAAGTATGCGGCAGAACCTGCCCCTGGCAATGTCGCTTGAATCTGCCGCTGGAATCCGCAACGACGCTCAGGCGAAAACGCTGCGGGCCATCAGCGGATGGCTGGCACAGGGATATACACTGAGCGAGTCCGTAAAAAGAGGCTATCCTAAATGCCCGCGCTACGCTGCGACGATGATAACAGCCGCCGAGCGTATCAACCAATTACCGCAGGCATTCAAGAGTATCGAAGCGGATATCGCGGCCAAGTCTGAGGAGAACAAAAAGATCGAGCCGGTATCTCTATTTTATCCGCTGGTTCTCGTTCTCGTGATAGGTTTCTTCGTTTGGGGAATATTGACGTTTATCATGCCTCAGTTGCACATGATTCTGATCGAAATGGGCGGCGAAGAATCGATGCCTGCCTGTACGAACTTTTTGATGGACATCTTCGGCTTTTTTGTGGATGAGAGCGGCGTATTGTTTTTCACTATCCTGGGACTTGTGGTTTTTGTCGCCCTGCCCTACTGCATCTACATGAGATTCCACCGGCGCGAACCGCAAAAGCCACGCATCAGTTCGCAGGTCGGCGACTGGTTCAAATGGCGACTGCCTGTTGTCAGAAGCCTTGAGAGGAACAATTCAATGCTTCGCGTCGCCGAGATGATCAGGCTTTCACTGAACGCAGGCTGTACGGTCAATGATGCGATCGCCAATACGCTCGACCTGGACATTAACAATTGTCTTCGCAAACGCATCCGGAAATGGCTGGCGAGAGTGGAGAAAGGTGAAGACATCAGCAAGGCCGCCAACGCCAGCGGGACAGGCCGCGGACTGGCGTGGGCATTTGACAAGAATGCCAACCGGGACGACGCCCCGACTGCTCTTGAAATACTCGAATCCTTCTATCGCTTGAACTATAACTACAGGGCCAACCTCGCCAGGTTCATCGCCGAGCCTACTGTAACACTGATTATGGCCTCGCTCGTTGGCTTTGTGGTCTATGCCATTTACTCGGCCCCGGTTGCCATTATTTACCATGCAACCGAAGCCGTTTATCCCTGAGATAACGATAACTAACGGAGAACAAACCGTGTCCGGCACAACCAGAAAATATCGCGGCTTCCTGCTGACAGAGATGATTGTCGGCTCAGGCATCATCGGAATGCTTCTGGCCTGCATGGCGTTGACCTTGTACGGGCTTGCAAAGGTGAACCGGTATCAATTGGTCCGGCAGCGTTGTATAGCAGCCGCAGAGTCCCAACTCGACAGCATTACGGCAACGGGCCGCCAGATCGCGGAGAAAGATTTGAAACGTCTTTGGCCCGGTCTGAATGTATCGGTTAAACAGACGCCCGGCATTGATGAATGGAAAGGGCTGACTCTTGCAGAAGTCACTGCCGTCGGCGAAAGCTACGGTAAGCAGGTTACAGTTCGCCTATCGAGATACATTTTGACAGATCGCCATGCAGTGGGTGATGCACCTTTGGAGAAAGAGATATGAACATGCGCAAAGGCATCAGCTTCTTGGAACTGATAGCTGTTTTGGTTATCTTTCCTGCAATTGCAATCGGGCTGGATGGTTTGTTCAGGACGATTTTAGTTGATGTCCCGCGTGCAGGACGCGTTGTTCAGGAGAATACCTCTGTACTGGACTTCATTGAGCACATCCAGGAGGACATCGACCATGCGAAGGCCCTGCCGGACTCTTTTGCCGGCTGCAAAACCGGCGAGAATGTCCTGCTGATTGAACTTGCGGATGAAATGATCTGCTATGAACTCACCGAAGGCCTGGCGGTGAGACGAACGCTGGGTCATAGCGAACAGAAGCCCGACCATGAGACCTCCACATGGTCGATACCGAACGCTCATATCAGATGGCAGGTCTGGAAAAAAGAGGGCGCCGGATATGCCGTCGAGATCGAAAACCACATAAGGCATAAACACCGAAAGAAAGAGCGAGAAAAAATGGCCGGGGTTCATGTGTATTTTGTGAACGCTCTATGACAAACGCTGAGGCAAGAATGAAAAGGGATAAGCAAAAAGGTTTCATATTCATACTTGTAATGATGGCGATAACTGCTCTTGCCGTAGTCATGTTCGTGCTGACAAGCGACTCGAATACGATGATCTTTCAGTCAGATACGGCGTATCTCCGAGCCACGCACCGCAACCTCACGTCAAGCGCCCTGGCATGGGCCAGTTACAGAATCAATATCGCCAAGACAGAGGGGCTGAACAAGCCAACGGAACTCGACATAAGCAATCTGAATACTCGCGGCGTATCACTCAGCATTCGGGTAATCGTCGAGCCCGGCAAAAAGCCGCAGGCAGTGATAGATGCCTCCTGTACGCGCAAGCGCCGCACTCTCACAAAACGCATCACCTGCAACATCGAATAACCTTCTTTTGTAAGCACGCCGGGGATCCACTATCGCCGGGCCTGCCAACCCAAGACGACGGCCAACCGCGATTTCCGCACAGACCCAAAGATTCTTTGCATATCGGCAAAGCCGCCGGTATCATCAAATGCTTACAGTTCGTCTCGGTCGTGGGCGTTCAAAACTGCTTCATGGTGGTTAACTGATATGAAGAATCAACACAAGGCTTATCTGCTCGCCGGCGTAGCGGTGGTTCTGTGGTCAACGTCGGCCTCGGCCTTCAAGATATGCCTGTCGCCCGAGTATCTCAATATATCCGAGTTATCTGTCCTGCTCGGCGCATCACTAACCTCGACGGCTGTTATGTTCATTCACCTGACGATCAGGGGAAAGTTCGCCAGGCTGAGAAATCTGTCAAGACGTGATTACCTGTATTCGGGGGTAATGGGATTTCTGAATCCTTTCCTGTACTACTTGATCTTGTTCAAGGCATACTCGATACTGCCGGCCCAGCAGGCCCAGCCCTTGAATTTCGTCTGGCCCCTCGTGATCGTCCTGCTCTCGGTCCCGCTGCTGAAACAGAAGATCAAGCGTCGCGACATCATAGCCATAATGATAAGCTTCCTGGGCGTAGTAGTAATCTCGACGGAGGGACGACTTCTCAGTTTCACAGTCACCGACCCGCTCGGAGTAGCACTGGCGCTGGGCAGTTCAATACCGTGGGCGCTGTTCTGGATATATAACCTCAAGGACAGACAGGATGCCGTCGTGAGGCTCTTTTTGAACTTCGCGTTCGCATCGTGCTATGTCTTCGTGACGATGCTGCTCCGCGGCAGAGTCAAGCCCCCGACTCTGAACCAGACGCTCGGCATAGCATACGTCGGCCTGGTCGAGATGGGAATCACGTTTCTAATCTGGCTGCAGGCACTGAAACTCTCGGAAACCACCGCACACGTCACCAACCTGATCTATCTGGTTCCCTTCGGCGCGCTCGTGGTGATACATTTTGTACTGGGCGAAGATATACATTTCTCGACGATAGCAGGAGCAATCCTCATCATAGGCGGCATAGCTTTTCAGAAGTTCAGGAAGGAGCATTCCTAATGGACGCATATATGAGGCCCCCACGCACTAAATCCCTCCGTTTAACCGCCTGTGCAGCAGTGGGCGTTGCGTTGCTTGCCGCTGCCTCGTGCGCCGTCAGGCCCACAACGATCGAGCCGTCGGACGCCATGAAAGCCGAAACGAGAATTCTCGGTGTACTCGAAGATATGTACCGGCAGGAGTATGGAATGTGGAACGTCACCCGCGAAGACGGCCGGCTCTTGCGCATTCTCGCCGAGACTTCGGGAGCGAAGCACATCGTCGAGATCGGCACGTCCGACGGATGTTCGGCGCTGTGGTTCTGCCTGGCATTGCAGACAACCGCCGGAAGGTTAATCACTCATGAAATTGATGACTACCGCGCTTCGCTCGCGAGGGAAAACTTCCAGCGGGCCGGGGTTGACCACCTCGTGACTATAGTCGAGGGTGACGCCCATAAAACCGTCACGAATATCAAAGGCAAAATCGACATCCTCTTCCTTCACGCCGACAAGACAGGCAACCTCGATTACCTCAATAAGCTGCTGCCCCTGGTTCGCCCCGGCGGCCTTATTATAGCACACAGCACAACGGCCAACAGCCAAGACATGAAAGATTATCTCGATGCGGTTACGACAGACCCCAACCTCGTCACAACCTTCCTGCGAGAAACCGACAAGGGGATCGGACTAACGCTGAAAAAGCCTGCGTCAACCCGTTGATAGCTGCCCCAGTCTTGCCAATAGTCCGAAAAAACATTGTCATTTAAGTCGTTATCCTGTATTATACGCATCAGGTGTGCAGGAATTCAGCCATAAAGTCCATACGGGAGTCCCCTATGAACAGAGCATCATCCGTGGTCATCTACATCGCGATCAGCCTGTCCATGGCCGGTGAGGCACAAGCTGATTATACCTACAGCTACGCTACCATCGACTATCCGGGATCTGCCAGCACCTTAGCTGACGGCATGAACAATTCGGACTGGATTGTCGGGACCTTTCAGGACGGCGGCGGCACTCACGGTTTTTTCTACGACGGCCTTGCCACCTTCACCGCGCTCGACTACCCCGGCGCCACCCGCACATACGCCACAGCCCTCAATGACTCCGGCTTCATCGTCGGCTACTACAGGGATTGGAAGAACCACGCATTTCTCTACGACGGTGACAGCTACGTCTCGCTCGATTATCCCGGGGCCAATGAAACCTGTGCCTGCGGGATCAACAACTCCGGCTTGATTGTCGGCTACGCCTATTATTACACAGGCTCGACATGGACCAGGCGAGGTTTTCTCTACAACGGATCGAGCTTTGCGACTATCCATTTTCCCGACGCGATCGAATCTCGCGCCCACGGAATCAACGACGCAGGGCACATAGTCGGGATGTACCAGGCCGCCGCCGGCCCGCGCCGCGGCTTCCTATACGACGGAGCGACATACACCACCCTGCACTTTCCCGGGGCCTCGGATACTTATGCTTACGGAATTAATAATCACGGCCATGTCACCGGCGCCTACAGCACAGGACTGACTTTCCACGGCTTCATCTACGACGGTTCGACCTATACGACCGTCGACTATCCCGGCCAGGAAACATGGGGCGACGCCATAAACGATTCAGGCAGGATCGTCGGATACTACTACGACGCCGGTAATTACCATGCCTTTGTCAACTGCCCTTCCGTTTCCAATCCGGACCAGGTCGATACCGACGGCGACCTCTTATCTGATACGTGTGACAATTGTCCGACCGTCTCCAATCCCCTCCAGGACGATTCCGATATCGACGGAGCAGGCGACGCATGCGATAACTGCCCTAATGACGTCAATCCTCTCCAGACCGACTCCGACACCGACGCCGTCGGCGACATGTGTGACAACTGTATCGATGCGCCAAACCCGCTCCAGACTGATTCCGACAGCGACGGCACCGGTGATGCCTGCGACAATTGTCCCGCCCTGCCGAACGCGGACCAGCAGGATACGGATTCCGACGGCGTCGGCAATGCCTGCGACAACTGTCCGACCAGGGGCAACTCCGACCAAGCGGACACTGACGGCGACGGACAGGGGGATGCGTGTGATTGCGACGATCTCATGCAGGGCCCTCTCGAAGCGGGAATAGACTGCGGCGGGCCGTGCCCGATGTGCGTCGAATGCGACTGGTGCGGGGACAATATCGAGCCGATCCGCCTGCGGGGAAGGCCCCACGACGGCTATATCGATATTGTCTTCGTTCCGCATACTTCCTGGCGCGGTAATATGCCGGGTTTTGTTACCTATGTCAACACGCTCGTAAGAGACTGGTACCTGAAGCTCGACGAGTTGACCGTCTGCCCGGATGCCGACGAGGACGGCCGCTGCGACAGTCCGCCGATTCCATTCGACTTCATGGACCGCTTCAACTTCTACTATGACGATTCCGGCTGGGGCAGAGACCCGGGAGACTTCTGGCACTGGACTATCGGCGGAGAGCTGCCGGGAGAAGGCGACTACAATGAGTTTCTCGCATGGTGTATTCCGACCTGTGCCGCCGTGCCCCTGGGGCTGGGATGCCTGTGCTGGCTCGACGAGCCGGACCACTTCTGGGGATATGCATCATTTGCCGATATTGCGGGTATAATTGTTGACGAAACAGTCGCCACAGTAGGCGGCGTCGCCTATCCGCTCGGTCCGCCTTCGGGCGGCGGGACCCACTTCACCGCCGACGACCCGCGAACCGTCATGCACGAAACCGGCCACGCACTCTTCGGCCTGATCGACGAATACCGCTGGGAGGACAGCGAAACCTGGTACAACCTTCTATTGCAGTATGAGGACCTCTCCAGACCCTACAACGTTTACCGCAACGACTTCGGCACGCTCGGAATTCCGCGATGCGAGGACTTTGTGCGAGATTTTGGATTGGCCGATTACGGCATCGATCCCTGCGACTGCCGTGTCTATACGCACCCCAGCTACCACGTCTATGGTTATGTCCGCGTTGATCCCGATCCCGATATCATGAATAATCAACACGAAGATACCGACGGCGACGGCACAGCCGATGCGATGTTCCAGGGCGCCGACGCCCAGGTTATCCGTCGCGTCTTCAACAGTTGGCCCGGCTGGCTCGGAGGCCACGCTGCAGCGGCGACGATGGGCCTCGAAGCGGACTCGCCCAGCGGATTGGAGCGGGGCATACTCGCATACGTTCGATTCGACAGCAACTCATTCGAGCTCGTTCATTCAAGGGTCGTTGACAGCCACCCGGACGTTTTCCCAACGGTCGAGCCCTTTACCGTCAAGGCGCATGCATCTGACGGAAGCCTGCTCGACACCGTCGGAATCGCCGACCCGCGATACGCCTTCGGCAAGAAGCTGATCTACAACGATGACGTCACGATCCCGCTGAACATCCCCTTCCACGATAATCTCAGGAAGATCGAGGTCTTCGATACCGCAACCGAAGAAAAGCTCGGCTCTGCGGACCTGGCCCCGGCGATATACCAGTTCTGCTATGAGAACGGCTACCAGGACGCCCACTGCATCACGCTCGACCTTGACGACAACGGCGTGCTCGATATCGACGAGCCGGAGGAATGGACCAGGGGCAGCGCCCTGCTCAAGATATGCCAGGACAGCAACGACCCCCACTGCCTGGCAATGGACTGGGACAAGGACGGCATACCGAACGACATCGACAACTGCCCGAGCATCTTCAATCCCGCCCAGGCTGACTCCGACGGCGATGGGATAGGCGACGCCTGCGAGCACCTCCTCGCCGACTTCGACGAGGACGGGGATGTGGACTGGATCGATTTTCTCGTCTTCAAGGCCTACTGGCTCATGCAGCCGGGCCAGCCGAACTACTATCCCGCCTGCAACTTCAACGGAGACGATGTGATTAACCTGGAGGACCTCGCCACCTTCGCCGGCCAGTGGAATCCCAGCGGCAGCCAAGGCCAGGGCCAATCAGCCGCCGCAATACTCAAAACCCTCGCAGAAAACTGGCTCGCACCGGCCCAATAGCCTCGCAAAACGCCCCAGAAAACCGCCGGAAAACCTTTGCAGCATGTCCCACACACGGTAAAATGGCAAAAGTGAGAATCGCCAACGCAGAGATTTGCACACATTGAATGACGGAAAACGAAAGTTTCCTGGTCTTCTTATGAAATCAGGCACGCACCCGAACGTTGCGGTCGCATTGTAAAACCAAAAAGAGGATTCATTCATGAGCCAAAATCAATCCCATCAAACCTGGAGAAGAAAGAAATGGACCTGCAAGCGCCTGGCTAAAATAGGACTTATAATAGGAATACTCGCGGGAATTGCGACAATACTGACCTGGGTGGGTATCATCCCTGGTTGCGAAAGCAAGACGCCGACAAACAATAACGAAGGAATATCGAGTGGAGATGTCAATGGTAATGTAGTAACTTCCCAGAATCAGTCCGGCGGGATTACTGCTGGTGGAGACGTCTACGTTAACCAACAGAGAGCAATATCGCCGGAGCCCAAGTTTAAGAGAACGACAATGGGGGACAAGCACATTTTGAGAATTGAGTTAGACCAAACGCCAGGAATCTGGGATTCAAGTTCCACGTTCCAATTGAGCGTCAAAGTATCGGGGCCTTATGAGACAGCAAAGATTACACAGGGATTTGGAATCACAAAGCCTGGAATCACGATGATGAACCTACGTGATCTTTTCATTACCGAATCGAAGGAAGAGGGGCTCTACTCCTTCTCCACGACAACACCACCACGAGAAGGCATGCCCATAGTTCTGGAGATCCAGTCCGTTACCGAACTCGATCTCTTGAGCTTAGACGTGGAGCCAAAATGAGTTTACTCCGAGGCTGGGAAAGCCTTATCTGAGGTAAAGTAAGGGTGATCTGAGACAGATGAAGCGTTATATTCAGCGAGTTAAGGGCGTACTGTCCTGGTCATTCCGACCGGAGTCCCGATGTTGTCGGGACGAAGCGGAGGAATCTGTTTGAACAGGTCTCTCCACTTCGCCTCTGGCTCCGGTCGAGATGACATATGGGGCCTCTGGCTTCGGTCGAGATGACTTGCTGAAAGGCCAATCCGTGTGCAATTCTACGATTCTTCGAGTACGGCGAAGGGCTTTCGGTACGGGCGGGTCGGCGGGCCGCCGACGCGGAACTTCAGCCCTGAGCCCCGCGGCCCCGGATAGTCTCTTCGATAGCCCTGGCGACAATATAGTCGGGCAGTTTCTGCAGCGCCGGCGCCGATTCGTAGGCCGATATGATGCTCTTATCGGGGAAGGCCCCGTTTTCGAATATCAGTTCTTCGACCAGTCGCTTCAGATTGTCATCCGTCACGCCTTCGCCGGCCTTGCAGGCCGCTGCCTCGACCAATTCGACGTACTCGGCCCGCGCATCGTACCAGTTCAGCTCAAGTTCCAGTTCGAACGCCTCCGACGCCCGCGCCCGGTCATACATATACTGATAGCCGATCGGGTTATACGTCTCGATGCGTTCGGTGACGAAGGCCATGCAGGCTTCTTCGTACGCTTCGTATGCGGACTGCTCGAAATCCTCGAAGTCTCGTTCCCGCAATTCCTCAGCCAGCAGCCGCCGCACGCAGCCGGTTAGAGCATCCCCGGCGTCCTCCAACATCTCGTAGAGGGTCTCGTAATACGCCTTCAGAAGCAGGCTCGTTTCACTCATTCGATCACGGCTGCCCCGGCAAAGTCTAACCGCCCACGAGCGGCCTTTCTTTCTCAATAGTAAAATAGACCAGATACCGATTCTCCGCAGTCGAATCGTCGCTGACATGCTTTTTTCTGCTGTAGGAAGCGATAACATCGGAATCGGATTCCTCTCTTGTCTTGGTCAGATACAACCTCTTGCCGTTGTATCCCTCGCCCTTTTCGGTAAAGAGGTATGCGGCCTTGGGATTGGATTGGAGATTTGCATAGCTGAGGCGCTGCCGCATTATGAATGCTATGGTCGTCTCGTCGATAATGTGGGGCCGGCTATAGACGGCCATATCGACGTTGCCGGCTGCATCCGCCGTGCCGAGGATACCGACCCCTTCGGTGTTCTGAAAATACTCTTCCAAACTCATTTGCTGTCTCCTTTTAGTATCGAGGTTAGTGTCTGCTCCAGATTGGTCCATTGGAATTCAAAACCGGCTTCTCTGAGCCGGCTGGGTACTACTCTACAGCCTGCAAGAAGCAGTTCTTCGGCCATTTGTCCCAGGCCTATCTTCAGTGCAAACGCCGGCACGGTAAGCCAGGCTCGTCTGCCGAGCACCCGTCCGAGGGTCTCGGCGAACCGGCGAGCCGTGACCGGGTACGGGGCTGTCAGGTTGAATACCCCGCTCAAGGCCTGATTATCTATGAGGAATTCGATAGCCGCGGTCTCGTCCTCCAGGCCAATCCACGAGAGCCACTGATCCCCCGTTCCGGGATAGCCGCCCAGAAAGAACCTAAACGGACGTATCATCTTCGGCAGTGCCCCGCCCGCGGCGCCGAGTACGACCCCTGTTCGAATAGCTGCATAGCGAATACCGCAATCCTCTACCCGTCGCGAGGCCTCTTCCGTGCGGGCGCAAACCTCGGCGGCGAAGCCATCGCCCTTCGGACTTGATTCGTCGGCAGCTTCATCCCCCTGCGAACCATAATAACCAATCGCAGAGGCCTGTATGAAGGCCGCCGGCCTGACAGAAGCCCGACTAACAGCGTCCACCAGCACCGCGGCGCTATCGACCCTGCTGTCCAGTATCGCCCGCTTTTTCGCCGCGGTCCACCTGCCCGAAGCGATATTCTCACCTGCAAGGTTCACAATCGCAGAGGCCCCTTCTATCCTATCCTGCCAGTCGCCGGGCGAGCGCCCGTCCCATTGCACGATTTGGGCTAATCCTCCAAGCGCCTCTTGCGCCTTTTGAGCGTTTCGAGACAGGGCCACGATCTCGTAACTCCCGCTTAGATACTCGCACAGCGCCCTGCCGATGAATCCGGTCGCCCCGGTAATGACAATCTTCATTGCCCCGCCCTTATAGACCTTACCCGGAAACCATCGCTCGACCCGGGTTTGGTCGTGCATAGCGAAATACTCTGAGAGTCCAGCTTACGCTCTGCACGCTGCCTCGTCAAGCATCGTACTTATCGCCGATGCAGAGGGTGAGTTTGAAGAAGCAATGCCGTTGCGATCGAAACCAGGTAACTGATAAAGAATCAGTGCACCGAACAGGAAATGCAGGGATCGTATGCCCTGACGAGCATCTCGCAGAGAAGCTCCACTTCCTTGTCGCTCTTGCCCAGCTTGACCTGCTGCTTGACGAGTTCGGCCAGATCATAGTGAATATTGGCGTTGTTCTGCGTCGTGGGTATGATGCAGTTGGCCTTGGCGATCTTGCCATGGTCGTCAATCTCGTACTCGTGATACAAGATACCTCGCGGCACTTCGACAGCACCGACGCCCTTACCCGCTTTAGGCGTGTAATCGGATCGGATATCCTTGAAACCGTTTGCAAGCAGTTTGTCGATCATTTCTATCGATTCGATCATGACGTGCTGGCACTCGATGATTTGAGCAACATTATTCATATAGGGATTATGATTCACAGGCGCCAGGCCCAGGACCTCGGCGGTTTGTTTGGCTGCGTCACAGAGAAACTTGTAATTGTTATTGAATCGCGCCAAGGCCCCGGCGGCGAAGGATTCTCTGCTGAGCTTGGCGAATTTCGACGTCGTCCAATCGACCTTGTATTCATTCGTCATCGCGCGATAATCGTCTTCAGGCTTGACGACGCCATCCGTCGAAACCAGATCTCCGCCTATCCAGGGATAGCTATTTTCGCCCTTGAGCGATACGAACTCGGTCTCCCTGACAAAATCAGGCAGGCTAAGGGTCTTAAAGACCTCCACCGTAGTAGCAACGTCGGCCAGCCTGTCCTGTATTCTCTGCTTAAGCGTCTCGAGTTCTTTTTTGGTGGGCACCTTGTTGACGCCGCCAACCACCAGGCTCACCGGATGCGTGGTGCGCCCGGCAATAATATCACACATATCGTTAGCCAGACCCTTGAGGCGAACGGCCAGGCCGACCACGTCAGGATGCGACTCGATCAGCGGAATCACGCTATCGACGCCAAGGAAATCAGGCGCGGCAAGGAAGAAAACATGCAGCAGATGACTCTGCAAAGTCTCGCCGTGCTTGGCGAGCAATCTGAGCATTTTCGCATCGTCCGGAATATCGACTCCCATGGCCCGTTCGACGGCGCGAAGGCTTGCAAGGGTGTGCCCTATCGAGCATATACCGCAGATTCTGGAAGTGAGGGTAGGGGCCAATTCATGCGGTCTGCCTCGGAGCATGGCCTCGAAAAACCGCGGCGTCTCAACAACCGCCCACTTGGCGTCTATAAGCTCGCCATCCTTCACCACAACGTGGATATTGCCGTGGCCTTCCACGCGGGTCAAGTGGTGCACGTCTATATTCATGTTAACCTTCATTCTTCAATTCCTCACTGAACGCATTGTAAAATCGAAGTCTCTCATCGATTGCCTCGTCGCTATGGCCTTTCTCCCTTAGTATTTCTCTCAAAGAGTCAAAGTTGGCGTCTTCCGCCGCCCCCCTGCATCCGAGACATCCCGTCTTGCCGGTCGGGCAGGCCGCATCACAGCCGGCCCGCGTAACCGGGCCGAGGCATATCTCGCCGAGATCAACGACGCAGGTATTGCCTTTCTGCTTGCATTCGACACAAACCGGGTACTTCGGCAGATTTACGGCCGCCCCCGTCACCAGGTTGACAACGATTCGCTCGACTTCGCTCTTCGATACGGGGCAGCCCGGAATCGCCAAATCAACCTTGACAATATCGCTGACCTTCCTGACCGGGAGTGTCTCGACCTTGTTCTTGCCATACACCTCGGAGACAACGTCGTCGATGTCGAACCTGTTCTTGATACTGTTGACCCCTCCAAAGCAGGCGCACGTGCCGAGCGTTACGAGGATTTTGGCCTTCTCCCTGATTTGCTTGAGCCTTTCGACCTCGTCTTCTCGCGAGATACTGCCCTCAATCAGTGCGATATCGTAATCCTGCCCTCGATCGGAAGAAACTTCCCTGAAATTGACCACCTCAACAAGCGCGAGAAAATCGACCAAGCTGTCTTCTTTATTTGCAAGCTGCAATTCACAGCCCTCACAGCAGGTGAAGTCAAACACGCCAATCCTGGCTTTTTTCGGTTCTATGCCAAGGTACTCCACGATAAGCTCCTATATAGCTTCTTTAAGATTCAAAACCGACCAGTAATCAAAAACGGGACCGTCAACACATGTGAACGTGGAGCCGACCATACATCTGCAGCACTTGCCCATACCGCAGTGCATTCGCCTCTCAAGCGATACAAACATACGGTTCATCGGAATGCCTTCGCCGTTCAAATGGTGGCACACGAACTTGAACATCACCGGAGGGCCGCACACAATTACGTAAGTGTTCTGCGGATCTATGGTGACCTCATCGAATAACTCCGTGATCAGGCCCGTTCTGCCCTTCCAGTCTGAATCCCCTTTTTCTACAATTGTATGCAGTTTAATATTGTTTACCTTCTCCCATTCGCCGTACTGGTATGTGAAGAGCATTTGGGCAGGTTCCTTGGTGCCGTAGAGCACATGAACCTCCTTGAATTGATTCCTGTTCTCACTCGCCCAGTAAATCGGCGCCCTCAGCGGGGCCAACCCCAGTCCGCCGGCAATAAGCAGGATATTACAGCCTGCCATTTCCTCCATTGGGAAAGATGTCCCAAAGGGGCCTCGCAATCCGAGCTTCGTCCCTAGTCTGGCTTGATGCAGCACCTCAGTGGTGCGGCCGGCCTTCCTTACACACAATTCAATATATTCCTTGTTGTTTGCCGAACTCGTTATGGAAAGCGGCACTTCACCGAAGCCCGGAACCTCCAGCATCGCAAACTGACCCGGACGAAAATCAAAGAGTTCCCGTTCAGTCCTATCCGCAATCTTCAAGCGGAATAACTTCTCGAACTCGGTCAGTTCCACGATGTTAATGATTTCGCACTTATAGACCTTGTCCGTCTTCATAACGGCGCTCTTGCGATTGAAGTCCGGGGACTTCGACAGCAAGGGGTCGGTGTTTATATCCTGTTTTGGCACTTTGTAGTCCATATCAACTCTCCAATTGAAGCTCGTTGATGACATCTTTTGGATTGATCCCCGCCAGACACGCCCGGCCGCAGCGATTGCAGCCGACGCATATCGGCTCATCGCCGTTCTGTGCAAATCCTCTGTAATGATGATAGTACCTGTATTTCAGCCGATCTTCCTTCAACGGTCTGAAGTTGTGCCCACCGGCCACCTCGGCGAAGTCAACAAGATTGCACGAATACTGAACGCGTTCCTTTCGGGAACTCTTCAGCCCCACATCAATATTCTCCTCGATACCATAGCAGTAGCACGTCGGGCACACCATCGCACAACTGCCGCAGTTGAGACACTTGTCACCCCATTTCTTCCACACCGGCGACTTGAACTCTATATCCATCACACTCTGAAGCCCGGTCATTTCCACCTTGGTCTTGAACATGTCCCGAAGCCGCTTGCGCCTCTCGTGGAATTTAATGTCGTCCTCTTTGGTCGGGTCAGTAACCTTGACATTCTCCAGAAACCTGAAGGCCTTGGACGACATTATGGTGAGATAATACTTGTCGCCGATGTCCTCGCAGAACAGATTGAACCCTCGATGGACGGTATCCTGTCCGAGAGACTCGCAAAAACAGTCTTCCAGCGGCTCATGATCCATGCCCACCAGGAAAGTATTCCTCCTTCTCGCCAGGTAGTACGGAGAAGGATAAGCCCCCCCGATAAGAACCTTATCCAGAATATTCAGGGCGTTAATATCACACGGACGAACACCAATGATAGCCCGAGGATTGACCCTGTATTCAACGGTCTGATCCCAGTCTTTCTCAGAGAAATCGAATCGCGAGAGCTCCTCCCTAAACGGAAGAAAGAAGTTTTTCACCGACGAGTATGTTATGGTGTAGTCCAGATCCATCTCGCCGAACGACTTGACCTGGCGAAATTGATACACAGGCTTGCCGTCCCTGTCCGTATCCACTTGCTTCGGACCGATGGTCTCGTTGGCATCGATAATCCCGCTTATGAATTTCTCGAACTCGCCTTTTGTGATTACCTTATTAATCATCTGACATGTTCCCCAAAAGGGTTGCTGTGGCAATATCTCACTATGATTCTACATTTGACATTACGACTGATTAATGTCAACCATAAAGCCCCTTAAAATATTTCTTTTTACCTGTTCTTCCTCGTTTCTAACCGCCAAGTCGGCAAGTCCCCAAAACCCCTACGCATAAACGGACAATTCTTTCCTGCCCCATTCCGGATTGGCGTCTATCAACCCAGCTAACCTGCAACCTCAGCCTACACACTTCTATCCATTTTCCCGGCACCTTGCCCAAAGCTTCTTAAACAACTACGCACAACTTGTCACTTGTGTTCACATTCACAAACTTTGAATATATAATACTAATAACCATAATGCCGTTCAAGAACTTTTTTCTACACGGGAAGAAAATCTTGCGAGCATATAACTCTTTTGCCAACAAGACTTTAGGTTGCTTGCCCAAGAATACAAGGCGATCTTCAAAAGTTTTTGCCTACACATCGCGAATTTTCATCGCCATTTGCGTCAGATAAAGTGAGAGAGCAACAACACATTCCACCTGCACAAAATTCGTACGAAAATAAGCTCGGAAATCCACGCAGCAGGCCGGATTCGCCTTCTCCCCAGCCCTCCAGCCCCCCACTACCATGCTGAATCCTAACATCTGGCCTTCGGCATACGGCCCACATGCTCGGTCGCCCGATTACTAAACGCCGTTTCCGCGCCGAGAGCAAAACAGACGCTTTTTTCGTGGCTCTTGGCCGCAAAACGCGATGCTTTATCCACACGCTTAACTAAAGTACTGCAAAATTAGGACCGATAGAATCAATTCGAGATGTGCCGCCTGCGGACAGCCGTCCATGTCGGCCCGGGTATTATTAACTAATTGCACCGAGGAATCAGCTAAATGCGTGAAACAGTCAATCGCCCCACACAAATAGTAACAATCCCATGCAACGCTACCGTGAAAGAGGCAGCAGCCGTAATGTCCGGCAACAAGGTGGGATGCCTTGTTGTTAACGACGAAACCGGCAAGTACGCCGGAATCATAACTGAACGAGATGTCGTAAATCGAGTAATCACGCCCGCAAAGAACGCTATGGATATCACTGTGGCCGAGATTATGACCTCACACATACTTACGTGCTCTCCCGACACGCCGACAAGCGAGGCACGGGAAATTATGGCCGACAACAATATCCGCCACCTGCCCATAGTCCAGGACGGCGTAGTTGTAGGTATGCTCTCGGCACGTGACCTGATGGGCAGGCAATTACTTGAAGACCGTGCCGCCGCGGAAGAAGTCGCCATGCTTTCATCCTGCCTCAAAAGTATCGATATTAACGAAGTAGCCGACATAGTCGCGTGCGAAGCACCAAAGCTCTTCGAAGCAGGCAAATGCGCTCTCTCTTTCTACAGAGACACAGGCTCGAAGAAGGAATCAGCGGTTATCAGTTGCAACAAGTGTGTCTGTCCCAGGGAACACATTGGGCATATGACCGTACCGAATGAGCAATTGGATAATGAAGTATTTTATTTTGACGGAATTCCTCAAATATGCAAAGAGCGCGGCGGACAGTCGCCGCGGCTCGTTATCCCTCTTGGAATACCTGATGGCGACCCGGCAGAATCTCAGGGACATCTGTGTATGTGCGACCTGACTGT
The DNA here is from genome assembly GCA_016932835.1 of Sedimentisphaerales bacterium. Taxonomy (GTDB): domain Bacteria; phylum Planctomycetota; class Phycisphaerae; order Sedimentisphaerales; family Anaerobacaceae; genus JAFGCD01. Next base: position 19,341 of record JAFGCD010000062.1, read on the forward strand.
ATCGGCCGCTACCAATCGAGAACTGGTATCGTACAAGGCTCGCCTGGCGCGAGAAGTGTTAACCTCGCACCTGACAAACGCCCGACTCTATCAGGAAGCGAGACTCACTTCTGTAACCGATGCGCTGACGGGAGTAGGCTCTCGAAAGCTTTTGGAAGACAAGTTGCAGGCCGAGTGCGCCCGCGCAGAACGCTACGGAAGACCCTTTTCAGTGGCGATTATCGATCTCGACAACTTCAAAACAATCAATGACATACTTGGCCACGCTACCGGGGATGACGCTCTCGTACAGTTATCCGCCTGCATGAAGAAGCAGAAGAGAATACCGGACATTTTAACACGTTATGGAGGCGACGAATTCGTCATACTAATGCCGGAAACCACGGACGCTAACGCCGTAATCCTGATGGAAAGACTTCGAACCGAAATACATAAGATCAAGCTGAAAAATGATGTCTCCATTACGGTAAGCTGCGGAATAGCACAAAGTATGTCGAGCGATACGAACCTGTCGCGTGATGTAATGCGCAGAGCCGACCTTGCCCTGTACCAGGCCAAGAGCGCCGGACGGGACTGTGTGAAGGTTTGGGACGAATCGATGTCGAAGCAGCTTGATCCCAACGATCTTGAAATAGAGAGAATAAAGAAGCTCCAGCGTCGCATAGCCGGCCTTTCCGAACAGGCTGAGACAATGTTTGTTCAGAGTATCTGGGGGCTGGTCCAGGCACTTGAGGCAAAGGATTCGTTCGCCAGAAGACATTCCGAAAACGTAACGCATTATGCTCTCGGAATCGCCCGGGCGATGAATATCGCTCCACAACAAACGGATGTGATTCGCCGGGCGGCAATGATCCACGATATCGGAAAGATCGGCATCCCGGACACAATCCTCACGAAGCCCACGTCCTTGACGCCGCGGGAACGCAGCATAGTCGAGCAGCATCCACTGATTGCGGTTCGCATTCTCGAGAAAATGACTTTCCTCGAGCAGGAAATATCGCTCGTCCGGCATCATCACGAAGAATGGAACGGCCAAGGCTATCCCGACGGCCTGTCGGAAGACTCAATCCCGCTCGGCGCCCGCGTGCTCGCTGTCGCCGATACGTTCGACGCCCTGACATCGAACCGATCTTACCGTGACCCACGCTCTGTTGCGGAAGCAATCTCCACGCTGGCAGATGCAGCGGGGTACGAATTCGACCCGGCCGTCATTGAGGGCATGACTTCCTGGGTCAACACAACCTGCGAGCAACTCAATAAATCGCTGGACCGCCTTACGCCGGATGACCTGCTCGAAATGGAAAAGCAGGTGGACGACAATCTCACTGCGATAACTACGGATGAACCTGTCGCCAGCACGGCAACATGAACCTCGATCAGAACACAGTCGATCCGCTATTGATCCGATATGCAACGTCAAAAATGCTCGATCTCGCATAGAATCGGCGTTTTCTGAATCGCCCGCCCTTTACAAATCGCATCCCCAAACCACAAGCCCAGCCCCTTTGGAGAAAACAGCTTCATACTCACCACCGAGCCGGCAGCGCCCGAGTATCTTGCTGACCCGCGAAAAATCCAGGAAATATCGCGAAATTGCCGTTTTTGCGGCATTTTTCCAAGAAAATCCGTTAAGTTTGATGGTTTAGCCTCGATAATAATATGTGAAATGGTTGCTCTTCTTTTGAACACACATCTTGATTCGCCTTTCCGTTGAAGGGAACCCAACAATGGACAACACAACACCTACTGTTTACGTTGTGGACGACGACCAGGCTGTATGCCACTCATTGAGTCTGTTAATACAGGGCGTTGGGTTGCATGTGCAGACTTTCAACACTGCGGAGGATTTTCTTGCCGCCTATGATCCGGATCGCTCGGGTTGTCTTATTATAGATGTACGAATGCCGGGGATGAGCGGTCTCGAACTTCAACACAGACTCCTTGATCAGGGCATAGGTCTGCCCTCAATAGTCATCACCGGACACGGCGACATACCTATGGCCGTGGACGCAATGAGGACCGGTGTTGTTGATTTCATCGAGAAACCGTTCAGAGATCAAGTATTGCTCGATGACGTCCAAAAAGCCCTGCAGCTGGATGTCAAAAACCGCAAACGCAGAGCCCAAACGACCGATATCAAAGCCAGGACATCGCTCCTTACTCCGAGGGAAGAAGAGATTATGAATATGCTGGTCAGCGGTATATCCAGCAAAGCGATTGCCTACGAACTGGATATCAGCCAGAAAACAGTCGATTTCCACCGAGCACATATACTCGAGAAAATGCATGTTGACTCAGTCGTGGAACTTGTCCTCCTGAATCAGGAACTCCAACCGGCATAAATCAATGCCGCTTACCTGCGGAGATTTTCCGGCAGCCCATCGGCCAATACGGATGCCCTTGGCGTGAAAACACTCGGCTGGATCTGTTCACACTATAGAATTTCTACGCGCACCATATTTGACAACCAATCCTGATTGAGCATAATATATACGTATGGATTCTACGTGCAATGTAACAGCAAAAGATATAACTGCAGCAAACAAGGCGGAGTTCCGGCCAAGGAGGCATCATGTACAGGATTTCTAAGGTGTTTATTGTATTGACATCGCTTCTGACGTTCTTCCAGGCCAACGGGCTCGCTCAAACCCATGAGCGTTCGGAAGTTGCTATAGCAGAAACCTGGAAGCTGGAAGACCTCTACGCATCGGACGAGGTCTGGAACAAGGCGAAAGAGGAACTCACCAATCGGTTCGACGAAGTGTTGAATTACAAGGGTAAGCTTGCAGATTCAGCATCAGAACTGCTTGCCTGTCTGGAGTTGAACAGCGATATTTCCAAGGAACTCAGCCGTCTTCACAGCTATGCCGCGATGCGGGCCGACGAGGATACGCGTGATTCGAAGTATCTGGCAATGAGGCAGGAGACCGAGCAGCTTGCCACAGATTACAGCGCCAAGGCATCGTTCATCGAGCCTGAGATCGCAGCGATGGACAAGGCAGAGATTGACGGGTTTATTGCGAAGAAGTCAGGCCTGAAAATCTACAAGATGTGTCTGTACGACATACACCGCACCAAAGCCCACACGCTCTCCGAAAAAGAGGAGAAGATACTTGCTCAAACGAGCCTCATAGCCGACGCCTCGTCTTCAATCTACGCAATCCTGAGCAATGCCGAGTTGCCTTACCCGAAAGTAGAATTAAGCGATGGAAACATCGTGGAACTCAATAAGGCAGGTTATGCCCGCTATCGTGCCGTTCCGAACCGGAGCGATCGGGAAGCTGTCTTTCAGGCCTTCTGGAAGGTATTCAAAGACTTCCGGCGAACGTTCGGAGTGCAACTGTATTCCAACGTTAAGAAAGACATGTTCTACGCCCGCACGAGAAACTACAAATCCTCGCTCGAAAGCTCACTCGACAGAAATAACGTCCCTGTCGAAGTCTATACCACCCTCATAGAGAATGTGAACAATAATCTCGACTCGTTCCACCGGTATCTCAATCTGAAGAAGAAGATGCTGGGCGTCGAGCAATTGAAGTACTCGGATATATATGCCCCGGTGGTCAAAGGCATTGATCTGAAATACACCTTTGAAGAGGCTAAGAAACTTGTCATTGAAGCGGCAAAGCCGCTCGGCAAATCATACGCGCGCGTCGTCGAGAAGGCTCTTGAGAATCGCTGGGTGGATGTTTACCCGACGCCCGGCAAACATTCCGGCGCCTATTCCAACGGCAGCGCTTACGACGTTCACCCGTACATCCTGCTGAACTATAACGGCCAATATGACGACGTGAGCACGCTCGCCCACGAATTGGGCCACGCAATGCATAGTTACTACTCCAACAAGGAGCAGCCTTATGCGACAGCGGACTACTCGATCTTCGTGGCTGAAGTCGCCTCGACCTTCTACGAAGCCCTGCTGATTGACAAGATGCTTAAAGAAATCAAGGATGATGACATCCGCCTGTCGCTGCTTATGAACTATCTGGACGGAATCAAGGGAACTGTCTTCAGGCAGACGCAGTTCGCTGAATTTGAGCTTCTCATTCACGAAAAAGCCGAACGCGGCGAACCGCTCACAGGAGACATTCTAACCGACTTATACGGCCGAATCCTGAAGAAGTATTACGGCCATGACAAGGGCGTCTGTCACATTGACGACCTGTACGCAGTCGAGTGGGCATACATCCCGCATTTCTACTACAATTTTTATGTATATCAGTACTCGACATCTTTTACCGCCTCGACCGCTTTATCCCAAAAGGTGCTCGGAAAAGAAAAAGGAGCGGTGAAAAAGTATATTGAATTCATCTCTTCCGGCGGTTCAGAATATCCTATCGACCTCCTTAGAAACGCCGGCGTGGACATGACTACGTCAGAGCCGTTCGACAGAACGATGGCTGTCATGAACCGCACAATGGATGAAATCGAAACCATCCTCAGAAAAAAGAGCGGCGCATAAGATTCGCTGCGTCTCTCCGCGTTCGATACGGCTTATATTACACCGTCAATATCATTTGAGAAACCCGCTTGAAACGCCTTGTTTTCCGGTCGGACCCTCTGGTAAAATCGTGCCAAAAGAGTGCCGGTATCGGATAGCCCCCTTTTCCATCGGGATTGTCGTGTCTGAGCGCTTAACGGCGGCTCTAAGAAGAGATGTAAGGCTGTTTTTATATTGAAGGAGAACACGTTATGCAGGAAGACAGAAGAGTGACACGCCGCCGATTCATCCAGGGCGCTGTTGGCGCCGCGGCGGCATTTACTATAGTACCGAGACATGTTCTCGGTGGGACCGGCAATACCGCGCCGAGCGAAACGTTCGGCGGGGCGCTCATCGGCTGCGGCGGCCGAGGAAATGGAACATTCGGCGGGCTCGGACCGAACGTTAAGAAGCTCGCGCAATGCGATGTTAAATTCCTCACCAAAGCCGACAACAAGCTGATCTATTCCGATTATCGTCGACTCCTCGAACGCAAGGATATTGACGTAGTCGCAATCGCCACGCCCCCGGGCTGGCACGCATTGATATCCGTAGCCGCGATGGAGGCGGGTAAAGATGTGCTATGCGAAAAGCCCATGACACGATTTATTTCGGAAGGCAGAGCAGTCGTCGAAGCCCAGAATCGATACAAACGGATATTCCAGATCGGAACGTTCGGCAGGTTTGGCGAGAGCGGCAACAGAGACAGCATTCGAACGCACAAGATTATGGCCAGCGGCCTGCTCGGGACAAACTGCAAAGCGGTACACCGAAAACAAGGCGGGCTGAAGGTAAAGGAATGGAGCGGAATGGTCAAGGCCGAGCCGCAGCCAATTCCGAAATCCCTCGACTGGGATATGTATTGCGGACCCGCGCCGCTTCGACCGTTTCATCCGCATCGGTTCGGCGGCTCCCATCGCGGATACTGGGACTATGAAGGCGGAGGCCTTTCTGACATGGGACAGCACCATTTCGATCCCGTCCAGTGGAGATTTGCAAAGGACTACACCAGCCCTGTGGAGATTGAGCCATACGCCCCGCCGGCACATCCGGAAGCTGTAGCCATGTGGGGATGGGTAGAGATGAAGTATGCCGACGGATTAACATTTGTTTTCGAGAGTCATGAGTGGGGCAAAGGCTACGACCGAAAAGAAGAACGCGGAGTCAGACTCGAAGATCTTAGCGAAGAAGACCGCAAGAAAATCGAGGAAATGCCGGACCCCGAACCGCTGGTAAGCTTCCCTGACGCCATTCGCACTCGCAAGCAGGCCGGCGGACATGCTGAAGCCGCCCATCGCTGCGCGACTCTGCTGCACCTGGCAAATGCCGCTATCAGGACCGGACGCAAGCTCCGCTACGACCCGGTCAACGAACAGATCATCGGCGACGAATACGCCAATCGCCTGGTCAATCAGCCGATGAGGTCGCCCTGGCATTTATAAGAAGTTCTAAACCGGACTGAATATACGGAAAGGAAAACAATCATGGCAGAACCATCAGAAAAACTGCTTGAACTCGTCGGCAGAATGCCCGATCCCGACGACCGCGGCATGTACTGCACGAATATAGACAAAGAAAAAATCGAAGCCGCTATCGCTGAAATACACAAAGGCGGCACCGAGAATATCATAGGCGTTATCGACATGCTCGTCGAACCCGGCAGAGGAGATGACGTCAAGGCCCATTACGCACTCCATTGTATCGGGCTGTACGTCTGCAAGCTCGGCGAAGATGCCCGCAGTCAATTCGGCGAGGCCTTGGTATCGCAACTCGGCGGCAACAGGCCCAAAGCCGTGCAGAAGTACCTGATTGAAGAATTGCAGGCCTTCGGCGGAAGAGAGGCCGTCGAGAAACTCGGCAGCATGCTAACCGACGAAGACCTCTGCGAACCGGCGGCGATGGCCCTGGTCGCCATCCGTCGCGGCGCCCGCAGACAATTCCGGGAGGCTCTCGGCAAGGTAAAGGGCAGATCAAAACTGACAATCATTCAAAACCTCGGCGTCCTCCGCGACAGGCGGTCTGTCGGAGAGCTGACCAAAGCCGCCGAAGACGACGACCAGGACGTTAGAATCGCGGCCACCTGGGGATTGGCGAATATCGGCGACGCCGGCTCAGCGGACCTGTTGATCAGAATTGCGGATAACTCCAGCGGGTGGGAGAGAATACAAGCAACCAAGGCGTGCCTAATGCTCGCCGAGAAACTGATCGCGGCAGGACAAAAAACAGACGCCGCCCGTACCTACAAGCATTTCCAGGAGACACGATCCGACCCTGGCGAGCAATATATAAAGGATCTCGCCGCCGATGCGCTGGCCTCGGTTGGATAGACGACTACATGGCCCCTGATACTACAGTGATTAACGGCCTTGTCCTCAACGGGCAAGGCCGTTCCTAATTGGCCGGGCGCAACCTGCAAGCAATATCACGACTGAATGAAGGCGCTGCAATGAGCAGCCTGCCAGCTTTTGCTGAAATACGATCTTCCCGGCAGACCTCTCCTTTGCGCGTATCCCACCACTGCACCGAATAGCTGCCGTTCTTTACCCCTCGCAGGTCAACCGCAATATCTGCAAGAAGTGCCGGCACGTTTTTCTCAACGACCTGGCTCCACCACGTCGCCCGGCGGTCCCAAAGCCAGAACACCGCGTATTCACTGTCACTGTAACCCAGTATTAAAACCTGATCGGCTGAAACGTCAGCCTTTATGGAAGCCAGTCCGGCAAATGAGATGCCCTGAAGAAAACGAGCGAGCGGATGATAGTGATCGTAGGCATTTTGCCTGTCCAGTTCGTCCCACCACCAGAACATGGCTGTGCCGGAGCCGCCCACAAAAGCAGAAGCCCAAAGGCTATTGTGAAAGTGTATGCCTTCGCTGTCCTGTTTCATGTGGTCGCTCAATCCCCACTTCTCAGTAGCCAGGCCGAATTCGCCGATAAGCGCCGGTTTGCGCGCTGCGTGTTCTCTCAGGAAGCGTGTCTTCTCAATCAGAACGGCCACCTCATTCTTGAACTCCTCATCCGTTCCGCTCCGCATGTAGTGGTGAAGCTGCCCGATATCGATCTTGTCATGCCGGCAGTCCTTAGCCGAAGGATGCCACGTACTCGTAGTTCGCAAATGATTATAGATGTCTATGCTGTCGAGGTATTCACCGACCTCGCTGTAAAACTTGTCCACAGGTTTGCCGGGGTCCATCTCGTTGAAATACTCCCATGCCGCCACACTGGTGGAATACCCCCATCTCGCAACGGCGTAACGCATGAACTTGCAGGCATCATCGATAGCCTGTTGATATTCAGGACTTCCGACCCTCGATAACGAATTCATGTACAAGTCTCTCGTGAGCAGGCAAAGCATCAGGTAGATTCCGTTCTGTTCGGCTGATTCGATAATCTTGTCCAATATGAAGCAATCGAGCTGGTTGTAATAGCCCCTGACCGAGCGGTTGACGTCGGCCTCCCAAAGCAGTTCCGCTCCGCCCCCGGCTTCCTTTAGCGATATGTTGTCGATCCAGACCTTCCCGGGCCCTGCCAAGCTTAGCATCAGTCTGCCCAACCAGAAGGAGTTACCTCCCGCAGTAAACTCATGCCGAAATTCCTGCCAGCTGCCTTTCTTCGCAGCGGCAAACACAGGCGGCGGGCTTCCGCTGGTCAATTGCACCTTCAGTCCATTCGTACCCTCTGCCATGAATCGCCCGCTCAGCACGTATCTTTGCCCCGGACGCAGTCCTACCGGGTGCGACGGCGAGACTTCCACAGAAGCGCCGTCTGCGCCGTTGATCAGGATACACTTGCGTTGATTGGAGCCCGACTCGCTTGCCGGCATCGGTACAACCAGTTCGTTTCTTCTATGCCATGATCGGTCCCAAGCGCTCTTTCTCGCCTCGACCGCCAGTGCCCAATCCTGACAGCACGTCCATATCCGCAGGAAATTGCCGCCTTTGCCGGCGAATGTGCGGAAAATTTCCTCGGCCTTGGTCAGGTTTACGTACTGCCCGCTGCCGATAAAGGCCAGATTCTGCCCGATTACGAAGAACGGCTCGCCATCGCTGAACTCAAAGAACCGCCTGTCCTTGCCGCCCGCTCCAAGAAATCCCCTGTTCTCCGAGCCGATGCACTCGAAGCGAACCGTATTCGATTGGCCCACGCCATTGTTATCCTTCAGTCTCGCTGTCGCCGAATAAACGCCCTTCTCGGTCGGCGCAAACCTTGCTTTCCACCGCCCATCCCCGGCAGGATAATACCAATTCGCCCTGCCCCGCCCCTGACCCATCTTTCGTCGTTCGTAATTCTGACAGTAAAACGCCGGCACAACGACCTTCTCGCCGGACGGGGTCTTAATCATTAAATCCAAAAGCACCTCCTCCGGATCGAATGGATTGTCATAATGCTTCTCGAGGTCAATAGCAAACTCAGCCTTCTCGTATTTACCGACCACCTTCGATATCGCCTCTATTCCCACCTTTGGCGCCGAGTTCTCGACCGCGCCGACTCCCGTAAGGGCCAATACAAGACATGTAAGAACTGCCATTTCATTGCTCCAACATAACAGTAGTTGCGCCTTCGCCATATTTTAACTCCACGGGAACAACAAATCACCCTAATTCGGGAGCACTGATTCGCGTATCTATGCCATGAATCTGTAATGCTGTTCCAACCTTCTTGTTTCAGTCCGACTAAGACACTATAATAGGCGGCAAAATGCAATCCAGTTAAGGAATCGTATCATGCTTATGAGAACAACGATTATCTACATCGTCACCGCGTGCATTGTTTGTTCGGCGTCCGCAGCCGAAAAGCAGTATCAGCCAAATTGGGAATCGCTCGATTCGCGCCCGACACCGCAGTGGTTTCTCGACGCAAAGTTCGGTATATTCATCCACTGGGGCGTCTATTCCGTACCGGCGTGGGGGCCCGAGAAGGCGTACTCGGAATGGTACTGGAACAACACATTCAATGCGGACGGCTCGGTCAAAGACAACGAATGGGGCAGGTTCCACAGGGCTAATTACGGCGATGATTTCCAGTATCAGGACTTCGCCCGAATGTTCAGATGCGAAATGTTCGACCCGAACGAATGGGCTGATATCTTCGCAAAGTCCGGCGCCAGGTACGTCGTTTCAACCTCCAAGCACCACGACGGGTTCTGTCTCTGGCCGAGCAAAGATGCCAATAAAACATGGGGCAGGTTCTGGAACAGCGCAGATACAGGTCCCAAACGCGACTTGCTCGGCGACCTTACCGAATCTGTTCGCCGAACCGGCCTGAAAATGGGTATCTACTACTCACTCTACGAATGGTACAATCCCCTCTGGAGAATCGACAGAAAACGATACGTCGCCGAACACATGATTCCTCAATTCAAGGACGTCGTCACCCGATACCGGCCGTCTCTTATCTTCAGCGACGGCGAATGGGATATGCCCGATACGAACTGGCAATCCCCGCAGCTTCTGGCATGGCTTTTCAACGAATCGCCTTCAAAGCAGGACGTCGTTATCAACGACCGCTGGGGCAAAGACATCCGCCACAAGCACGGCGGCTACTACACCACCGAATACGGCGCAGGACTTAAGGACGCAAGCCACCCGTGGGAGGAGAATCGCGGAATCGGTAATTCCTTTGGCTATAATCGCAACGAACCACTGAGCAACTACAAGACTTCCCAGGAACTCGTCCTGATGCTCATTGATCTGGTCAGCCGTGGAGGCAATCTGCTTCTCGACGTCGGCCCGACCGCCGACGGCAGAATCCCGATGATCATGCAGTCCAGACTGATAGAAATCGGACAGTGGCTCCAGGTTAACGGCGAGGCAATCTACGGCACAAGACCCTGGAAGACAAACGCGCAATGGAGCGACGGCGCCAGGCCGGACCAGGAGTACAAGCAGCACATGTCCGACTACAGGCTCATGGACAGCATCGGCAAACCGAAGGGCGTAAAAGCGGTTATCCAGGCCTTCTTCACCGCCAAAGCCGACACACTTTACGCCATCACTCCCGGCTGGCCGGGCAGCGAATTGGTCCTTGCAGATGTAAATCCGGCGCCCGGCGGAACTGTCACAATCTTGGGAATAGACAGCCCCATCACCTGGAAGCCCGAAAACAATGGAATAAGGATCGATCTGTCCCGGATTACCGCCGATATGCTGCCATGCCAATGGGCCTATGCATTCAGGATCCCAATCGCGGCGGAGACGCAGAAGCCGGCTGATGAGAAAAACGAGCCCGAAAACGATAAGCCGCGAGAAAGGGACGCCGAGGACGAACTGGAAAGAATCCTGATCGACAGGCTCGGCGAACTGCTCAAGCAGTAAGAGCATAATCGACACAAAGAAAACTGATGACGGTAAACGAGAGCCAGGAGAATCCTCAAGAAGGCTATCGGTGCGGCGATTGCTTGCCGCCGGCAAGCCCGTCCTGATTATCGCAAAATCACGGCTTTGATCTTAGAATGGCGGACCAGAAAGACTCGTTCTCAACGAGCCGTCGCGCCAACTCGGCATAGCCTTCGCCCAGTGGATGGCTGGCGTCGCAATAATACTCGCCAGGCAAAACATCGGGGACAAAGCAGGGTATGCCCTTCTCCCGAAACCAGCTTTCGATCATGGCCTGCATCTTTCGGTAGGCATCGAGGCTCTGCGGGGCAAGAAGATGCTCGTTGAACGGACCCAGCACAACAAATACTCTGTTACCCCTTTGTCTGAGTAACTCAACCGCACTCTTGAAAAAACGCCATTGCAGCGATGTCTCTAAATCGACCCAGTCGAGCACGGTGTCTCTTGAAGGATCAGCAGGCTCGGCGTTGCGCTCGTATTCGTCGCTCGCCGCAAATCTGAACGTGACGGCCCTGAAGGGGCAATCGTATGGGTGCTCGATACTCCACGCCGGGACGTCACTGCCCTGAAAATACGCAATGTCGATGTGAGAAACCCAACTGAACAGCGGAACTCTGCGTCCGACCGCGACCGAAGCCCTGTCGGCGAAGGAAGCCTTGTAGCAGGGAATCCTCGGAGCAAATTGCGGGACGAGCTGCGGATGATTGAAGTGGTGTTCCTTGTCGGTCTGCAGGTCGTGCCTTGGGGAGCTCATCCACAGAAGATTAAGATGCAGAATAACGTTCTTCCCTGAGACGGCCTTGCCGTAATAGCGCAGCAAACCTTCGAGAGCCGCGGGGTGTATGCCATCAACGCCGAGGTTGGCGAATTCGCCCTTGCCGACGAGACGATTAAGCTGCGATGCGAGCGTATCGCCCCTGGAAACGTAGTGCCCCCAGATAACCGAATCCCCGACAACAAGGGTATCGTATTTCCCGGCGGCCCACTCGGCGTAACGGCCGAAGAGATAGTAGTCGTTACTCATGGAATACGGGATTCTGTAATTCTCACCGGGCTCGAATCTTTCGGCGACCGGCCACAATGCCGGCACCGCAAGAGCTGTTGCTGCGACAACGAGACCTACCGCGAACCACTCGCCAAGCGATAACCGCAGGCAATTCGAGCCGTACGGAACGCCGGTCTCGGCTGTGCCGTTCAGGCTGACATCGGTTTGTTCGGTATTTGTAGTCATATCAGAACTGCATATAGATAAACGCCTGCCCTGTCGATGGTGTAGAGACAACCATATATAGAATCATGACTATAATCATAGCCATGCGGATGACTCGCAATTCGAGAATCGGCCGCAATCCGGATTCGTAGGCAAACTGGTACAGCCAGACCGCGAGCACCAGAGCCAGTGCAACCACCGGGCAGCGAGGATCAGCAAATCCGGAAGTGAATATTCTCTCGATAATGCACCAGGCGCCGCCTATTGTCTCGGCGCGGAAGAATATCCAGGCAAAGCTGACGAACGCAAAGACAAATAGCTGCTTGGCGATTTTCGGTATCCTGCTCCGATAGAATTCGGTTTTCTCCAATTCGCGTGTCAGGAATCGGCCGAGGGCATGAAAAGCACCCCAGACGACAAATGTCCACGCCGCGCCGTGCCAGAGCCCGGAGATCACCATGACAATAAACATGTTGCGATAGGTGTTGAAACGCCCGCACCTATTGCCTCCCAGAGGAATGTAAACATAGTCCTTGAACCACGACGAAAGGCTTATATGCCATCTGCCCCAAAAATCACCCAGGCTCTCGGCAAGGTACGGATTATTGAAATTCAGCATCAACCGAAGGCCCATCATTCTCGCAATGCCGCGGGCCATATCGGTATAGCCGGAGAAATCTAAATATATCTGCCAGGCAAAGAGAAACGTCGCCAGAACCAGTGCCGGCGACTGAAACTCCTCAGGGGCGCCATAGACCTTGTTGACGTAAAGGGCCAGATAATCGGCCAGGGCGATCTTCTTGAACAACCCCACGACGAACAAGGATAAGCCGTCTGCGATATCCTGCGCAGATACCTTCGGCGTCCGAGCCAACTGGCCCAGCAGATTCTTCGCCCTTTCGATGGGCCCTGCTAAAAGACGCGGAAACAGCGCAACGAAAGCAGCGTATCTCAACAGACTTCTCTCCCGTTCTATCCTGCCCCGATAGAAATCGATGGCGTAGCTCATCGACTGGAACGTATAAAACGACAGGCCCACCGGCAGGAGCAAACCGGGTTCGCGGAGGGCGTAAGGGACACCCAACAAAGACAGCAGCGCATTGATGTTCTCCGTAACAAACACGCCATACTTGAAGAAGCCGAGCAGGCCGAGATTGTTGGCAATGCTCAGGGCGAGCCATGATTTTCTGCGACGGCTTCGGGCCATTCTGGTTACGACCGCATAGTCCAGGGCCGTCGAATATGCGATCAAAACCAGATAAAGGGGATTGAGGCAGGCATAAAAGAAATACGACGCTATCAGCAGGAAGGAAATCCGGTATCTCGTGCTCTTGAGGGCGAGATACGCCGGATAGAATACGAGGAAGAATAGTGCGAAAGGCCAACTATGGAAGTACATTATTCGCTGCTACCTCATCAGGACACGGATATGCGATTCGACGGATTCCGCCAGTCCGCCCAGGTGATAGCCCCCTTCGAGCACGGAGACAAGCCGCCCGCGGCAGCACTTTGTCGCTATTGCTTTGACGATTTCCGTCATCTGCCCGAACCCTTTTGCTGTGACGTTCATTTGGCCCAGCAGGTCGTCTTCGTGAGCGTCGAAACCGGCTGAGACCAAGACAAAGTCGGGCGAGAAAGCCAGAGCTGCGGGGCGAAGCTTCTCCCTGAAGGCCTGAATATACACATCGTCACCGGTCCCGGCCGGCAGTGGAACATTGATCGTGTAGTTAAGCCCCGCACCGACACCCTTCTCATCCTCCGAGCCGGAACCCGGATAGAAGGGATACTGGTGAACGCTGAAATAAAGAACGTTGGGATCGTCGTAGAATTCGGCCTGTGTGCCGTTGCCGTGGTGAACGTCCCAATCGACGATGAGGATATTACTCAGACCATACTTGCTCTGAATGTAGCGAGCGGCGATAGCGATATTGTTGAAGATACAAAAGCCCATTGCCCTGTCTTTGAGAGCGTGGTGGCCGGGCGGACGAACCGCGCAGAAGGCATTCTCAACATTCTCCTCCATAACCGCATCGACCGCAGCAAGAACCCCGCCGGCAGCCACCAAGGCCACTTCGTACGACATCTTCGATATCGGACAATCCGGAGAGTCCAGGTAAACGGTTCCGTCGTTGCAGGATGTCTTTACCCGCTCTATATAATCGGTCTCATGAACTGTTTGTATCCATTCGAGCGGAGCAGAAACCGGTTCTATGCAAATCAACTCTGGGTAGAAATCCTTAGCCGTCAGATTTTCCATAATCGCCGAAAGCCTGTCCGGACGTTCGGGGTGCCCGGGCGTGGTCAGGTGCCGCAGATAAATGTCGCTGTAAACAAATCCTGTCTTCCTGTTGGATCGGGATATATTGGTGCTGGTCATATTCGGCTCACTCGAAAGATTTTCCGGCATTCTTCTTACACAGCGAAATCCGATAGCATCGTTCGCCAGGCAGGTATCGTCAAGCGATGGATCGCTGCTTCTATAGGTCGAACGGCAGGCCTCGGCTTTGGAATTCCAGGCGCCGCCTCGAAGTACTCGCTCTGCGCCTTTGGCAGGGCCTTTAGGATCGTTCGCATCGCTCCGGGCGTAGTAGTCCTTGCCATAGAAATCGTTGCACCACTCGGCAACGTTACCGTGCATATCATAAAGCCCCCATGGATTAGGCTTCTTGCTCCCGACAGGATGCGTCTTCTTGCTGGAGTTATCCGCAAACCACGCATAAGCCTTCAACTGTGAGGAGTTATTACCAAAACTATACCTGCTGCTTGTCCCGGCTCGACACGCATATTCCCATTCGGCCTCGGTGGGCAGCCTGTAGCCGTCGGCCTCGAAGTCGCATTCCCATGTCTGCTCGTCGTAGCAGAGTTCGAGCCCTTCCGCCAGCGAACGCTCGTTGCAGTATATCGCCGCATCGGTCCAGTTGATCTGGTCGAGCGGGCCGTTCGGGTCCTTGAAATGAGACGGGTCAGAAATCTCGCGCTTCTTGAACTCGGCCTGGACAACCTCGAACCGATCCATGAGAAATGGGTTTAGCCGAACCTTGTGCGCCGGGGATTCGTCGGCATTACCCTTGTCGCTGCCCATAAGGAAGTTTCCCCCCGGAATGGCGACCATTTGAACACCTGTTTTCGTGGTTATGATCCTCGGCGCAACGGCGGTTTCTTTTGCACGTCGGCAGGCAGGAACCGTTAGCATGAACAATACTACCATGCCAATCCTCAAACCCTTTTCGCTCGAGGATGCCGCCCTGAGTTTATTTGACAGCCTGTTCATTGGATTCAATTGGATGACCGGATTTCGATCTTCATGGGAATCGAGTATTCTCTGTTTTTTTCAATCCTTAGCGGGCGCTCTTTTGCGCCGGGACCCAGTCCGGCTCCTTGTTGTGGAGCCCGTCGTGGGTTACCGGCAGCCAGTTGCCTTCCATATCGCTGACGCATATATTCCAGCCGGGCGCCTTGCCGCCGACCATTTCCTGGGCCTCTGGCCCGTAGCTGAAGGCGATATACCTGCCGTCCGGCGAGAATTCCGAGTGATATATTTCATGGCTCTTCGCACAGTGGACGAGTTTATGGACGCCGGTAACGTCAGGCTTGCCGGATGACAGGTCGATATCGGCAACGCAAATATCCCAGTCGCTCAAACCCCAAGTGAGCTTCTTATTGTCGTAGCGAAAATCGGGCCGGCAGCCCGTTACGCCGAACTTCGTCAGGTCATAAACGCCCATACCGTCAGCCTCGATAACGAGGTTGGCGTGGTCATAGCCCATGCCGCCGTGAACCGTCGCCAGAAACCACTTGCCTTCCGGTGACCAGCATATATTGTAAAGGTGATGCAGTCCTTCGTTGCGATGCCGGCTGTGGCTGCCGGTCTTAAGGTCATAAAAGAAAATGCCTTTGGTCGCGTAATCCTTGATTGTGTACCGCTCGAACTCCGCCTTCAGATACGCGATGGTCCCGCTGTCCGGGCTCCAACAGGCCTGCCGGGCGTTCTCGGCGACCTTCGTCCTGCCCGCCCCGTCGATATTCATGAAATACACGTTTCTGACCTTCTGTCCACCTATTGTCTCATCGGCAACGAAGCATATCTTCGAGCCGTCCGGCGAGGCGTGAGGATACATCTCGTCGATATCCGGCGTTTTCGTCAGGTTGACCGGATTCGTACCGTCGGCATTGACCAGGATCAACTCCCAATTCTCCCCGTTATCGGTCTGCCGAAGCGATTCGTACACAATCCTGTACGGCAGATCCTTCAGGGGCAGTTCCGCAGCAGTGGGTCCTGCAACCAGAGACATGCCGAACATTAAAACAAGAACAACCGCCATCGCCCCCCCGCCGAACAATTGTCTGCACCGCATAAGACCTCCTGTCATTCTTTCAGACACGCATACATTCTGTCGATAGACACACCTTTTAGCTGATTTACAGATAATAGACAAGTAGTTATTCTACCGCAGAGACAACAAAGAACGCAGAGTTTTTTTCTATTGAAAATGAAAAGGAACAGTATAGACTCGATCCGACAAGAGGACAAAATGTGGTCTCTCGGTTCTAAGCATAGACTCGGTCTTCTCTGAAGTGCATTGAGCCGTGAGATAGGTACATTCGAGGTGGCTGCGAGACTGTAAGGTTATGGATTCACTCGGATTACATTTGAGCCTGCCGGACTGGGTGAGCGAATATATTGCAAACGGACCTGCAGTTTTCGATACAGTCGAACGGCGAATGAGCTTTGTAATCGCCCTTTCGAGGCAGAATGTACGGCGTAAAACCGGCGGCCCCTTCGGTGCTGCTGTTTTTGAAAAAAACGGCAGGCTGATTTCGGCGGGCGTTAATATCGTCGAGGCAGCCAACTGCTCGGTCCTGCACGCCGAAATCGTCGCTATTGTTCTGGCGCAAAGGACCCTTGGCCGATACGACCTCAGTAACAGCGGCAAAGAGCATTACGAATTGGCCGCTTCGACAGAACCTTGCGCGATGTGCTTCGGGGCCCTGCCCTGGTCGGGTATCCGTGCCCTCGTATGCGGGGCAAGGGATGAAGACGCCCGCGGCATCGGTTTCGATGAAGGCCCGAAATTAGCCGACTGGATAGAAGCCCTTGATGAGCGCGGCATATCAGTCCGGCGAGATGTCCTGCGTGAGGAAGCGGCCGCGGTTCTCAGAGAATACGCCAACACAGGAGGCAGTATCTACAACGCAGGTTCGCAGCTTTTCTGAATGAGTCAGTCGTGTTCCCGGACGATGGGATGTGACAGGATTCTCTCCAGGCCTGAGCTTCCTTCCTCTTTCTCCACCGTAACAAGTCTTGCCGGCGGTATCGGGACCCAGTCGGGCTCTTTGTTGTGGTTGCCGTCGGTAGTAATCTTGACCCAGTTTCCTTCGAGGTCCGAGACGCAGATATTCCATCCCTTCGCCTTGCCTCCGACCTGCTGGCCTCCCCGGCTTGGCCCGTAGCTGAATACGATGTACTTGCCGTCGGGAGAGATGTCGAAGTGATATATCTTGGCCGCCTCGACACAGCCGAAGATGTAACGAATATTATCCACTCGTGGCCCGTCTCGATCAACGCTGAAATCGCCCATACAGACTTCCCAGTCGGTCTCACCCCAGACCAGCATCCTGCCGTCGAGGCTTATATCCGGCCGACACCCCTGAACCCCCCACTTCTCCAAATCGTAAACCTTCGTTCCGTCGGCCTCGAAGACGAGTATCGTATCGCTGTAATCCGTATTGCCCTGAATCGCACAGAAAAACCACTTCGCATCGGGCGACCAGCAAAGGGCGTAAGCATGTTCGAGCGTGTCGTTCGGATGCAGCTTATGCTCGCCGGTAGCAATATCGTAAATCAGCAGTTCTGAAGTGGCGTATTCGCGCATGCTGTATCGCTCGTATTCACCCTTGACGTAAGCTATTTTCCCGCCATCCGGGCTCCAGCATGGCTGGCGCGCATTCTTGGCGACTTTCACTCTCTCGGTCCCGTCGATATTCATGTAATATACGCTCCGCACCCTCCTTCTGCCGAGACCTTCATCGACGACAAAACATATTCTGCTCGCATCGGGCGAAACGTGCGGATACATCTCATCGAGATCGGGCGTATTCGTCAGGTTGATCCTCCGCGAGCCGTCGGCCTTCATTATAAACAACTCCCAGTTGTACTTGCCGTCGGTCTGGCAGTAGGTCTCATAGACTACTTTGAACGGTATATCCTTGAGATTCAGTGTGCTTCGGGGCGAAGGTGTCCTTCTGATTCCGGTTGCGGTCTTGTCTGTCATTTGTACAGCGCCGACGGCATCAGCCGCGGCAGTGACAATCAGCAGGAACAACACGGTAACAAAAAGTGATTTCCACAATAAGCTGTTTTGCATCAAGTTGTATTTGTCTTTCATATTGTCTCACTAACACAATGTTGGGCGGATTCAACTCCCAAGTGCAACTGAGTCAAATCCTGTTTTGTTATCCTGTTAGTTTTTTCCGTTCATAAAATACTTTGCGAATTCAATGCCGCCATTATAGCTTATCTGCCCGCCGAATAGAACCTGCTTTCGAGCGAAATCAACCTAACCGCCCACAACCTCGCCGGCATATCAGACGGCCCTGCTGAGATTCTTGACCTTCTGCAGGGCCGAGACCGTGAAGATCAGCGGGTATAAATCCTCGAAGTACCAGAGTTTCGCGAAGTAAAGGCCGATGGGTGAAGGAGCTAAAGATATCCCTGTCTCGGTCCGCATGAGCAGATAGCGCGTTCCGTTCGAAAGACCCGACGCCGCCCGACAGGCCGCCTCGTCACTCAGGGTTGCCAGCGATTCGGCCAGGGCATCGACTGCCAGGGCCGTTTCTTCGATGGAAGATTCAACGCCCTGGCCGCCGCCCCACCCACCGTCGGCATTCCGAGCCGAAAGAAGCCATTCGACCGCCCTGACCAACATGGCCATATATTCACAGACATAACCTGCAGGCAGCCGATTTAGCCCCAGAATCACCCGTGCAGTACCGTAAACAGGATTCTCCTGATTCTCGGCGTCCTGATTGCCGAACCATAGCGGGACCCAGGAGCCATCGGGCCTCTGGACGCGATTCAGATAGTCAAGCCCCGATTTAATCGCCCTGCTCGTAAGTCTCTGTGTCGGGACAGGAAGCGAATCCTGCCATACGCCAAAGGCCGCCAGTGCGTGAGCAGTAAGGTCGGGCGCACTGCGGTCGAAAGGCAGATTGGTCCAGCCCCGGCAGAAAGTCGGGAAGCCGCCGTCGTGATTCTGCAATCCGAGCAGCCATTCAATACCCGCAACAGCAGCCTTGACGACAACCTCATCGACACCGCCGATATTGTGCAGCGCGATCAGCGCCCCGGCCGTGTCGTCGGCGTCGGGAACGCCGCCGGGCAAAGCGGTCCACCCCCACCCCCCCGGCGCAGCATGGGTATAAGCATGCTCGCAGCGGTATTGCGAATCGAGCAGCATTCGGCGAATCTCGTCTCGCTGTCGAGCCTGAAGAACCTGGTCAAAATCGCTGCTGCAAGCAAGGGCATTGACCGAAAGCGTCGTAACCCAGGTTGACAGATTAGTATCGATTGGCCAGCTGCCGTCGTCCCTGGCTGAGTTGAGAAGAAATTCGACGCCCTTTGTCACTATACTGTCAGCTTTCCTGCCGGCGGCAGCCAGACTCATTACAACGAAAGCGGTCAGCGGCGTTGCCTCAAGAAAACCGCCGTTCTCAGGCTGGATGCTGCGCAGGACCCCAAGCGACCTATTCAGCGACAAGCAGCGCACCAATCGAGTAATCGGATTTGCCGGCTTTCTATGATGGTAATTCACCTGCCCGATTGCGATCAAAGCGGGCAACGCATAGCTCACCACCGGAAGCCTGAGCAGCTTAAAGAAACGATGCGGCAATACCGCAAGCTCGAAAGGCAGTGGTTTGACCCTCCGCCAAGCCTGTTCGGGATCCCCTAATCGGCCGGCAAGAACGCACATTGTCAGGATAGGGGCCGAAAAAGTCCGGTCCGAGCCGTATTGTCGATCCACCGCACTCGCCAGAGCATTCGGTTCGAGACTGCCGGCAAAACCGCCCAGCCATGACTCTGCTTTGGTTAGGATTTCATCCAGGCGTCCGGACCGCTCGCCTACACTCAATGCCGACCAGCAGAGCATAGTAGTGCTCATATTGCTGAGACTTCTGACAGTATCTCCCCACCCTCCGTCGGCGTTCTGATTCTCTGCGAGCCAGCCAACGCCCTTCTCAATGAGAGATGCGTATTTAGACCTATCGACCCGTGAGAGGGCGAAAACGGCAACCGCTGTAGCCAGCGCACTGCTGGAGAGCCTGCCCTGCCAGCAGCCCCCCGGCTGCCTCGACCGGATCAATTCTTCCTTGAGGGCTTCGAGCGTTTTGTCGAGCAGCGCTCGGTCGATATCCATTGCTATTCTCCAATGCCCTCGCTTGAGTCCTCTCCCCCGCTTAGATGGCCGAGCGCTAACAGGCCATAGTATGTGTATTCGCAGTCGAGAGCAGGATCGGCCCAACTGCCGCAGAACGCCCCTTCCGTGCTCCACAGGCTGTCCAGAAAATCCAGACACCTCTCGGTTATTCTGCCCACCGATGCACCTGTCAGCCTCAACGCGTGCAGCGCAGTTGCCGTCGAGAGCAAATCAGGTATTCCGTAACTGCCGGTCACCGGCACTGCGACAAAACCGCCCCTGGGGTGCGCCTGCGAGAGCAGCCAGGAAACGCAAACCTCATCAACAGGCTCATCCAGGTAATGGAGAACCGCCATAACCGCCGCCGTCGCAGGCACAGCTCCGACCTGCATGGCCGGGTCGTTGGCGTATGCGCCGTCCGGAGTTTTCAGCGAGTTCAAACACTCGATAAGGCTCGCACTATTCTCCATCTCTACATTCAGATCCTGGTATGCCCCCAACGCGAGAAAGCATGCATACGCCGTACCGTACCTGGCATCGGCTGAATCGGCGTAGCCGCCCCCGACACATCTATACTTCTCGATATTCCGCAGAATCGTATCACTGAGACTCGCATCCACAGCAGCACCCCGGCACTGCCAAATGTTAGCCCAGCATCGCCCCAGACAAGCCAGATGAACGAAGTCCAGTTCCTCGCCGCAGCCGAATCGATCGAGGTAGCCTGCGATTGCCCCCCAGTCAACCTGAACATTCAAAGCCCGCAGCGCCTCGAGGCCGAATACCGTATAGTAAAGGTCACTGGCGGCTATCCTGCCCCTGAACCCGCCGTCCTCATTGAATTGCCTGCCGATAAAGCCGGCTACAATAGCAGCGGAATCACCCAGAAGATGCCTGGCTTGACTCGCCGCCTTGATCATATCCAGCCTTATGGTCATTACAGCAACCCATTATTTCGAAATCATTGAATATCTTGCCTATCACGCGACGCAGCAAACCCTTCAGATCCGAATTGGTCAGCTTACCAAGGCAGCTTATCGCCCGCGACTTGTACGAGTCCATCAGTTCGGATGCGAGATGCTCGACTCTCAGCTTAGTCAGCAATTCTTCGATTTCCGCCGCACATAAACGACCGTCCGCACCGTACCACACCATATCGAGCAGCTTCCTATCGTCACGGCCGGCACGTTCATAAGCCAGAGCGAGCATCAGTGAAGGACGCACTGCATTGAGCGCTGCAGATTCGTCGTTCGAGCGAAAGTCTTCGATGTCGTCACGAATCTGATATGCAATTCCAAGCGATTGGCTGTATTCTTCAAGAATATCGCTAAGTTCATCACCATACCCGGCGAGTATCGCACCTACTTTCAAAGCAACCTCGAACGCAGGCGACGTCTTCTTGCGAAATATGTCGATAACCTCAGCGACCGTCAGAGATCGAGGGCTTTGTATCCAGGTAAGCTCGCTGCCCTGTCCCAGACAAAGATCGCGATGCCCCCGGGCCGCAACGGCAAGCATCCTTGCCTTTTGACCATCGGAGCCAGCCGTCTCAGCCAGAAGACGATATCCCTCGCCGAGCAGAAAATCACCGGCATTGAGGGCTATCGGCACCCCATATTCGGCGTGAAGCGTCTTGTCGCCGTAGCGAAGATCGTCGCCGTCCTCGATGTCGTCGTGAATCAGAGACGCCTTGTGAAAGCACTCAACCGCTACGCCCGCCTGTCGAACCGCATCGCCAAGAGGAATATCCTTGTCTTTTGCGAGAGCCTGATATGTACAGGCAACGAGAAACGGTCTCCAACGCTTGCCGACCTTGCCCATCCATTCAAAGGCTAATTTCTCTGTCCGGCTCCCGGCCACAGTCAGCAATTCCGAGAGAGACTCCTCTGTAAACCAGGAACTGACCTGACTTCGCAGGTTCTCAAGGTTGAGACGATGAGCCTGCTCTTCATTGCTCCGGTATATGGCATCCCATACCCAGTCGGCATCTACGTTTGTGTTGGCGCAGCCGTCGCGAAGAAGCGGAATTGCAACGCCTGGAACCGCGCCTGCTTCCATATATGGGAAAACACGGGCCAGCACGGAAAGACAGCTAACACCAACCACTGCTTCGACCTTTCCCGTTTCGATTAACGACATCACCACCGGCGAGCCTTCGGCAATCAAAACGGCGTAGCCAAGACGCTCGGCCTGGCTCTTGAATTCGCTCATCATGCATCGCCCGCAACCCTCGCACAAAAGGCCGATATCGTCGAACTGTGCCGGGCATTCTTCGGCATTACGCAGGCACTTGGGCAAAAGCAGCAAACGCTTCTCATAAGGGATGCGAGCAACGGTCGGACGCCAGACTTCGTTACTTACCAAAACCGCGGCATAATCAACGTACTTCTCGTCTAAACCCACACCCCTGAGAACCGCCAGCGCATGGCTGCGCAATTCCTCGACCGACAACGGGCTGACAGGCTCAGCCCGCTCGATGTAATCGCCGACCGCCTGAAGCAGCGCATCACGCTGATCCCTGGTTTGCGGAATATTATCCTGCGGCGGCCTCAGCGGCCGTACAATAGCAGGCTCATCTGGCATACTTCCGTTCCTCCACAATCGCATCAGGTTCAAACGCCCGCAAGCTGCTTCTCAAGCCTCTTGAACGTCCGGCGCCAGGAGAATACTTCGCCCTTGCCCAGCAATTGCATCATAGCCCTTTTCACCCATGATACACCGCCTGCCCGCTGGTTATCAACGAATAAACGGGGAACGGCCCTGAAGTTTATTTCGTAGCAGGTTCTGTACAGTTCCAGGTGGTCGCTTCTCATGCGGCGCAGAGTGAATCTATTGCCGGCTTTAATCTCAGTTGGCGACAACGGCTCGTAGAAAACAGGAAAGATCACAGCCCGCTTCCTGCCCAGATCCGTGCAGAGCTTGAGCGTCCGGGCGATATCATCCGGCGTTTCTCCGGGCAATCCGAGAATGACGCTGAAGACACTGAAGAACCCGTTTCTGGTCATCTTCTCGGCTGCCTCCCGCACCATATCTTCCCAGTCTTCGGGCCGAAATGGTGATATCTTGCCGGGGCAATTGGCGGCCACAAGCTTGCCATTTGCACTTTCGGCCCCCATATTCACCCAGAGATACTCCGACTTCTTCTCCCACGTCAGAAGTTCTCGTATTTGCGTCAACTGCTCATCGCTAAGCTGCATGATCGAAGTAATGTTGCCGTGGTCGATCTGCATGAATGACAGGCCCTTGACCTGTTTCATCCGGCAAAGCAGCTCGTACAACTTCTCGAAATCAGGTTTCAAGCCTACAGCCCCGTATCGGAAGAAATCCTCGCTGCCGCTGACAACCGACGAGACGCCGCCTGCGACATTCGTTTCGAGGTCGGCAAAAATCGTATCTGCCGGCAGATGCGTCATCCTCTTCGCGCCCATACTGCAGAACCTGCATCCCCTCCCGCAGCCCCTGGATAATTCGACAATGCCCAGCATCGAAGGGCCTGTTATAGGCTGAATCTTTTCGACAGCCGTGTCCTGCTCACAAAACTCAGGTTGTGTGTCACGTCCGCCGATAAGCTCGGCGAAAAGCCCCGGCCCCGATGACTCGAAATACCCCTCGAAGACAACGTCAATACCTAACCTGTTCCTCTCTTCGGGATCGTAAGCCCATTGCCATGCGCCCGCACCGCCAGCGATTATCTTGAATCCGTATTTCCGCTTGGGCTCGGCAAGCTGTTCGAGCATCCGTCGGGTCCAGTAGCTCGTATATAGTTCGCCCTTCCAGAAATTCGTCGTCGTCGTATTGCTCATCCCCCTGCCCAGGGGGTCACTCGAACTGAACGCGACGATCTTCACCCACGGCCCCAGAAGACCGCCCAGGGCCTCCGGCGTCGTACACACAACGTCATCAGCGGCCAGGCCTGTGAATTTCAATAGTGCCGATTCCAGACGCCGCAACCCGAGAGCAGCCGTTGCAGCGCGACCCGCTGAATCCGTCCTGACCATAGGCGCAACGAATCTTCGCATTGCTATTTCCGGCACTTTCGTCGTCTGCATCGTCGCAAAGATACCCTCGAACAGGACTTTGTAGTCGGCGCTGAGGGTCCTGTCCGCAACAAGGATCACTGCGGGTTTGGGGTATGCTTTATTCATCATCCTTGCTTCCGCCCATACCGCCGCTCTTCTTGCCGGCCTTTTTTCGAATACCGGCTATCTCGGCAGGCGAAAGAGAAGCCAGAACATCCGACGGAATGGCCAGCTTCTCCCTAAGATCTTTCAAACTCTCCCCTGCCCCCTTGGCATCCGCCGAAAATCTTCTTTTCCCATTTCCACGCTTGCGAATAGTCTCATAGATATCGCCGCTCAGCAGATCGCCCAATTCCGCCTTGGCCTCTTCTTCGAACGAAGATTCCTGTGGTTCGGCGCCATTGACAGGGACCTCGCCGTACTTTGGGAAGATTATCGCGCTGGCCGGACACGCCTTCGCGCATGCCGGGCAGTTGGTTTTGCAGCTTGCAGGGTTGCGAACCTCTACTCTGCCGTCCTCGTCAAGTTGATAAACACCGAAAAGACAGAAACCGTAACACTGTTTGCAGTTCCGGCAGCGATCATAATCAATCACCGGAAACCACGGAATCCAATCGCCTTTCTTGTCCATCTGTACTTCCCCGGCAGCAACACGACTTGAAGGCTCGCCGTGCAGGGATGAAAGTATCTCTCTGACATTGCCCGTCCGCATGTTGATGAACTCCACTCGCTTATCGTCCAGCGAAACCCCGCCCCGATGAAACAGCCATTTCACCGCACGCGGATAACAGGCGATGATCCTCAGAGAATCCGCCTTCGCCCATTCTTTGAGCCTCGGATCGCCCTCGGCGCACAGCCGGCACAGATCGGCCGTCGCCTCGAATTCTACGCCCGCAGCCTTGATCGCATCGAATACCTTCGATTTGACCTCTGGCTCAACCAACTCGTAATACGCACAATCGCAGTATATTGTCAGCGTCTTCTCAGCCACTTCTTCCCTTTTCTCATGACTCTAACAAAATCGAATATCACACACATTATGACCTTATCATAGCCGGAGCCGTCAAGATAAGCAAGCGCCCGTCCCGCGTCTTCAACAACGGCGTCTCGGCTGTCATCCCTGCAAGCCGGATAGCGCAAAGTGATATAGAATATCACGTAAGCATAAGTCAAAATGAAGGAGTCAAACTCGTCTTACCCACAGGAGCGCCGCGGATTACGCAAACGGTAATAGGCATTGAACGAGCAGAACCGGTGAAGGCAAACGCTATTTCAGTTTGATAGGAACACCCTTTTCGCGGGCCCGCGAGACAAAAGCCTTGATCTCTTTGAGCAGCATTTCAATCTGCTCGGTGTCTTCGACGAGGGTCTCGTAGAGTTTGCCGTCGTTAACGAGCCTCCCCGCCGAGCCTGAGCCTTCGTCAATCTTCTGCAGAATCGAACGCGCCTCCGAAAGTGACTTGCCGAGCTGCTCACTAACATCGACAAGAGCGACTATAAGCTTTTCAGCCTTGGTCTCAGTGCTCTTGAGAGTCTCGCTCCCGGTTACGGCAAGCTTGCGGATTTCTTCGATTGCAGGCTGTGCGCCTTCGATCGTCTCCGAGGCAACTTTAAGAGCCTCTTCGATCCGTTCCAAAGTGTCCTTGGCTTGCCGCAGCCTTTCCGTAGCCTCACCGGATGCCTGCGCAAGATTTGCCATAGCCACCTTGAAATTACTTTTATTCTCCGGATCGCTCACCACTTCCTTAGTGTTGTCGATAAGCTCAATCAGGCTGGTAATCAACTCGTCAAGTTTCTTCTGGCTCTCGGCGGGGAAGAATTCGCTTGTCACACCCGCCGACCCCTGCAGTTTGCCGCCATCGGCCAGGAACGGTCCCGACGGCTCATTTACATCGAAATGCGTTAACTGCAACTCGATGTAACTGCTGCCCAGGCCGCGCGTCATCAGCTTTGCTTCTACGTCCTCGGGAATATCACTGAATCTTTTGTCGATGCTCAGCACGATCAAGGTCTGATGATAGAAGACACCCGTAGCCAAATCCTTCATCACTTTCGGTGGTCTCACGGCCGTGACCCTGCCTATCTGATAACCGCAAAAACGCACAGGTGTATCCCGCTGTACTCCGGGCGCCTGAGGAAGCTGAATGAAGACATCGTATGACCCCATCTTGCTAACGATCCTGGGCATATCCCCGAACTTAAAAATGAGCCATCCAAGTGCAAACATCCCGGCCACTACGAAAATGCCTACAATAATATTGCGTCTTCTCTGGATGGTTTCATAGTCACTCACTTTTGAGGTCCTTTCAATTCAGTGCGGCCTTCCATAAACAATTCCCTTATGGCCCGCAAGGGATAACCGCTGTCGTTAAGTCTTTTTATCAGCTTGACCCGCTCAATGCTGCCGGTATCGAACAAACGTCTTCCCGTCGCGGTAGTCTCTGCCGGCTCAAGCAGGCCAACCATCAGGTAATATTGCAGAGATTGCCGGGAAACGCCAGCTTTTTTTGCCGCCACACCTATCGATACTAATTGGTTTTTTTGACTCAAAATCTGTGCCTGTCTGTAGTTACGACGACTTCATGCTGATTGCAAGCGGCCGGACTCCGGCGACATTCACCATTCACCGTCCATGCTCAAGCAAGGTCGAGCTTCAGTTATTCTGTTTTATCGGGTGATTTCGGGCAAAGGATAAGTTTTTATGGCACTTTGGGGGTTGTTCCATACCGATTTGGCCCGTTCTCAGGCCGATTTGGAAGCTCTCTCAGCCGCCCGCACTGTCAGGCCTGATAATGAGGATTCAATCTGCTCCAGACCCACTCTGACTGGCGCATCCGTCTTTGCGGACTGGCCTAATTGCTTTGACAGCCGAGGAGAAATCATCACCACATAATCGAAACCGCCGGGGATGTTATCCTGACTGAGGCGAAAGGCCTCCCGTAATAGTCTTTTGAGGCGATTGCGCACAACCGCATTTCCACACGACTTACCCACAGAAACACCAAGACGCGCGTACCCGCAATCGTTTCCCGCGGCATAGACCGCCAGCATACCGTCACGAGCACTGGCCTTGCGCGCCAGAACAGCTCGGAACTGACTATTATTCACAAGCCTTTTCTCTTTCTCGAAGGTAAGTTTCAATATTCCATCTCTGTTCAGACCGGACTACTCAAAACCCAACCCCTCCAACTGTGCCGCCAACCTGATGTACAAATTCCTTACAACAACGTAACACAGAATAGTGACCACCACAATACCAACCGTCACTATGATCTTGGTGGACACACTATATTTTGGATTAAGCCACACAAGCGGCAATGCAAGAGGACCCAGACATAGAACAGCAACCACAAGAACGTGCGTCGAGAAATACCAAGGCGAACCCCCTCGACGCGGCCCATCCAGAAATTCCCCGCAGAATCGGCACTTAACAGCCTCTTCCTGAATTTCTTCGGCACAATAAGGACACTTCTTCATAGTTCGCCAATTCCCTCGGCTGTTCTTATGCAGAATCTTCTATTATGTTTCGGGCTTCTCAGGCGGTATCTCGCCGGCCTTGGTCAATGCCACCTTTGTCAAAATCGGGCCAATGATTTCAAAGAAAATGCATGTAGCTGTTATCGTGGTTAGGACCGACGCGCCAATAACCGTAGCGTGCGGGATATCATATTTCGCTGCCGCCTGCGCCAAGTCTTGCTTGATAATGAGAGAAAGACCAATCGCCACACCGGCCTGAGAAAGGATACCCAAACCTATGTACTTCTTCACGTTGGGATCGACTCTGCCTAACATCGCCCCCAAACGAGCCCCTCCTATCAACCCCGCCGAACGACCGGCTATGTAAACTATCCCAATCAAACCAAGAGCAGGAAGCGATGCCAATTCAAGATGCGCCCCGGCCAGGCAGAAAAACAGAATAAATATCCAGGGCATAATATCAAGAAGAGGAGCTGTGACACGATGAACCAAGGCTTCACGCCTGGTATTGACGAGTACAAACCCGATTATCATATTCGTCAGAATCAATGACAAATGCCACCGAATCGAAAGCCCCGCAGCAATCAGCACGACACCAAGAACCATTATGAGAATATCACGCGACTCCTGAAGCTTGCGCACAAGATGGCAGAACAGAAAGCCCGCCGTGACGCCAACCACAACACTCAGGCCTATCTCCTTGAGAGGCGAGGCCAAAGCGGAGAGAACCTCGCCGCCTTTGCCTGTAGCTTCTCCGACAAGAATGTTTTTTGCAAACGCAGCCGCAAATCCAAAAATGATTATAGCCAATCCGTCGTCGAAACCCACAACCGCATACAATGCCTTCGTAAGGTTGCCCTTCGCTTTGTACTCCTGTATAACCGCCACCGTCCCGGCAGGAGCGCTCGCCGGAGCCATCGCACCGAATATGAGCGCCATAGGCAAGTCACGCGTCAGCAGATAAACCGCCCCTGTAACAACGATGAACGCGCCAAGAGACTCTGCGAATATAATTGAGATTATACCGGGCCCCAGACGACGCAATGATGACAGGCTCAACTCCGCCCCGATGCTGAACGCTACTAAGGCAAGCGCGACCTCGGTAACGAACGACAGAAGCTCGGTAACCGATTCGTTAAAAAGGTTCAGCAGGGAAGGACCCAGGATGACCCCGAGAATCATGTAGCCGATCAAAGAGGGCAGCTTCACAAGACGCGCCGCCCCGCCCATATAAAAACCCAGAATAGTGGCCACTCCGAGAAGTGTCATGGCCGAGAGCTTAAGACAGGAAATATCCACATTCATTCGAACACACTCAAACCTGCTTCAAGAATCACCACCAGCCAATCCAGCCACAACTCACATATCGCCTGCAGAATAGAAGATGTCCTGCGCTGTCACCATAACACCGGAACACTTGTCAAGATCTCCCGTCACCGTCTCTATCCGCCGAACGGCCTCATTGACAAGGGCTTTTTGCAATACGACCATAATCAGCATGCCAAAATCGCTCGACTTGTCACGCCAAAAATCCGCAAATAGAGGCATCTTCGCGAGATAAGCCGTCGATTGTTCGGTATTGACGATCACAAGAGAACTCGTCTCGAGTCCGGTCAGTTTCTCAAGCACTTCCCTGAACACATTCTCGTCGGCGACGAATACGTTGATGAGACTCTTGGCTGTCTGTTCCGATACATCTATGTCGGCCCGCGTGTGCCGCAGGAAGCTCTCGAAAACCGCTTCCGAGCTTGTCGCTTTCAACAGTTCCTCCGTAGCGCCCGGAATCAGAAGTGTCTGTGAAATGGCCGAAAGCAACTTCATGTGCCTGCTCGACTGCAACTCCGGAGCAATTATAAAGACCAGCAGCGTCACAGGCTCGCCGTCCAGGGCCTCGAAACCGACACCCTGCGGCGCCGTAATGATGCCAACAACAAACTCCTTGACCGACTTAAGCCGGCAGTGAGGGATTGCAATGCCGCCGCCGAAACCTGTCGAGCCGAGAGATTCACGGTCCTGAAGACTCGTGAGAATATTCTGCTCGGAAACACCGGCGAGGATTGGACTCCTCTTCGCAATGGCGGCTACCTCACAAATCGCCTCGGCCTTATCGGCAAACTGCGCCCCGGCTACGACACACTCTTGGCGTAATACATCGATAAGCTTCATCTTGGCATTCCTGTACCTGTCTGCACCTGTTATGTGGAAATGCGAATGACACAAAAACCTGAAGAAACAACAGAACCCGACTGCATAACCATCGCTTACACCCGGCTGGCGTTCCTGTCTGGTCAAGAACGCGCAATGATACCCCAACGAGCCCCTTAGTCAATTGATTTTTGTCAAACCTAAAACTGTTTCAGCGTTTTTTTTCAATATCTGCAAGTCTGCCGCGGTGTTGTCTTCCATACACTACTGTGCCGCGGCGGTCACGCCGGGCCAATCATCCGTGCGGAAAGGCGATGCAGGCAGGCCTTCAGCGTTATACAAATTGCAGACAGGATTATCCGCCCAGGCATACCTCACGGCCGCAGGAGCGGCCACTGCATCACTGCTGACAACGATTTTGTCGCCTTCGATCTTGGCATCGGCCCAGACGAATTTCTTGTCTTCGCCCGCAATAGCAAATCCCTTCAACGACCCGCCGCCCTTGGCGACCAGGCCCCCGCCGACGTGATCGAAACTCAGGATTATCTTGCCGCCGTCGGCCTTCATAGATTTGTACAACGGACCGCTGTAAACAATGCTCTTGCCATAGCTATTGCCTAATGCCCACAACGCCAGACGCTTGCCGACATCCTGTTTGTTCTTGGGATGAATGTCCTCGGCATCGCCGATGTCTATGATCACCGCCTGGCCCGTATTTGGCAGCGACAGCGTTCTCAGTTGAGCCTCGCGCAATTCGGCCCAGGCGCTCTCGCCCGGCTCATCCTTGACCGCCATAAAATTAGCCAGTTGCACGAACAAAAACGGAAAATCGCCTCGCTCCCAATCCTCCCGCCAGTTCGTTATCATAAGCGGGAAAGACTCCCGATACTGATAGGCTCTGCCCGCGTTGGACTCGCCCTGATACCATATCGCCCCCTTAATGCCGAACGGAATCAACGGTGCGATCATTCCGTTGTACAAGACTGTCGGCGCATTGGGGTTATTCGCCCAAGCCGGTGGACTGGGCTGCGAAGGCATAGACTTGATGTCGTAGCCGACTTTGTAACGCCACTTGCCCGACAGACTGATCGAACCGGCGCCGCCTGTGTCTTTGAGCATCATCTGCTCCGGCTGACCATAGATGCCTCCGCCCCCGCCGGTATCCAGCACACGGACAACAATGACGTTGCGACCAGCCTTGATAATGTCCCCTCCGAACTTGTACTCCCGCGGCGCCATCCATGTGCCAGGCCCTTCGAGACCGCCCACTCGAACCCCGTTGACCCACGTCGAATCCATATCGTCAATCGGACCGAGGCTCAGAACCATCTCTTTGCCGGTCATATTCTCCGGCACTTCAAAAGTTCTGCGAAACCAGACCAGACCGTCAAAGTTGCCCAGTTCTGTTGTCTCCCAAAGCCCCGGAAGTGCCATCTCTTTCCAGCCGGTATCGTCAAACCCCGGAGCTATGCAGTCCTGGTCTTTCGAATTGCCTTCGTTGATCTTCTCCTGCCACTGCGCCAATTCTTCCCGGTACTTGGCCATCGAGACCTCTGGGTCGGCTTTGGCCGCGGCTACCGCATCCATCTGCCTTTTGAAGTAAGGCATCGTCTCCAGAGCGCCGGCTCTCGTCCATGCCTCTGCCACAGTGCCCCCCCAGCTTGTATTGATAAGTCCCACAGGAACATTGAGTTCCTTGTGGAGCTTCCTGCCGAAAAAGTACCCTACAGCCGAGAATCCGCCCACTGTTTGCGGGCTGCATTGCTGCCACTGGCCCACACAGTCGGACTCGGGTGAGTCGGCTATTTTCTTCTGAACCGTAAACAACCGAATATTCGGGTATTTCGCTGCTGAAATCTCTTCCTGGGCGTTGGCCGAACTATACACCGACATCTCCATATTCGACTGCCCTGAACACACCCATACCTCACCAACGAGGATATTCCTGATCGTAATCGTATTCTTGCCCCTCAAGGTTATCTCGTAAGGCCCTCCGGCCTTCGGCGCATCCATACTGAACTGCCACTTGCCATGTTCGTTTGCCGTAACTCCCCACTGCATCGAATGCCAGCTCACAGAGACCATAATCTCCTCATTCGGCTCGGCCCAGCCCCAGATAGGAACTTTGCCGCCCTGCTGGAGAACCATATTGTCGCCGATAACCGCCGGCAGTCTTACCTCGCCGCAGGCAGTGCCCGCCGACGACAGGAACACACCAACAATAGTTATTAGAACCAATCCACTGATACAAACCCTGCTGTTGACCATCATACGTACTCCTTGTCACCTTGCCAGAATATCTATCTTGCATCAACCGTCAGGCCGGGCCACTCATCCGTGCGAAACGGCGAAGCCGGCAGGCCCTCGGCATTATACAAATTGCACACCGGGTTATCCGCCCAGGCATATCTCACCGCCGCCGGAGCAGCTACTGCATCGCTGCTGACCACAACCGTATTTCCTTCGATCTTCGCTTCGGCCCAGACGAACTTCTTGTCTTCGCCGGCAATGGCGAATCCCTTCAACGGCCCATCGCCCTTTACGACAAGCCCGCCGCCGAAATGATCGAAACTCAGGATTGCCTTTGCCCCATCGACCTTCATCGCCTTGTAGAGAGGCCCGGAATAGACGGCCCTTTTCTTGTAAGTCGTGCCCAACGCCCACGCCGCAAGGCGCTTGCCTACGTCCTGTTTGTTTTTGGGATGTATATCCTTGGCATCGCCGATGTCTATAATGACGGCCTGCCCTGTATTCGGCAGGGCCAGCGTCTTGAGTTGGGCCTCGCGCAGTTCGGCCCACGCGCTCTCGACGGGCTCATCCTTAACCGCCATGAAATTCGCCAACTGAACGAATAAAAACGGAAAATCACCCTGCCCCCAGTCCTCACGCCAGTTGGTGATCATCGCAGGAAAGAGCTTTCGATACTGGTAAGCCCGCCCTGCATTCGATTCGCCCTGGTACCAGATCGCACCTTGAATCCCATAGGGAATCAGCGGAGCAATCATCGCGTTGTACAAGCCGGAAGGCGAGTGCGAATGGCCGGGCCCGAAAGGTTCCCTCGGCCGACCCGGAGGATTGGTGCCATCGGCCCTAGCCTTGGCAACGGCGGCCTTCCAATCTTCGACCTTCTGGTCGTATTCCTTCTTCGCTTCAGGATAACCTGCAACCGCATCTGCGTAACGCTTCAGGATCGGCGCAAAATCTGCCTCTTTCTCCAATACACCGCGACGTGTCCATGATTCCGCCGGCGTGCCGCCCCACGATGTATGGATCAGGCCGACAGGGACATCCAATTCCTTGTGCAGTTCCCTGCCGAAAAAGTATGCCACCGCTGAGAAGCCCGGAATAGTCTCCGGGCTGCACTCAACCCAGCTTCCCGTGCAGTCCGACTTCGGCTCATCAGCCACCTCACGCTTGACGTAGAAAAGCCGAATCTTCGGATACTTCGCCGCTGCGATCTCCTCCTGAGAATTGGCAGATGATTGCACAGTCATCTGCATATTGGACTGGCCCGAACCGACCCAAACTTCGCCGACCAGAATATTCTTCAGTGCAATTGTGTTCTTGCCCTTGAGCGTAATCTCATAAGGCCCCCCCGCCGCCGGGGAATTCATCTTGAACTGCCACTTGCCGTCTTTGTCGGCCGTAACGCCCCACTGCATCGACTCCCAGCTCACCGAAACCATAACCTCCTCACCTGCTTCGGCCCAGCCCCAGATAGCGATCTGCTTGCCCTGCTGCAGCACCATGTTATCGCCAATCACCGCCGGCAACCGAATATCCGCAAAAGCCACGCCAGCCAGCAGCAGAATAAGAACGCCTATAGTCCCTTTACATTTCATCTTTCAGCTCCTTACGAAAATCAAGGCAGGCTCCGGCCCGAAGCTACTCACATCCAGAACACAGAACCCTAAAAAGAACCCGTGCATCGCCCAA
>JAFGCD010000063.1 GCA_016932835.1 Sedimentisphaerales bacterium
CGCCGACTGAAGGAAATAACGGCTGAAGCCGACGGCTTCGACCGATTCCGCCATCCGGCGGACTGAAGTATATTTTGGAAAGTGAACGGCTCGCAATTGTTTCTGTACCCGAAGGATTTCACCGTTGCCCCGGAAGACAGCGGGGTCATTCTGGTTGGAACGTGCGATCCGAACTGGGAGGACAAGTCGGGCGGACTGTGGCGCACCGACGACGGTGGCAAAAGCTGGCGACGAATCGGACGTCAGGGCAGGCAGACGTTCGGGGGGTATTTTCATCCGAGGCATAAGGGCTGGATATACATGACCTTAACAGAGGGCGCCCCCGGCGCCGGGCTGTGGCTCAGCAAAGACGACGGCGTCAGTTGGGAGGCATTCGACGGCTTGCCTTTCTCGAATGCGCAGCGAGTGACTTTCGATCCGGCGGACGATGAAGTAATATATGTCACGACGTTCGGGGGCAGCGTATGGCGCGGGCCCGTCGTTCCCGGCGGCGGCTGAACGTTCGAGGCGAGGGGTGCGGCTTCGGCGCGCAAAAGAAGAGCCGGTCCTTAGCGGGCCGGCTCAACGGATATTGCATTACAGCAGCGAGTACGCCTGCTACTTTTGATCCGGTTCAATCGACCTTGCGATGCGGAAGCCAACGAGGTCTATTTCGGGCAGCCACCAGACGCTCTTCGGAATCTGCGGGTCTCCATCCTGCCACCATTTCTGCTTGAACGACCTTGCGGCGGGCCTGAGCTCCCTGGGGTCGCAGGAGTAATCGCCGCCCTTGACGACGTGGAGTTCTCCTGTTTTCGGCCCTTTGGGATTAACGGTGATTTCATTCTTTGCGTCGTCCTTATATGCTGTGGGGCTGTAGAAATCCTGGACCCACTCGCGGACATTTCCCGCCATGTCGTAGAGTCCCCAGGCGTTCGGCTTTGTCTTGCCTACTTCGTGGGGTTCGTGGCCTGAGTTGGCCTTGTACCATGCGACAGGCGCGAGTTTGGCCTTATCAGGTTCGTCTCCGAAGGCGTAGGCGGTTTTGGAGCCTGCGCGGGCGGCGTATTCCCATTCGGCCTCGGTCGGGAGGCGGTATTTTTTCCCGGTTTTCTTCGAGAGCCATCTGCAGAATGTCGCGGCGTTTTTCCAGCTTCCTCCGATGGCCGGATTCTTCTCGGAATATCCCATCGTCAGGTCGCCATAGACGGGGGTTGGGCCTGTTATTGCATCGACATCCTCTTCGGGCTCTTCCTGGGGTTCGTCGCCGAAATGCGTTCTCTTGGCGGTTGCGGTTTCCTGGTAGTAGGCCATGAAGAAGTCGATTGTTGTCTCTGTTGTGCAGAGGTAGAAGGGGTCGAGCTTTACTTTGTGCTGAGGCCCTTCGTTGTCGGCCCTGCCTGGTTCTGCGTCGGGGCTTCCCATGAGGAAAGTACCGCCTGGGATAAGGGTCATCTCGAGAGTCAGCTTTGCGCCGTTTTCGTCCTCGATGGTTTCGGTGTATTTTTTAGGAAGCTGGTCCTGCGCGGCGAAGGCGTTAGAAGCCAGCATCAATACTGCAATCAGGATCGTTATGCGACAAATACTCATCTTCATACTTAAAGACTCCTCAAAAGTTACGCCGAAAGGTGTACGCTCCGTTCGGGCAGAAATATTTTCGGTAGTTCAGTGCTAAATCATTTTCGTAAAACCGGGTTTCGGTACGGGATAGCTTCCGTCCGGGCCGAGTTTCGAGGGCGCTTCCATATCGTCGGTGCAGTCTTCGGGTTTCGGGGGGTAGTAGAAATCGGAGTTGTTGATCTGCTCCCAGGTGACTTCTTTTCCGGTGTAGCATGATATCTGCCCCATGACTCCGACCATAGTGCTCCTTGCCATGTAGTCGCCGTTGTTAATCGGTTTGCCGTCCCTGATTGCCTTGAAGAGCAGGTCGTGCTCTCTCTGGTACGGGTCGCATCTTCCTTCCCATTTCCAGTTTGTCCGGCCCCAGATTCTGGATCTCATGATATCGGCCTTGCCCTTTGTGCCTGCGACGACGCTGGAGTAGTCGTTGTGGCATCCGTCGGTAGTCCTGCAGAAGGCGTATATTCGGACGTCGTTTTCGCATTCGTATATTACGGAATGATGGTCGAAGACGTCGCCGTATATCGGTTCTGTCATTGAAGACCTTCCTGCGATACCGTGACATTTGAGGGGGACCTTATTGCCCATTGCCCAGCTTGCCCGGTCGAGGTTGTGGACGAGGGACTGGGGGACATCGTCTCCGGAGAGCCAGCGGAAATGGTATTGTGTGCTGCACTGCCACTGCAGTTCGGTCAGTCCCGCCTGGCGGTCGATTATGACATACGGCGCCCGGAGGAAGTTCTCCTCTATCGAGACGATGTCTCCGATCTGGCCGTCGTGTATTCTTTGTACTGTTTCGGCGTATCCTGTGTGGTATCTGCTGTGGAGTCCTGAGACTATGCAGAGCCCTTTTTCCTTTGCGAGGTCTGCGGCTTTCTGCATGAGCTTTACGCCTGCGGGATCGCTTCCGTGAGGCTTTTCGACGAAGACGTGTTTTCCCGCTTCGATAGCGGTCATCGACTGGAGGGGGTGAAACTTCGCGGCGTTTGCGATGAGGACAACATCGGAGGCCTCGATTACGTTCTTATAGCCCTGGAATCCGGCAAAGCAATGGTCGTCATCGACGGCGACCTGGTCGCCTTTTTGCTGTTTGAGGATATTTCGTTTGCTCTTGACCCGGTCCATGAAGATATCGCACATTGCAACGAGCCTTGCCCCTGGGTCTGCGGTGAGGGCCTGAGCGGCGGCTCCGGTGCACCTTCCGCCGCATCCTATCATGCCGACGCGGATTGTGTCGGTTCCCGCGGCGAACAGGGCGGATTGAAGGGCGAACGAACCGGTGACAGCGGCAGAGGCAGCTACTGTCGAGGCCTTGAGGAAATCTCGCCTTGTAGTGGCGCAAGTTTTATGTGTTTTTTCTGAATTTTCCATGCTACCTCCTTAGACGCATGCGTTGCAGCCTTCATTTCAACTATTTATCGATAGTTTCCGTTTTTTCAAGGTTCAACTGAGCCAATAATCCGAACTGCTTATGATATGTAATAATGGGCGTCAAATCAAGGGAATTGGGAGCGATAGGGCGAATTTAGAGGAAATGCCCGCCGAGCGTGCGGGTCATTCGGCAGGCATTTCCATGGTCATATCGTTTATACCGGGTCTTCGGGGCCTATTTGCCGGAGGATTAGTATTCGCGGTCCTTGAGTATTCCGGGCTTTGGAACGGGATATGTTCCGTCTTCGTTTGCGGGGACCGGCGCGGGTCCGTCATTTGTGAGCTTATCTGCGTCGGGGGCCAGTTCGTGGGGGCAGTTGAGCATCTGGTCGTATGTTATGACCTGTCCGGTATGTGCGGCCATTCTACCCATAGAGCTTACCATGCTGGCAATTGCTCCGCGTTCGACCTCATTGTAGGGTTTGTCGTCGCGGATTGCTTCGATGAGATCGACCCATTCGAGCCGGTAGGGACTGCGTTCGGGCTGGGGGTATCGCCAGACTATGTTCGCGTCGGCCATGTTCTGGTCCTTGTATGTGCAGACCTTGCCGGGCGTGTGGCCGGATTTGGAGACGATTGCCGAACCTTTTGTTCCGTGGACGAAGCTGGAGAACCCTCCCTTGCATCCGGACATATTCCTGCCCTGGTAAAAGAGCCTTGCGCCGTCGGGGTATGTGTATTCGACGTCATAGGTGTCGAGGTTTTGGTCCACGTAGTCGTCGCGGTAGTGGCGTCCTCCGAGTGCGTGGGCCTCGGTCGGCCAGGCGCCTTTCATCCATGAAAGCTCGTCGATCTGGTGTATGTAGTAGTCGTTGTACATTCCGCCGCTGGCCCAGATGAAGCTGTGGAATCTCTGGATCTGGTAGAGTACTTCGGTGATGCTGTCGGGTTTCTTTCGACAAGTCGAAGCGCGCCCTCCCATTCGATAGCCCCTCATCAGTATGATGTCGCCTATTTCTCCGTTGTCGATTCTTTGTTTGAGTTCGCGGCGGCCTCGGCAGTGGCGAACCATGAGTCCGACGCCGCACTTGAGGTTCTTCTCTGACGCCTGCTTTGCAAGTTCTATCATTCTCTTTGTTGTGGGGCCGTCAACGGTGACGGGCTTTTCCATGAAGACGTTGAGGCCTTTTTTTATCGCCTCGGTGAAATGTACCCACCGAAATGCCGGGGGCGTTGCGAGGATGACGACATCGCCCTTGCCGAGGCAGTCCATTGCTTGTTTGTACGCATCGAATCCGAGGAACTGTCGGTCCTTCGGCACATCGACCTGGTCCGAACGGCCTCTGGAAAGGTTCTTGTAGCTGTTGTCGAGCCTGTGCTGGAAGACATCGGCCATGGCGACGAGCTTGATCTGGCCGTTGTTGACGGAGAGCGCATCGCCTGCGGCTCCGGTTCCTCGTCCGCCGCAACCTATCAGGGCAACCTTGATGGTGTCGCCGCCTGCGGCGTATAGGTTGGGGGCTATTCCTGCTGTTAGGGCGGAGGCGGCTACTATGCGGCCGCTGTTCCTGAGGAACCGGCGGCGTGACTGGTGTTTCGGGTTGTTTTGGCTCATGGCAGATATTCTCCTATTGACTGGTTTGTAATTGTCGCACTGTATTTCTTCCATGACAACAGCGTATCTTCAGTCCCGAAGACAATTCGGGCCGTATCGAACTCATTATCCTTACAGCCGGGGCTTTTCTCAAGGGTTTTCCCGGTGCGTTTGTGAGAAAGCCGAACAGTCGAAGGATTAGTATTCTATGCTTTTATCGATGCTGCGAAATCCTCGACGAACTTGACACACTGGGCGACATCCTCGACTAGCTGCGGCGAGAGGTGCTCGTATTCTACGCTCATTATTCCGCGGTACTTCTGGGCGTAGAGTTCGTTGAGCACTGCGTTGTAGTCGGCCTTGCCGGTTCCGAGAGGAACATCTCGCGCCTGGGGCTTTCCGATCTCGGCGACATCCTTGAGGTGAAGGCAGATGATACGGTCCTTGAGCTTTTTGAGACATTCGACCGGGTCGAGACCGGATCGAACCCAGTGGCCCGTATCGGCACAGGCGCCGATTCGCTTGCCTCGGCCCTTGATGACTTCGAAGACACTATCGGGAGAGGCGTACTTCGAATCGGGCGATTTGGGGTGGTTGTGTATTGCGAGGTTTATCTTGTACTTATTGCAGAGCTCTTCGAGTTCGTCGAACACCTCTGCGGGCGGCTCGGCGATGATATTCTTGACTCCCATTTCTTTTGCGAAGTCGAATATCTTCTCGAAGTCGGCCTTGTTGCCGTCGATGGGTGCGTAGTAGTTGGTCATCCTGATGCCGCGGTCGGCCATTTTCTTCTTGAAGGTTCGCCGGTCTTGCAGCGAGAGCAGTTCGCTTGTCTTGAGGTCTGGCTGTTCCTTGCTCAGCGGGAGAAAGAAACAGGGCTCGACGTGGCGGATGCCGATTTTGGCAATTACATCCATCGCCTCGTAAAAACTGCGGTCGCGGAAGGTGTACAGTTGGCATGCGAGGTTCCAGCCGATCTTCTCGGCGTTTGGGGTGCTGAGGGTTAGCTTCTGTTCTTTGGCTCCTGCGGCCCTGGTTTTGAGAGCCGAGGCCAGGGCCAGAGCGGTTCCAAGAGCGGCGCTGCGGCTTAGAAACTCGCGACGCGATTTGTATTCAGCTATTTTCTCACTCATTGTGAACAACCTCCTTTTCGACCGATTGGCGGTTTGTACAGAACATCTATATCGATATTTTGCGCATTCTATCGGAGCCCGAATACGGCTCGGGCCATATCGCTATTATCCGCGCAGCGAATGCGTTTCTCAAGACTATTCCGGGTTGTTCTTGCGAATAGTGTATCGGCTGCACGCGATCGGCCGACTCAAATTCAGACTCGATCGGATGCGCTTGAATCCTTCGCCCTCGAACCCGGTTTCGAGGCCCGGCTCGGCAAGACCGAGAGTTCTTTGAAATCGCACCGGCTCATGCTATACTGTAGCCGGCAGGGCTACCTGGGAACAGCAAGGCCAGAGGCAGTCTGAGGTAATGGACATATTGGCAAAGAATAAAGAGGTATTTCCGGGAAAGGGATATGCTTATTACGAGACGCCAGTTCGACATTCTCTGTGACAGATATACGCTGTCCCCGACCCAGAAGAAAATAGCCGGCCTACTGCTCACAGGAAAGACAACCGACCACGAGCTTCGAGAATCCATTTCCAAGTCTCAGACGGCCCTTGCAACTCATATCCAACGGCTACTGCGGAAGACCTTCTGCCGGAACAAATCTGACTTCATTCTCCGCTTCTGGCGGGATTCACAGAATGTACGGCCTGAGCCTTAGCGACGCTTAGCCTTGCAGTGAGGGGAAGATAGAAGAATCCCGATGCCCTGCGACCAATTTTGACACCGCCGCTCTGTTGTATTTTTACAACAGAGCTTCATAAGCCATGGAGAGTATCAAGGCCGGGGAGAGAGGAGGCTTCGAGGCCGAACCTACGGACTCGGCGGAGGGGTGTGTCGGGGTCTGGCTTTGGGGCTTATTGGCGGGGCGGGGGTTCGATTCCGAGGAGGTGGCGGACGAAGAAATCCATTCGGCGGCGCGCAGCGTAAGGCGTCTCGCCGACACCATGACCTGCGCCTGGGACTATCAGCAGGTCGAAATCCTTGTCGGCCTTGATGAGGGCATCGACGACCTGCATCGTCGATGCGGGGTCCACGTTTCTATCGAGTTCGCCGACGGTCAGGAGGAGCTTGCCTGTGAGATTGCGGGCGTTAGTGACATTCGACTGCTCGGCGTAGTGCGGTCCTACGGGCCAGCCCATCCAGAGTTCGTTCCACCAGATTTTGTCCATTCTGTTGTCGTGACATCCGCAATCTGCGACGGCTGCTTTGTAGAAATCCCCGTGGAAGAGCAGGGCGCCGAGCGCGTTCTGGCCTCCCGCCGAGCCGCCGTAGATGCCGACTCTCGTCGTATCGATGCACGGATATTTCTCAGCGGCGGCCTTTATCCAGGCGATTCGGTCGGGGAATCCGGCATCGGCGAGGTTCCTGCAACAGACATCGTGAAACGCTTTCGAGCGTTGAGATGTTCCCATACCGTCGATCTGTACGACGATAAATCCGAGTTCGGCGATGGCGTGTTGGCGGATTTGCAGTCCGAAGGCCTTTGGCACAAATGCTCCCTGCGGCCCGGCGTATATCTGCTCGATGACGGGGTATTTCCCGTCGGGGTCGAAATTGCTGGGACGTATTATTATGCCGTAGATATCGGTTTTACCGTCCCGGCCCTTTGCGACGAACGGTTCGGGAGGCCGCCAGGAAGCTTCGAGCAGTTCGGTCCAATCGGCTTGTTCGAGCGGGCATATCAGCGAGCCGTCGGCTGCGTCGCGCAGCTCGGTTATGCCGGGCATATCCACGCGTGAGTAACTGTCGATGAAGAATCTGCGGTCGGGGGAGAAGTCGATTCTGTGGGTTCCGTTGCCCTGCGTGAGGACGACGAGATTCGAGCCGTCGAAATCGACGCGGCAGAAATGGACGTAGTACGGGTCCTGGTCCGGAATGACGCCGCCGGCGCGGAACCAGATTTGACGTTTGTCCTCATCGACTTCATCGACGGCGCGCACGACCCATTTTCCTTTTGTAATCTGATTCTTCACTTCGCCTGTCTGCGCATCGTAGAGATAGAGATGATTCCAGCCGTCTCTCTCTGACATCCAGATGATTTCTTTGTCTTCTTTAAGATAGCGGCTGAACCTTTTTCCGGCATAGTCGATGAATGTTTCGCTGCGTTCGTCGATGATTGGGCGGGCGATTCCCGCGGCGGCATCGACGCTTACGATACGAAGAATCCGGTGGCCCCGCTGGTTGTAGAGGAAA
>JAFGCD010000064.1 GCA_016932835.1 Sedimentisphaerales bacterium
AAGGTCCTCGCCTCCGGCGTCCCCACATCCGAGCACCGCTATCGCAACGCCCTTTTCTACCTGCTGACAACGCAGACGAGCTGCTTTCGCTACTGGGGCCGGGGCCCCTGGACCGACTTCGGCCGCGAGCTCTGCCGCAGAACAGCAGACATAATCAACTACGACTTCTAATCCCCCCTGACAACCTGCCCCCACAACTGCAATTTCACACTTTTTCTATATTGATTTGCCGACATCCCTACGCCATAATAACCGCATAATCTGTTTCAGCCAACGGAATGAACAACTTAGCGCCTTTGCGCCTTGGCGGGAGAAAAAGAGATTGAAATTATATCCCGCAAAGCCGCAAAGACAAGATGAAGGCGGAAAACTATTCCGATACCGGAAAAACACTGCGAATATAGGAAAATGATTGTGCAATTATGGACTGGGATGAATTGACAAGAGAGCATCTTGCAAAGAGGAACTGGCGTGCTCACATTGCCAACTATGCACAGACAAAGGGGCAAAGGACTCCCGAGGAGTACTGTCAGCAGCAGAATATAGACGTTGAGGGATTCAATATCTGGCTGAATTACATTGAAGAAGAAGACAAGTACGCCTTTTTCAGGTCTTTCGCAACTGAATATCTTAGGCGTGCAGAGAAATCCTTGAAGTTGGTCGAAAAATATATGAATGAACCAGAGCTCCGAATGCCACTAATGCGCGATGCTATTGTCGCGTATGGCGCACTATTTAAGAACAGCGCTGGTCGTGTTCGAGGGAGTAAATTAACTCTGAAAGAGATCGAGCAATCCATTCCCAAATCTCTCCAAGCAGTCCACAGGACAATATGTGGTGAGCGTGACCAAATCGTTGTGCATTGTGACCTTACGCCGCGGAATCCCAGAGTAGGAATGAGAGCAACAACTATTAAGGGCAAAGGACATTACTGGGAAGATTATAAAGTTTTGATACCTGATTTTCGCAGGGTCATAGTAGTTGTTCAGAAAAGACTCGAAGAATATATCTCAGCTAATCTATCTCGAGCAAGATTCTTTGGGAGCTTTGTAGATGGTCCTGAATGTGCAAAACAAGACCCGGGATCTCCATCCTGAGAAATCTTATGAAATATAGTCTTGTAGTGTGTGCAGCAAACTTGTTTGTTTGCACGCGCGGAATCTGATCGTCCAATAGCGCCTTCGCCGCCATTGCCTCATTCACTCATCCACTCATATACTCATCCACCCATTCACTTTTCGCCTGCGATTAACCCACCGGATGTCATTGCGAGGCCTTTGAAAAAGGCCGTGGCAATCTCCTCCTTCATTTTTCCCTTTTCCCTTTTGACGCTTGTGCCTTAGGCATTTGATTTTCCTTCCTCACCGTCACCCCGAGCAACGAAATACGAGATACGCCTCACGCTTCACGCTTCACAAAATACGCCTGTCCCTGAGGGGCCGAGGAATCTATTCCAAACAGCCTGCCTAACGGCGAGGTTGGTCATTGCGAGGAGGCCGCAGGCCGACGCGGCAATCTTATCTTTAACTTTTACTTTGTACTTTTGCTTTTTGACCTTTGATTTTTGACTTTTTTACCCCCTGTGCCTCAGGTATCTGCGGTTACTCATCCTCATTTGATCTTATGTGCCTGCCTGTGGCTTAGCCATAAGGCACCTCTGTGGCCATTTCTACTTTAATTCTCCGCGTTCTCCGCGGTTAATTCCTACTATTATGATAGTGATTAAAACAGCCTCATTTTTGCTCATTTTTCCTCAAAACAGCTCACTTTTTTTCATTTTGCATCATTTTGCGCGCGTTTTTGACCGTTTTTTGCACGGTTTTTTCTTAGCTATGCCGCCCACATTGCCTGTTTTTACACCCCAAACCTCATTTTTAGGCTAATATCGAGGGTCACCCATTTGAAAAAGCGTGATTTTCCCCGCTTTCCCCCTTATTTTTCGAATCCCTACCTTTCCACTATCCAATCCCCCCAACTCATTTACTCATCTACTCATTCACTCATTCCCCCATCTACTCATTAACCCATATCCTGATAATCTCTGTGGCTTTCCTTCTTTTCATTCTTGTATTTTGAACCGGTATTCTTACACTCATCAAAATGACCACTGCAGAGCAGATAATCGAACTTTTCGGCATGAAGCCTTTGCCCGGCGAGGGCGGCTATTACGTCGAGACATACCGCTGCACGCACAAGATTGCCTCGCCTCACCCGCCACCCGGCGCAGGCGCCGACAGATCCTTAAGCTCAGCCATCCTCTACCTGCTCACGCCCGATACATTTTCAGCCCTGCACAGGCTCAAATACGACGAGGTATTTCACTTCTATTTAGGCGACCCCGTAACGATGCTCCGGCTTAATCCCGACGGCTCAGCCGAGACGATTACCCTCGGCGGCGATATCCTGCAAGGCCAACGCCTCCAGGTCGTAGTACCCGCGCGCACCTGGCAGGGATGCATCCTCAATCCCGGCGGACGATTCGCACTGATGGGCACAACTATCGCGCCGGCATTCGATTTCGCCGACCTTGAACTCGCCGACAGGAAAACCCTCATTTCGCAATACCCGGCCCGCGCCGAGATGATCACCCGCCTCACCTCGACCCCCTAACCCGGGCCCATACCCGCGCAACAAACTGCCCTGCCCGGCCACGGACACCAAGGCATTCGTGCGCCTTGCCATCCGAAGGCCGGGCTTGCGGGCAGGCTCTCTGATACTGCGGATATC
Organism: Sedimentisphaerales bacterium; assembly: GCA_016932835.1. GTDB lineage: Bacteria > Planctomycetota > Phycisphaerae > Sedimentisphaerales > Anaerobacaceae > JAFGCD01. The sequence continues at coordinate 2,728 of JAFGCD010000064.1, forward strand.
CGCAAATATGTAACCGCACCTTGCGACCGGCGGCGCCGCCGACCGCAGGGCATTCGACCTGTCTCAGTCGAGAAGGCCCATAAGTACAAGCCTGGCCTCGGTGCTTACAGGCAGGTCCTTGCGCAGTTCCTGCTGTGCCGTAGCGAGTTGTTCCTTGGTCTTGGCCCTGACCTTGCGAAGCTCGGCCAACTGCTTGGTAATATCCTCGGCTTTGGCAGAGTCGCTCTCCAGTGTCGCCGTCAGTTGTTCCGACGCCTTCTCCACAGCCGACAGTTCTCTGACCGGCGCATCAGGACCGGCCGGCGTGCGACCGCTCTGACCGCCCCGACGTCCGCCCCCGAACATCATACCGCGCCCCGAGCCGGAAAGCTGCTGGTTCAACTCATAAACCTTCGTCACGCGGGGACCCAGTGTTTTCCATGCCTCGTCGGTAGCGCCGAGCTGCTGCTGAAGCCGCCGCTGCATCATCTGCCTCATCTGCTCCGGGTCGAATCTCGGACCGGTTCGGCCGCCGCCCTGAGCGCCGCCCCGGTCGCCGGGTTGCACCTGCACTGCGCCCTGCCCGCCGCCGCGGTTACCCTGCCCGCCGCGATTTCCTCTTGCTCCGCCCGCTCCGGCCTGCACCAATGCCGTCCCGACAAGCAGAGTGACCGTTAAGACTACCGCCAGAGCGAGAATCACTTTGCGATTGAACATACCTTTTCTCCTTTTGAAAAAGACATTGTCGCGGATTCCGCAATCGGAATCCTTTTTGGGTAAATGGTCGTCGGCCTTGCACAGGTTACAGCCCCCGGGATACTTTTTTTCCGCTTTGTCAGGGTCCCGCCGGGCACAGCCTCGACTGTTGCCCCCCCTGTGCCGTGAGCAGGCCATATTTCAGTCCCGGCCTGCGAGCTGCCGAATCACGTCTATCAGCGCCTGCGTGCCGTCTTTTCCCCGGCCCCGCGCCTGCAGGGATACCAGCAGTTGCCTGGCCAGCGCCACTCCGGGCAGGGGCTGGCCTATCTTCTCGGCGTACTCCTCGACCAGCCGAAGGTCCTTGAGCTGCAAATCCACCATGAAAGCCGGCTTAAGGTCGCCGGCGATAATCTTGGGACCGAGCGCTTTGAGCGAATGGCTGCCCGCCGCCCCGGCGCCGGTTACCTTCAGTGTGGTTTCGAGATCGAGGCCCGCCTTCTCGGCGAAGGCAAGGCCCTCTGCAATGCTCATGATCGTGTGAATGACCATTACCTGGTTGGCGAGTTTTGTGGTTTGCCCCGATCCGAGCGGCCCGCAGTGCGTGACCGTCCGGCCCATTATCTCCAGGATAGGGCGAACGGTTTCGAATGCCTCCTTCGCCCCGCCGGCCATTATCGAAAGCTTGCCTTCTATGGCCCCGATTTCGCCGCCGCTGATAGGCGCATCGATGAAAGTAACGCCTTTTGCCTGCAGCGTTTTGCCCATTTCTATTGTCGCTGCGGGCGAGATGGTGCTCATATCGACGCAGATCAGGCCCGGCCGGGCCTTTTCAATTACGCCGCCGCAACCGAGCAGAACCGCTTCGACGTCGGGCGTATCGGTGACGCATGTGATAACGACATCGCTCCGGGCGGCGGCGTCGGCGGGAGTGTCGGCCCAGATTGCACCTTCGGCAATAAGCTCGTCGGTGCGGGATCTGGTTCTGCTGTGAACGGTGACTGCGCAGCCGGCCTTGAGCAGGTTGCGAACCATCGGCCCGCCCATAATTCCGGCGCCGATGAATCCGATGTTCTCGCCGGCCATTTTCTCAGACCACCTCGAGCCTGCGAAGGATCGCCCTGGTCCAGCGGCATGTGCGCATCTGCGAGAGAATCAGCATGAAGAACACGATGAACCAGTATCCGCTGAACCTCAGGTAGTACAGAATATTGTCGAGCAGGTTCGACCTGTCGGCGAGATATGCAGCCTTGAGTTCGGCTGGGGTGTACACTGCGCCGATGACAATGCCTGGGAATATCTTCTGCCACGGCAGCAGCAGCACAAACATGAACAGCGACAGGAAGAACGCTCTGCCGATATGGTTGATCCCGCCGAGCTTGCCTGTCATCGAAACTTTCAGGCTGAACATTGTCGTCAGGACATAAACACACGCCGTCAGTATCAATATTGCGTTGACCAGGGTCAGGATTCTGCCGAGCAGCTCGTAGTCCATTTTTTGGGGTAGCAGCGCCTTGATTCCGGACTTTTTGGTCCCGGCTTCGGCCGGGGCGTTCGGATCGGCTGGCGCATTGGCATCGACAGGAGTCGGCGCAGCGGCGGTAATCTCGGCTTCGCCTTTGGCCTCGACGGGGATCGTGCCGATATTTACGAGCCAGAAACCGGCCTGCACGGCGAGCAGGCAAAGCAGTACGATCAGGAACATGAAGTTTTTCCATCCACGGAACACGCCGACGGCTTCGAGGCTGTCGGTTGTATCGAGCAGATTGCCCGGGCCCATTCCATCGTTCATTCGTAAAGTCTCCTAAACTTGAGTATCGCGCACGCGGCGCATGGATTTTCCGTATTATGCACCGCCCAGTATGGCCGAATCCAGCGGGAATTGCAAGAAATTTCCGGCTTGCGGCAGGGGCGCCTGTATTGATTTGCGATGCCGCACTTCACATCTCGCCGTGAATCGCCGGGCCCGGATTCGAATTCGGCCTGGGTTTCCAACGCAGGCAGGGGTGGTTTTCTTGTAATTCTTTGCGGTAAATGGGTTTGCGCCGGCCTCAATCTTTTTCTCGGCGGCCCGGGGAGGCGGAACCCGTGCAGCCGGGCGGTCCGCTGCGGATAGCGATTAGAGCAAAGATGCGGGATTTGCGAATCAGGGCAAGCGGTATTGAGCGAGGAAGACCATCCTTGAAAAAAAGCATTGCAATACTACAACAGCAAACGGAGGCGAAACCGTTTCCCGGCTCAGAGACTTTTTTGTTTCGGCTTTGCCGACGACGTACAATCCGAATAATAAGGCAACCCATGAAGAGTTATCATTTGTCGTTTCTTTTATTATTGTGCAGCGTTATTTTCGCCGGCGCAACCCTGCAGGCCGAACCGGCCCGAAATCCCGTTATCTGGTCGGACGTCCCTGACCCGGCGGTTATCCGTGTGGGCGAAACATACTACATGAGCAGCACGACCATGCACATGAGTCCGGGGCTGCCAATTATGAAGTCGAGGAATCTCGTCAACTGGGAACTCGTCTGCTATGCCTATCAGAGACTCGCAGACAACGACGCACTGACCCTGCAAAACGGCCGGAACGCATACGGCGCAGGCTCCTGGGCGAGCAGCCTGCGCTGCCACAACGGCACCTTTTATGTATCAACGTTCTCGGCAAGTACGGGCAGGACACATGTCTTTACGACAAAAGACATCGAGAACGGACCATGGAAAGAAGTTTCGTTCAGGCCGTCCTTACACGACAATTCGCTGTTCTTCGACGACGACGGGCGGGTGTACATGGTGCACGGCGGAGGGGATATCAGATTGACCGAACTGACTGCCGATGCCTCGGCGATCAAGCCGGGCGGGACGAACCAGGTAATCATCCCCAATGCCGGCAAGGTCGCAGGCCCCAACATAGGTCTGCCCGCCGAAGGCTCGCAGATTCGCAAGATAAACGGCAGGTATTACATTATGAATATCACCTGGCCGAGGGGGGGCATGCGTACGGCAATTGTCCACCGGGCGGACAATATCGCCGGACCGTACGAAGGCAAAGTCGCCCTGCAGGATCAAGGCATCGCACAGGGCGGCCTTATCGACACCCCCGGAGGCGACTGGTATGCGTTTCTGTTCCAGGATCACGACGCGGTTGGGCGCGTTCCCTATATTGTTCCGGTGAAGTGGGAGGACGGCTGACCCGTTCTCGGCGTCGAGGGCAAGGCGCCGCTGACCCTCGATATCCCGAACGATAACAGCGGCTTAGTCAACCTTGTCGCTTGCGACGAGTTCACGGCCGAATCCGGCCGGGGCGGACTCGGCCTTGCGTGACAGTGGAATCACAATCCCGACACCCGGTATTGGTCGCTCAGCGCCAGGGCCGGCTACCTGCGGCTGACAACGGGGCGGGTCGATGCCGATTTGGTCGGCGCCCGCAACACGCTTACGCAGCGAACCTTCGGACCAGAAAGCTCGGCGAGAACGGCTATCGATACGGCAGGGATGAAGGACGGCGATTTCGCGGGCCTGTGCGTTTTGCAGAAAAAGTATGGTTTTGTCGGCGTGAAGATGGACGGCCGGGACAAGTCGATCGTCATGGTCAGTGCCGAATCGGGGCGGCGGCGAGAGGTCGAGGGCGTTGCCTTAAAGCAGCGGGTCGTTTACCTGAGAGTGGATTGCGATTACAGGGGTCGCGCGGACAAGGCCTGCTTTAGGTACAGTCTCGACGGGAAATAATGGGTCACAATCGGCGAGCCTTTGCAGATGGTCTATACGCTGCCTCACTTCATGGGCTACCGGTTCGGACTGTTTAATTTCGCCACGAAGACGACCGGCGGTTTCGTTGACTTCGATTTCTACCGGCTGGAGGACAAAATCGCCGGTTCGAAACAGGTGATTGTCTTTCCGGAAATTCCAGCCTTACGCAAGTCATCATAACAGCCGGGGCGGAACTCGATGTGCCGAGCAAAAGGCAGGGAATCGAGAAGCGGGCTAAGCAAGCCCGCCGCGAAGGGTTTACAGGCGGTATTTTTGGGTTATACTCTGGGGGTAAATGGCAACGATTGATAAAAACTCGGTCGGGATTGCAGCGACTCGGAGCGTTCGGGTGGTCCAGGCCGATGCTCCGCTCGAGCTTTCATGCGGTAAATCGCTTGGGCCGATCGACGTTGCTTACGAGACTTACGGCGAGCTTAACGACGCCGGCGATAACGCTATCCTGATATGCCATGCGTTGAGCGGCGATGCGCACGCAGCGGGTTATCACAGCAGCGAAGAGACCAAGGCCGGGTGGTGGGACAATATGATCGGGCCGGGCAAGGGCATCGATACGAACAAGTATTTCGTAATCTGCTCCAACTTCCTCGGCGGATGCAGCGGAACTACGGGGCCGTCGTCAATCAACCCTGCGACGTCAAGACCTTACGGTCTGGAGTTTCCGATTATTACTATCGGCGATATGGTCAAGGTTCAGAAACTTCTGCTCGACAAGCTGGAAATCAGGCAGCTTCTTGCGGTGATAGGCGGGTCTATCGGCGGGATGCAGGTCCTGCAGTGGGCGATCGAGTATCCCGACTTCGTGCGGGCGGCGATACCGATTGCTACCACGACTCACCTGGGCGCGCAGTCGGTAGCGTTCGACGCGGTAGGCCGGAACGCCATCCTTGCCGACGCCGATTTCGCAGGGGGACAGTATCACGGCGGAAAGGGCCCGGACCGGGGACTTGCAATCGCGCGTATGATCGGGCATATCACATACCTGTCGGAGCAGGGGATGCGGGAGAAGTTCGGCAGGGAACTGAGAAGCGCGGCGGAATACAGCTACGATTTCAACTCCGAATTTGCCGTCGAGACGTATCTGGACTACCAGGGGCGAAGCTTCGTGGAGCGGTTCGACGCCAACAGCTACCTCTACATAACCAAGGCCTCGGACTACTTCGATCCGGCGAAAGACTATGGTTCGCTCCGGCAGGCGTTTGCCGAGGTCCGGTCCAGATTCCTCGTGGTAAGCTTTGCGAGCGATTGGCTGTTTACCCCGGCGCAGTCGCGGGAAATAGTCGATGCTCTTGTGGCCAACCGTAAGGACGTCAGTTTCTGCAACATCGACTCGCCCTACGGCCACGATGCCTTTCTGCTCGAACTCGATGTTCTGGGGGCATTCATCGCGGGCTTTCTCACGGCAACTCACCGGCCCGGCCTTGGAGCGGGAGAAAAGAAGCCGACCGATTCGGCGGCTGCGGCTACCCCGATTGAGAATGCCTTCCGGACCCGCGTCGATTACGAGTTGATCGAATCTTTGATAGAGCCCGGCAGTACGGTGCTCGATATAGGGTGCGGCGACGGGGAGCTGCTTGCCAGACTGACGGAAGACAAGGACATAAAACCGGAAGGCATAGAGCTCTCGCAGAAACTCGTCTCGGCGTGCGTCGCTCGCGGACTGCCAATCATCCAGCACGATATCGAGGACGGCCTTGCCGGGTACGCCGACAAGAACTTCGACTATGTCATACTCTCGCAGACGGTGCAGACCGTCAGGAATCCGCAGAAGGTTTTCGATGAACTGCTCCGGGTGGGCAAGAAGGTGGTTGTGAGCTTTCCGAATTTCGCACACTGGCGAAGCAGGGCGCATCTGTTTTTCGGCGGCAAGGCGCCTGTCACCGAGCAGTTGCCGTTCGGGTGGCACGATTCTCCGAACATACACTTTCTGTCGCTGCGGGACTTCGACGAGTTTTGCCGAGGCCTTGCGGTGACTGTTGAGAAAAAGATTCCTCTGAGTAAGCGCCGGCTTCGTCCGGTGCGTTTCATGCCGAACCTGTTCGCCGAGCAGGCGGTTTATGTCACCAGCAGGAGTCAGGCGTTCGGTTTGAAAGAAACGTATAGAAGGGAAGCCGAAGATGGATAAAGTCGAGCGTATCGGTGTTTCACTGGACAAGAAACTGCTTTCGAAATTCGACAGTCTCATCGCCAGGCAGGGCTACAAAAGCAGGTCGGAGGCGATCCGCGATCTCGTTCGCCAGCAACTGAGCAGCGAGGTTTTGAGCAATCCGAAGGCCCATGCGGTGGCCGCGGTCTGCCTGGTTTACGATCATCACGCGACAAAGGTTCCCCAGAAGCTCATCGAACTGCAGCATTCGCATCTGCTGCAGGCGATATCGTCGCTTCACGTTCATCTCGACCACCACAACTGCCTCGAAGTAATCGTGCTGCGAGGGCCGGTCGGGAGGATCAACAAGGTAGCCGAGAGCCTGCTGAGTATGAAAGGGGTAAAGCTTGGCAAGATCAATCTTGTGGCAACGGAACACAGTTCGGATTCCTGATGTGGTCGGAGGCGCCGCGGCCCAGTACTACTTTGTGTAGCCGAGTGCTTTCAGATTGTCGTCGAAATTCGGCGTTATTTCCGCCGGCGGCGCGTCTGGCTGCGGGGCGGCGTAATTGAGGATGTTCCTGAGAAGCCGTTCGGCAACGGGATTCGGGCCGAGGTTTTCGCGGATGCGCATCGTGTTGAGTATGAATCGGCCCGCGCCGAGGTCGTAAACAGCAATCATCAGGCCGGCGGAATATCCCTGCGATGCGTTGATCGCCCCTGCGACGGCCTCTGCTGGTTCGGGCAGGGAAGACCAGACTGCGTCGGGGATGATTTCACGGTAAAAGGTGTAGTCCATTAGTCCCCCGCAGGGCAGGCCTGCGAAGATCGGATGCCGCCTGGTCCATTCATCTTTGTGGTAGAGCCAGTTCGGAATGACAGCCAGGGCGCCTTTCCGGACCAGCGGGACCAAAGCCGTTGCGTCGCCGTTTTCTGCAAAGGCAGCGGTCGTCAGGAATACGGCGGTCGAGCCGGAGGCGATCCTCCCGGCGAGCTCGATGAATACGGCTTTGCCTCCGGCGGCTCCTGATACGAGGATCAACTCGCGCGCCGGCGGGGACTGGTCCGACCAGGGGCGTGTCTTGATTTCGCGGGCGGCGAGCCATCTTGCCAATTCGGGGTCGTCGCCCAAGAGCACCACTTCGCCGGCGACGGGGGGCATCCGGGCTGGGTCGGCCAGGTAGAACTCGGCATCGCCGCCGGCAGCCGCGGCGCCTCGCTCGAAGGCGGCGGTGAAACGGTACTTGCCGGGCGGGCCATCGATTGCGATTTCTTCTGCGAAGACCGGCAGGACCATCGAGGGCTCAGGGGCGGCCTTGGGGTCGGGGATCGATATAGTGACTGTTCGCTCGAAGAGTCTCGATGCGTCGGGCCCGGTGACCCGGAGGCGAACCGGGTAATCGCCGGGCGAGAGAGCGTCTTCGTTGGCAAGAACGGCTTCAAACTTGAGCGGCGTTCTGGCATAGGCGTTTGGCGGTTCGACAAAGAGAGACCATCGCAGAGGCGCCCACCCGTCGAATACGGCGTCGCTGGTGCCGGGCTTTGGCCGGCGGAATGTCGTCCACAAACCCTCTCCGGTCATACCCTGATCGACGGTTCCTGTGATGCTGTATCCTATGACGTTCGGGTTTGCTCGAATCGCGTTCAGTCCGAGCAGGCGCTGGGCCGCCATTCGCGCGACACTTTTGGCTAAGAAGTCCTCAGGTCCAGCGAATATCATGTCCATTTTCCAGCGGTCGTAGTCGGCGAGGAAGAGGTCTCGCCATTGGCGGTAGAGCACGGCGTCCTGGGCGTCGGCCTTGCCGAGCTGCTCGTATTGCCTTACGGTTCTCACCAGGTCGATGGCGCTTCCGATTCCGTATTCGGACAGGAATACGGGTTTGCCGTCACCGACGGTTCGCAGTGTGTTAATGACGGCGGCGGTGTGAGGGACTCGCTGATAAGGGTGGATGTCTGTGAGCAGGTCCTGCCAGCGGTTCGAGCCGGGATTGCTTATCGAACCGACAGCTTCTTCTTTTACGCTGAGCGGATATGGCGTGAAGGTTTTCGGGTCGGGCTTCGGCGCCGGTGCGAGCCAGCCGTAGCTCCAGGGACCGGCGGGATTGCTGCGGACGGACAGATCCGCGGCGGCGTCATGGATTTTTCCCGATGCGGAAGTAATGAGGAGATGCAGGGCGGTGGTGTCGGCGCCGTAGTCGCCGTTGCCGTAACCGACGGCGCAATCGATTGTATCGCCTTTTGCGACTTCGGTCGAGCCGTTAAACTCTGCCTGCGGGCCGGCGCTGCCGACGTTAATCAGGCCGTCAAAGAGCGAACCGGTGTTGTGGTTTACATGGACATCAGTGGTTGCTCGCCGGGCGATGCTGCTGAACAGGGCTTCGATCTTGATGTTGTCGTCGTTGGGGGCGGTCCACCGGACGACGGAATACTCACCGTTTCGTCCGGGGTGGAATGACAGTTGTCCGGAGGCCCATGTAATGCCGAGAGCTTTTATTGTGTGGTCGGTACTGTTGCGAGTGACACACGGGTCCACGCGGTCGCGGTTTCGCCAGGCCTCTATGCCGGCGATGTTTCCTGAGTTGGTGTGCCACGCACCGCTGTTGAGCAGGACAACCCTGGAGTCGTCGTTTTCGCGGAGCGTCGGCAGAAAGGCCAGTGCATGGCGAAAGACCGCGCCGTCGGGCGTTTCGTTCAAGAGTCCCCAGATGACGACGCTCGGATGATTTCTATCCCTGCGGATCATGCCGAGGACGGAATCGTCGTATCGACGGGTCATTTGCGGCGAATCCGCGAGGCACCAGGCGGCGTATGATTCTTCGTACACCATCAGCCCTATCTCGTCGCAGAGGTCGAGCTGGTATCTTTTCGGGACGCCGGCGATGAAGCGAATGGCATTGAATCCCATAGCCTTTGCGTTTATGAGGTCTCTTCTGAGGATATCCGTGTCGAGGGGCATCTCCAGACCGACGGGGCAGCAGTTGCCGGTATGCGAGCAGCGCAGGTAGATACGTTTTCCGTTCAGGCGGAAGGCGCCTCTGTCGAATCGGAAATCCCGAAAGCCGCATCGGATGGAATACTCATCGAGCGAGCCGGAGTCTTCCGCCCGCAGGCTGGCTGTGATACGGTAGAGGAAGGGGTCATTGAGTTGCCAGAGCCGGGGGTTGTCGAGATGCACGGTTGTTTCGAGGGTGCTTTTTCCCGTCGGCAGTTTTCGCAGCAGTGAGATATTTCGGATGGTCGGGCCGGAGGCGGAAGGCGCTACGGCAAGGTCGAGTCCGGCCTGGACTGTCCGGGGCAGGGTATTGCGGACCGTCGCGAGGATGCGAATGTCACCGGTTTTCCAATCGGGCATGGCGAAGAGGTCTTCGATTCGCAGGGGCGGGGCAATAATAAGCTCGACGGAATCCATAATCCCGCCCTGGTTCCAGGCGCTGCCCGCGGTATAAGGCAGGGCCTTGTTTCTGTGAGGCGTTTCATTGAGCACAATGCCGTCTATGGGTTGATGGGTCGGATTCAGGACGCGGACGGACAGGAGGTTATCCTGTTTTGGCTTCACGGCATCTGTGGCGTCGAGGACAAAGGGCGACTCGCCGCCTTCGTGAGTTCCGAGGTAGTCGCCGTTGAGCCAGACGTCGGCCTTGTAATCCACAGCCCAGAACCTGAGAAGGTATCGCCCGCTGCGGTGGGGATTGTCCGGCGGGGCAAACCGGCGGCGATACCATGCGACGCCGTGATAGCCGGGGAAAGCATCCTGTATGATCCATGGGACTTTCGTCTGTTTTGCGTTTTCGAGCGGTTTGGTCTGCCACTGCTGCTGCCTTCCGACATTCTCCGGATCGACGGCCAGAATCCAGTCTTCGCCGTCGAGCGAAACGGCCGAAGAGAGCAGGGGCGCGGAGGCCTGCCCGGCATCTTCAGTTTCAGATAACCGGGCGTTTGCGGGCGAACCGAGAAAGAACACAAGGGCCAAACAAGTCGAGAGTTTTCGCATTCTATCCTCGCTTTCCTGATTCCTGCGACTGATGAACGGCCCCAGGGGCCCCTTATGACCCATACCAAAATCCGGTGACTTTGATATTGTGGGCCAGTTCGGCGGATAATTGTATTTCGGCGCGGGATTCCAGGCAAGAACATAATGAATGCGGCGTCGCAGCGGTTAGAAACAGTATTATCATCGAAGGCCGGTTGTATTCGGCTGGATGCCCCGTCGATTTGCAATACTTGGCCTGGGGGGGTGTTGCCCAAATAAGAGTTGACAAAGGGGGCGATTGGCTGTTTGATATGCCGCATCAGGGGCGATTAGCTCAGTTGGCTAGAGCGCACGGATCACACCCGTGAGGTCACTGGTTCGAGTCCAGTATCGCCCATTATTGAAAGCCTTGCACAATAAGCACTTATGAGGCTTTGTTGGCGGGTGGCTCGAATAAGAGGTAATTAGTTTCAGACAGTATTCAGACAATATTTTCATAACTCCTTATTTTTCGATTTTTCTGGGCCGCCCCGGCTTGCGTTTTTTTTCCCCGTTAGCTACGACATGATCCAGCTCTGTTTTGCTGAAGGCAAGGAATCTACCGATTTTCCGCGGCTTAAGGATCCCCTTCCTTACCATCCTGTAAATGGCTTGTTCTGGCTGGGCAAGACCAAGGCGATCAAGACCGAGGTAAGTGATGGCCTCTTGCATCCAGTAGATTGGAGCTCTCTCGGGCTCAAGTTTAGCTCGTGGGTTCTTCATGAGTGCTGCCAGTCCACCACATCATGCCGTCGTTCTGTTGATCGATCTTCACTCACTTTACCAACCTACCTTCGAGAGACCCTTTCAGCCTCTGTATTTTTAGTGCTGAGGATACGGCGGGTGACATTAGTTAGGTCTCCTTTTGTGACTCGATAGGGTTTCGACCTTGTCACTGAACAAGAGTTGTCAAGGAGGCTGATTCTTGCAGAAGGTCTTTAATTGGATGGGTCATCATTCATCCTCATCATCCTCTTCGTCGCCATGCTTGTCAGGCTTGGGTGCGGCCTCCCAATCGTACCAACATTCTTTGGGCTCATCGTCGGTGCCCTCGGGCCAGTGGCGGTATTTATCACAGTATTCGCAGTTTTCCTTGGCGACCAATTCACTGATATCTGGGCAGAAACGCGTACTCATTGTGAGTCTAGTCCCCGTCTTGTGACCTCTGGAAGACTTGGCGCCGGGAAACGGGAGACCGTGTCTGCCACGGGCACCGTCTCCACTGCGGAGCACGAATGGTGGCTTGCGATTACTGGGTGCGGGATTAGGTCTGTTCTGACGGACTTGCGACTGAACATCTTGAGATGTGTCAACTTCAGCTTCGGTAAGTCCAAGGAGACCTACGGGCAAAACTGTATCTGTGACATCAGAATCATCGTCTTCTGAGGTCGGAACGAAGTCGTTCTGACCGTCTGTTGCGGAAAATGTGCTCGGTGTGTTTTCTATGCTTGCTTCAACATCACCCAATCTCATAAGGTTGCGTATCCATATAGATAGCATGTATGGAATATCTTTGGATACTGGGGCCGAGGTCTATTCGGATCTTTGGCGAAAAGGGCGCTATCGGGTCGAGCTTAACGTCGAGCTGAAGTATGACCTAAGTGAAGTAGATACCCTTTGCCCCGGACGTGATGTCGACCAGTCTGTGGAGCCGTGTTATTGTAATGGTCATCCTATTCTTCGCTGCTATTTCTTTTTGCTTCGCCCTGCCAGGATCGTTCCTGTGGCACCGTAAGCGCTGGGCGCTACTGTTGAGCGCCCTGCTGCTGGCATTGTGCAGTGCAGCGGGGGCCGGATTGCTCTTGCGGGTGATCCCTGACAATAGCCAAGCCAGCCGCACGATTAATATCCTGCCCTCGGCCCTGCTCATAAAGGACATGCTGGTCATCTGGCTGTTCGGTTGGGCCTTGGCGGGTAATACCTTCTATGTAGCGGCGGCCCTGGAAGACCTGCTGGACCGCCGGCAATTCGTTACCGCCCGAAAATGCATGTCGTGGAACTCGTGGCTGGAGGGACGCATGCCCCTTATCTGTGTTTACTTCTCGTGGGAGTGGGGGATCGTGCTCTTGGGTACCGTGGGCCTGGCGTTGGTGGCCTGGGAGATGGTCGTCTTCACATATGTATTTAAGACAGGGGCCGACAACTCCACCTGGCTAATTGTACTCGGGACGCTCCGCCAGTGCCTGCTCATCGGGGCGATAGCCGAGGTGATGGTCTTCTACAAGATGGCGCTGGCGGGTATCCGCAAGGCTCTGGCGTAAAACTTTGGCGGTTGTTTTCATTTTCTCGTTTTCTATACCTATTAGCATATTACCACACATCACCGTAACCCAATTAACCATATAGGGTTACACATTTTCAAACGCCCCAAGCGCCTGAAAATCACCCATTGGCTCCTATCCGGCTCAAGCGCACCTGTCCAATGGGTGCACAGGGACAGCTTGCAGTCCCCTGCGCTTGCCGCCTCCAAGGCCTGAGCCGCCACAAGAGTCTCATATCTGCCAGCAGAGCTCCCACCATATGCACCCGTGGCCTTCGAGGGCCGCGATGCAGCAGTCTTTGCAGACACCCGGCTGACCATGCCCACATGGAGCCGGCCTTTCAGGCCTCCGCCGTTTGAGGCCGGCAATCACCCGATCCCTGTCTTCGCGTTTGCGCATAAGGGGTGTGATCCTGCCGCAGACGATGCATCGGCCTGAGCCCTGCCTGCCCAATGGAACGTTCGAGCCAATCATGCCAAATCACCTCCGCTCCTATCCGGCGCACACCCTTAATCTCGCTTGGCCTGATCGCCCCAGCGGTCGCAGACCGCAAGCGAGAATTATGGGTGAAGCCGCCAATAGGAGGTGATTTGGCGCGCTGTGATTCACTGATCTTGTGGCAGGCGCCAGGCCGCCCTTGGCGCCTCCCAGCACCGTACTAATTTATAAGGCCGTCCCCCATATAATTCAAACATGGCATATCTTCGTCTGACGATTGATCCGATCCCAAGGGCCTCGCGCCTGGCCACCCTCGCCAAGTTGCTGCCCCGTGACCAGTGGAACCGCATTCGGCATTCCATCTACTATAAGGCTTACTATCGTTGTCACGTGTGCGCCCGCAGGGGCCGTCTGCACTGCCACGAGGTCTGGCAGTTCAATCACCGCACAGGCTATCAGCACCTGCGCGGATTCCAGGCCTTGTGCCATGATTGTCACCAGGCCAAACACATCCTCTTCGTCCACGACCCTCGGCGAAGGGCCAGCCTGCTGAGGCATCTATGCATGGTCAACAGACTCACGCCAATACAGGTCGAAGAGCAGCTAATCGCGGCACACAGTAGGCAAGCCGTCCTCGACCAAGTGCCATGGGTCGTCAACTACGGTCCTTACAACTGGCGTGTACCTCCAGCCAGGAGTATCCAGGAACGAAGGGCCTACGCAAGATTCAACCGGCCGCAACGCGGCCGTGCCTTGCCGCTTCTCGATCAGGCCTCCACGTGAAGCGCATGATATCTTGCATCG
>JAFGCD010000065.1 GCA_016932835.1 Sedimentisphaerales bacterium
GTTACAGACAGTTCTCTTGGCTCCGGGAGCATTGGGTTATACACTTGCGGCAATACCGGGGGCTACTTCGATGATGTAGTTGTTGAAGGGTTTTGAGTTATTGCAGGCGGGCGGCGGCGATTGCGGGGCGTGGCCTTGCGGCTGAATGGTCTCAGGCGAGGGCTACGGCGATTATGCAGTAGCAGGTATTTGCCAGGCCGTGGAAGATTATCGGGGCCAGCAGCGATTTGGTTCGTATGAAGAGCCATCCGAGGACGATGCCAGGTAAGAACGTCAGAGCAGCTACCGCCTGGCCTCGGACGATTACGTGTGCGGCTGCGAAACAGGCGGCTGCGAGGATTATGCCTATCCATTTTTGCAGGGCGGGCCAATCGCGGGGCCCGGAGATTGCATCGGCGATGCGCATCAGATTGGTCTGGAGATACCCCCTGAAGAATATTTCTTCCGCGACTGCAACGTAGAAGAACTGATAGAAGAGCCAGCCTAAGATTTGGCCATTTTTCGGCATTGCGACTCTTAGCGGTATTTCGAGTCCGCGCGACCTCACCAGCCACATCCCGGCAAATGTGAGCGGGAAGACTACGAGGCAGGTTCGTGCGAGTATGGGGAGCATTGTCTTTACGTCGGCTGCTTTGAGCCCGATTTTGGCGAATGTCTCTTTCCTTAGTATAGCGGGCAGGAGCCCGGCAGCTACCAGTACAGCCGGTCCGAGGAACCACAGGATATCCGAAAGCGAGCTGTCGGCCATGCTCTTGATTGCCAGGGCTACCGCAATGGTCAGACAGAGACACTCAATTGCGCAGCGGCAGCCGGCTCGTCCCTGCGTTTTCGAAGAAAAGGCGTCCGAAGGAGCAAGGGGCAGACGTTCCGTCATGTTCGTAACGGCAAGGTTGGCGGTCGATTCGGTCATTTTCACTGTTTGCCTCTCGCGGCAGGGGCGGCCGATTTCTTGTGATTGGCGATGTCCCGCAATCTGATGAAAAGCATAGCTGCGGCGAGGCCGAGGTATGGTATAAGGAAATCGAGGGCGGTCGTGTTGGCGTTGGGCGACATCGAGCATCCGCCTCCTCCGCCTCCGCCTCCGCCTCCTCCTCCGACGGCAGCGGCGGCTGCGACTGCTACGTAGAAGGGCGTGAAGTGCGTTGTTTTGAATCGCAGTGCGTGCAGCGTGGGGGAAAGTACGATGGTTTCGATTTCCGTTATACCCTGCTGGCTTAGAGCTCCGGTCATTGAATCGTACCAGTATGCTGTTGGCGTCGGGTCCGAAGCCGCAACGGCGTATGGTATTGTGATAGTTACTGGCTCGCTGAATTCGATGCCGCTTGGCCCGAAGTCGTAGCTGCTTAATCGCTGGTGAGTGAGGTCCGGCGGATTATCAATCTCGGTGATGGAGATTGTCACATCGTAAGCACATGCTCCGGCGGGTATAACAACAGAAACATCGTCTGCGCCGGTTATTGTTTCGGGGTCGGTTCCTACCGTTCCTCCGGCCGCTGTGGTGATTGCTTCTGCTACCAGTGCTGTCGGCTGCATGAACGTGCTTGCGGCGTAATAGACTTCCGTATTTGCATTTCTGTCGTCGATCCAGACGAGGTAAGGATGGGCATACTGGTCTGTGCCTATAGCCGGCTGACTCTGCCCTGAGTTTGCGGTTCCGTCGCCCACGAGCACATTTGTCAGATTTGTCGAGTTTGCCTGGACCATGTAAAGGTCGGTATCGGTGTTCCTGGCGTCCTGCCAGCAGACGAATACCTTCAGGCTGCTGCCTGCAGCGCCGCTTACGGCGATGACTGGCGTAAGCTGTGCGGCGTCTGATGTGTCGTCGATGAGATTACTGCCTGCAACCGGACTGCTCGGCATGCCTTCGGTGGAGGCGTAGTATATGTCACTATTGCCGGCGGTGGTGTCCTGCCATGCTATGTGCAGAACGGATCCCGATTCCTCGGCGGCGACGGCCGGATTCGTTTGATCGGCGGCCTTGCTCACTATGGCGACATTGGTCCAGGAACCTGAGGCGGCGCCGTAAATATCGGCGGTTGCGCCTCTTGCGTCGGTCCAGACGACATATGCCGTATTTGAGGCGTCTATCGCTATAGCAGGGTCGGTCTGGTCGGAGGCGTCGGAGGTTATCCGGGTGGTGGTGTTCGTTGCGAATGAATTGCTGGATACGGCGACATAGATGTCTTCGTTGCCGGCTCTATCGTCCTGCCAGGTTATATATGCACGATTCGTGGATTGGCTGTCAACCGCTATGGCAGGGGCGATCTGGTTGTCGTTGGAGTCTGTAATTCTCTGCGGGGTCGCCCAGGTGGTTCCGTTTGTCGAAGTCGATGCATAGATATCCCAGTCGCCTCGTCTGTTGTCCTGCCAGGCGAGGTATAGCTTGTCGTCGGTTCCCAGGGCGAGCGTCGGGCTGCACTGGTCGGCGGCGTCGGCGGTTATCTGTGTGCTGGCTCCAAATGAAGTTGAACCGGCAGTGAGCTTTGCGATGTAGATATCCCTGCTGCCGGCCGCTCCTGCGTGCCAAACGGCCCAGATATTGTTGCTGCTGTCTCTTACGGTTGCAGGTGCGGCTTTATCGAGGTCCTCGACATCCGATCCGAGCAGTCTATTTGTCCCGAATGATCGCATTTCTGTTCTGAAGGAATAAGATACTTCGGTCATGGCGATTCCGCCGAGGTCGGAGGCGTTTACAGTAACGGTCTTCGTTTCATCGAAGTCGAAGACGTCGTCGGACTGATAAGAATAGGTATAGTCCGCTGCTGTGCCGGTTCTTCTGCAGTTTCCGGTCGCACTGATGTAATTGGCGGTATCGCCGGTATATATGATGCTGCCGTCGAGCGTTATTACGACGGCGGCGGGATCAACGCCTTTGCCGTCGTCAGTGACGTGGAGTGTTATCAGATTGTTCAAGGGGGCCTGTATGGAGTCGGCGGCCGGCGAGCGTCCGGAGACGACCGGCGCGGTGGTATCGCTTACGGTGATGGTAACGGCCTGGGAATCTTCCTCCGTCCCATCGCTGACCGTGAAGGTTACTTCGTAGCTGCTGTCCGCCTGGGTGTGCGAAGGCGTCCATGTGAAGGTCTGGCCGGAGAATGCTGCCCCGCTCGGCAGAGAAGTCGCGGAGTATTCCAGGGTGTCGCTGTCGGCGTCGGTTGCGGTTATATCAAATGTCAAAAGTGCTGTTTCGTTGACGGATTGATCACTTATTGCGGTCAGGACGGGTGCTCTATTGGTGTTGTTCACCGTTATTGTAACGGTTTCGGAATCCTGGGCGTCGCCGTCGCTGGCGGCAAAGGTCACATCATAGGCGCCTGCCTGGGTGTATCCAGGCGTCCATGTAAAGGTTCTGCTGACGAAGGCCGCTCCGTTGGGCAGGCCGGTGGCAGAGTAGGTCAGTGAATCGCCGTCGAGATCGGCGGCGGTCAGGTAGAGGCTCAGCAGGCTTCCCTCATCCACCGAGAGGCTTCCTATCGATGCCAGGGTCGGGGCTCTGTTGATGTTGCCGACGGTGATTGTTACGATTTCGGAGTCGCTGTCGGTTCCGTCGCTTGCGGTGAATGTCACGTCATACGAGCCTGCCTGGGTGTATCCCGGCGTCCAACTGAATGCACTGCCGGAGAAAGTCGCACCGGCGGGCAGGGTTGCGGCTGAATATGTGATCGTATCGCTGTCGGCATCGGCAGCTGAGATCGAGAATGAGAGGCTTGCGTTCTCATCGACGGACTTTGCGCCGATAGCTGCCAGGGTCGGCGGCCTGTTGGTATTGGCGACGGTTATTGTTACGATTTCGGAGTCGCTGTCGGTTCCGTCGCTTGCTGTGAACGTCACGTCATACGAGCCTGCCTGGGTGTATCCCGGGGTCCATGAGAATTCCTGGCCTGAGAAAGTTGCTCCGGTGGGCAGGTTCGAAACGGAGTAGGTTATAGTGTCACTGTCGGCGTCCTCAGCGGAGATCGAGAAGCTCAACAGGGTGTTCTCATCGACGGATTTTGCGCCGATTTCGCCAAGTACGGGTGCGTTGTTGGCCGAGCCGGATTCGGTGTATTCGTAGCATCCGGCATCGGGCGCGCCAACGCGGGCGTTGCCGTCTTTATCGGTTGCGGGGCCGTATGAGGCATTGCCGAAGTTAATGGCGGCAGAGCCTGCCTTGAGGGTGTAGTCATTATTCGGCGCATCATTGAACAGCGCATTGAGAATAGCGGCGATTGCTTCGGTGCTGCTGAGGGTAAAGGGGTAAGTCGCTCCGCCTGTGCCCGGCGTCCAGTTGAATATATTGTTGCCATGGGCAGCTACTCTGACATATTCTCCGGCGTCGTCGCCATCGATAGCGAGTTGCTGGATGATGTTGTTGTACAACTGGCTTATTGTCGTATTGCCGTCTTCGGCAAATCTTACCTGTTCGAGAAGGGTGTTGTTGTTGATGACCACATCGCTTGCTCCGGAAATATAGAGGCAACGGCCAATATCATAGATGAGGTTGTTTTCAATGGTTAAGTTGCTTCCTTTTCCATTTGCCTCTACCTTTATTCCCTGGTGCGGGATGTCGTAGATGGTATTTCCTCTGATTGTCACGTCAGTCTGGACTCCGGAATTGTCTATTTGAATTCCGTCGGTGTGTGTTCCGTCCACGAGGGATATGTTTGTCACAGTAGCTCCGGTTTCAGCTCCGGTTATTGTGCCTCCGCCGGCGCTGAAGGCTATCGGGCCGGTCTGCCAGACGCCGATATAGTTGCTCCGTTCGAGCCCGACGGCTCCTATAGCTCCGTTTTCCTGGGTCACTATTTCCCCTGCTCCGACGGAATTGAAATCTCCGGTTATAGTGCCGTAGATGTGCCGCATAGCCCTTACGGTGCTTATATCGTGGAGTGTATTGTTCTCTATCAGGACGTGACTGGCCCCGGTGGCCTCTATTGTGTCTTCTCCGACATAGTGAATTGTATTACCCTTTACGACCCCATAGGATCCGGCCTTTACGCCCCTGCGAGCATGTGATATGTCATTATCTTCAATCGTAATATATCGGGCACTTACATTATCTACAGCCGTTGACCAGTCGCTGTAGTAAGGAGCATAGTCACCCTCTTCGCGTGTCGGCGTCGTTGTTATTGTGCAGTTTTTTATCTGGACATACGATGTGTAGTATGTCACGACGCCGTTTGATACAGTGAATCCGTCGAAGATCAAATAGGAGCTTCCGTGTACGATATCGCCCCATTTATCCATGTTCCGCACATAGATTTGGGTGAGTGTCGGCGTATGTCCCGTATCGGCTTTGTAAGTAATCCAGTCGCTCCTGTAGAACAGATACGATTCTCCATCGTAGCTATCCTCTCTGAACGTGCCGTAATCTCCGTTTCTAAAGAGTACGGTATCACCCTCCTGGACTTTTGAGCCTCCTCCGGAGTACCAGGTGTAGGCCCTGTTGAGCGTCTTCCATGGCAGTTCGCTTGTTCCGGGATTGCTGTCGTCGCCGGTTGCAGCGTCGAGGTAGTAAGTTGCCGCATTTGCCGGTTCAACTGTTATTAGGGTAAACCCTATGTTTATGAGGGCCAGACAGATTATGCCCGGCAGGGGCCTCAGCGTCCGCGTCGGCCTGTTTACTGTTATGTTGCTGTCCATAATATGCGGGATCCTGTGCGTTTATACGTACCTAATGCTACATCTATCCACAATAAAACTATAAAAATCAAATCCGGCGGGAGCAAAAAAATGCTGCCCGGTGATATGTCCGGGTCAAATGTGGACTATTCGGTATTTTCGGCTGTTTACAGGGCTGTCGGTGAAGATTGAGCTTCAAATTATGGTATTCTACGCTGATTTGAGGTCTGTCAGCGGTGGTAATCGCGTTTTCGTCCCGTAAGATATGCGATTGCAGATGTAATATCGGACTTAACCAAATGTTCCGGCCGATTGTTTGAGATTGCTACTGATTATCGGAAGTGCTGGGTTTCGGGCCAATTTTGTGTTTTTTGCGAAATTGGGCTTGACAAACGACGATGATAGAGCATAATATCACGCCAGCTTAATGCAGCGGCCTCATGGAGGAGGTTCTTCGAGATTCTTGCTGGCAATTGTGCATTTTATTAGCTGAATAGGGCTTATTGCGATTCTGGAGTGCTACTTTAGGGCTGTCCCGCTTGATGTATTCATTTGACAATAGTCGTTTGGGCGTATGTGCGCGGCAACGCTGCAGTGCAGGCGGGGTCTCGGTGTGGCTTGTCTGGCTGTTGAGCGTTGTGCTGTTGGTATCGGCGGGCATTGCTTACCGTGTTCCCGCCAAGCGGATACGGCTGCTCGGCGAAGAACCTATTAAACTTTCTGTTCCTCTAAGCGAATTCCCGATGCAGGTCAGCGGGTGGGCCGGTACTGAGCTTAGTATTCGCTCGACGACGCGAGAGTATATGGAAGACAACTTTGCGGATGATTTTTTCAGCCGACGGTATGTCAACTCAGATACGAATACATGGGCGGATGTCTATGTTGTTTATTGTGCGAGTCGGCCCGGGGGGATATTAGGTCATCGTCCTCGTGTTTGCTATCGTGCGCACGGCTGGCAGCACGAGGGTACGAAGACAATGCAATTCGAATCGAAAGGCGGTCGGCATATAGACTGTCTCATGCATCAATTCTACAAGGCGCCTCCCGACTACGGCCGAATGATTGTACTGAGTTTTTATGTTGTTAACGGGCAAGTAACTGCCAGCGAGCGGGGTTTCTCCGGGCCGCTGGGGCGCAGACCCAATATCGCCCGAGACCCAAGGCGATACGTCGCCCAGGTCCAGATCAGTTCGGTGCTGCAGGAGTCGGTCGAAGCCGCGGCCAGAGATATGGCGGATATGATCCTGCAATTTTTGCCTTCTAAGGGAGGTGAGAAAGGTATGGAGAAGCTCGCCGATGTCGAAAAAGGCCGCTGAAAAGAAGTGATAAGCAGGATTCAGGTCAGGCTGCACGAAGCGCCGCCTGAGAGGAGGTTACATCAATCCTTCGAGTGTAACCCACGGGGACGGAGTGCATTCAGCCGGCAGTGGTCGTTGAGCGCGGCAAAGATGGTGGGGGGTAATTGCGGGGCTGTTTCATTAAAAGGTACTCTTTCTCAGATTCTGGAGCTGATGCATCATGTGTGAGTACGAAAGTAGAGATAAGCAAACCACTGGTCTTGATCAGCTTGGCCAGTGATAGGAAGGCGTAACCAAAGCCGATGAATCCATCACACCGAAGACCTTCACTGAAGATTAATGCCATAAGCAATTGGGCTACACTTGTGGTGAACATAATCGTCGGGTTATTGCTGACGCCTTTTATTATAAAGCATTTGGGCAAGCCTGGCTATGGTATCTGGACGCTTGTAGGGTCGTTCGTTGGCTACTATGGATTACTCAATCTTGGTGTGCGTCCAGCGATAATGCGTTATATCGCCCGTTACGCCGGGCAGGGTGACGAGAGATCTCTTAATGAGACTGCCAGCGTCGCGATGGTTATGTTTTGTTGCACGGGCGTGTTGGTGGTTGCTGCATCTTTTTTTCTTGCTGGTCCGCTTGCGCAGTTCTTCGAAGTCGAGCCGAAGCATTTTGACGACTTTCGATACGTGGTCTGGATTATAGGGCTTACTACGGGTTTAGGTTTTCCGGCACACGTATTTGGCGCGATTCTTCACGCACACGAGAGGTTTGTTGTCACTAACTGTGTCGTTGTATTCACGACTTTGGTACGAGTGGGATTGACGGTTTACTTGCTGCTTTCCGGCGAGGGCCTATTAGGCGTGGCCTTGAGTGTTTTTAGCAGCCAGGTAATCGGTTTCGGAGCCAACTTTTTGCTCTGCAAGTATCTGATGCCGCAGGTACATATACGACTTGCCTTTGCGAAGTTGCGTGTTCTGCGCAAGCTGATCATCTACGGCGGCGTCGCAACGGTGGTATCTGTTGCCGACATCATGCGTGGGAATCTTGACAGCCTCGTTATCGGCAAGTGGGTTAGTTTGTCTATGGTGGGCATTTACGGGATTGCGGTTATTATCAAAGGGTATGTTGTTAAATTGGTTGTTACAGGTATGGGGGTTCTGACGCCGAGGTTTGCAGCCTTGGATGGCACGGGGAAGCAAGCGGAAGCTCGACAACTACTTCTCAAGTCGCTGTTTGTTTCAAGCTTTCTATCATTTGGCGGTTTTATGATGGCGATTGTCTTTGGAGGGCATTTTATCGATCTGTGGGTAGGTAAGGACTTTGCCGATGCGGTAACTGTTTTATATATATTGTCTATCTCGTCGGCCTTCGCTGTATCACAGAATCCCGCGATTGGGTTTATGTATGCTCTGAACAAGCACTATCTTTATGCTATTGCCACAGTTATCGAGGCGATTGTGAATCTTATTCTTAGCATACTGTTGGTCTCGAAATATGGTATTGTTGGAGTTGCTCTGGGGACAATGATACCGATGCTGATAGTCAAGATCCTTGTGATGCCCGTCTATGTATCGAAAATAGCAGGTATTGGCATGCTTGAATACCTGAAGCCGATGTTGCTGCCTTTCATAGTCGCCTTGGTTATGACTCTGACAGCGTACTATACTGGTATCATAACTCAAGACACACCCGCTATGGGCTATTTGATATGTGCCGGTATGATTGTTGGGATTGTCTATGTTTCAGCGTGTTTCTTAGTGGTCTGGAAGTATAATCCGACGTTCATTATGTCCCTTGTTCCGGGAAGAAGAGTTGCAGGATAGACAGCGGAAGGGTGTATGTGCAATTGGATTAGAATTACAATATTAAGGAGATGGTACGATAAATTAGCTCTTTGGCAATCGAGCGATGTTTTCTTTTTTCCACCCCACTTTGGGGTGAGGGCGAAAA
>JAFGCD010000066.1 GCA_016932835.1 Sedimentisphaerales bacterium
TAACCTCCTGAAAAATAATCATTTACAGGAGTATCATCGGCTGGCAGTATAACTTCACTTGAGCTTTTGTAGCGTTGTAGTACTAGGATCCAGAGCGAAACCGATTCTATCGATAACTCGGTCAACCTGCCATTTCATCAGCGCCGTGGGCGAGGCAAGCGGGGCAAGCAGTTCGGCTGCGCGAATCCGGCCGAGACGGACGCCCGCTGGTCTTGCGTTATGGTCTTTTCGCCAATCCGAGAGCAGTCGGTGCGCGTTTACAAGCTCTCTCTTGCGTTTTGCAGGACGGGCTGTCGATTTGCGAGGAGGCTTACCGGCGGCGACGGCCTTGATGATGCGTTCGGCTTCCTTATCCGCCTGGTGGTAGCACGCTTCGAAACCGGTGATGAGCTGTCTTATCAGGCTTGTGTTTTTGTCGAGAGGGGCAAGGTCCCGGCTCATCGCGTCGATTTGGAAGACCTCGGAGTCGGTAATTAGTGACTCGTCGATTGGGCCGAAGCAGTTCACCCAGTGCGATCTCTGTGCCATTTTTGACGTATCCTTTCAGAGACACTGCCGGGGCAAGGACCGTGTGGAATCGATATCCGATTTGGAAGTCGCTGCGCCCTGGTGTCAGCAAAAGCATCATACTACAACACGGTATTCGGCTGCAATGTTTATGCGCCTAACAGCAGCGGCAAATAGCGGCGAAAAAGGGGACAATGGGCACTTGAAGAGAGGCCAGGGGCGGATTATCGCAGGTTCGCTGCCGGGATTTGCTTTCAAGGCAATGTTGACATTTGCCGAAGAATAGGTTATAAGCAGGTTTTATGCCGGATATTGGATAAACCGAATATGACCGCAATCATTAAGAGCACGATTATGATTATTATAGGCAGGCCGCCGGAGCTGTCCTGAGAAAGGTCGATACACGCGATAAAAAGCCTTCCAGTGCAGCGAAGCCTGGAAGGCTTTTTTCTTGGCTCCGGAAAAAACGTTCGATGTCGGCGGCGTCGCGCTGCAGGGCCTGTTATGAGGCATCCGGGTGTTATTTGACAGTTCGCAGGCAGGCATTTATGATATGCGATTCAACTGAAGACGTATTTTAAGGGTTTTTAGATGTCCGATGACAACAAGAAGAAGGGCGGCTACAGAGATACATTGAACCTTCCTAAGACGAGCTTCGCGATGAAGGCGAACCTCGTCCAGCGGGAACCTCAGATGCGCAAGGCGTGGGCGAAGAACAATATCTACGGCAAGATACGCCAGGCCCGAAACGGGGCGCCGCTCTACAGCCTTCACGACGGTCCTCCCTACGCCAACGGCGATATTCACATGGGCCATGTCATCAATAAGACATTGAAGGATTTCGTGGTTAAGTACAAGACCATGGCGGGATTCGATGTGCCGTACGTTCCGGGGTGGGATTGTCACGGTCTTCCTATCGAGTCGAAGGTCGTGACCGATCTGGGCGATGATGTTCGGTCGATGAGCAAGCCTGAGATTCGGCGGCATTGCCAAAAGTATGCGAGCAAGTACGTCAAATTGCAGAGCCGACAGTTTATGGATTTGGGTGTGTTCGGCGATTTCGACAATCCGTACCTGACTTTGAAGCCGAGCTACGAAGCCGGCATACTGGAGATATTCGCCGAATTGGTCGGCAAGGGCCTCGTCTATAAACAGCTTAAGCCGATTCACTGGTCGATAGGCTGCGAGACCGCACTGGCCGAGGCGGAGCTGGAGTACCAGGATATTTCGTCGCCGAGCATCTTTGTCAACTTCCCCGCCACCAAACAGAGCAGGAACAGACTGGCGGAATTGGGGCTTGTTGACAAGGCTCAGGCCGAATCGGCGAAGGTTTGCTTTATGATCTGGACTACGACGCCGTGGACATTGGCGGCGAACCTTGCGATTGCGGTTCATCCGAGACTGGAATACAAATCGCTGAGCTACGAGCAAAACGGGCAGAGGTTTGTTTCGATACTGGGCGTTGATCGGCTGGAGGCGGCTATCTCCGCAGGCAACCTGCAGGCCGGGGAGTATTCGGTCAGCAAGGCGGCTGTCAAGGGCAGCGAACTGGAGGCTCTGCGATACGAACATCCGTTTGTCGAGGCCAATCCCACCGAGAAGGACGCCTATATGCTTATCGAAGCCGACTACGTTACGACGGAGGATGGAACGGGGCTGGTGCATACTGCGCCCGGCCACGGTGTCGAGGACTATATGTCGGGTCAGAAATACGGACTGGCGGTCTATTCTCCGGTGCTTGACGACGGTCGATATGACGATAGCGTGCCTCAGTGGCTTCGGGGGCTTAATGTGCTTGAGGTCGATAGCGTGGTTAACGGCCGACTTGCGGATATCGGGATGCTGTATGCCGAAGGCGAGATCGTGCACAGCTATCCCCACTGCTGGCGAAGCAGGGGGCCTGTAATCTTTCGTGCGACGGAGCAGTGGTTTATCGGTGTTGACCGGCAGATTGCCGAATACGGCAAGAGTCTTCGGGAGCTTGCGCTGGAAAGCGTGGGGCAGGTTCAGTGGATCCCCGGCTGGGGACAGAAACGTATCGCCGGGATGCTCGAATCCCGGCCCGACTGGTGCATCAGCAGGCAGCGGTCGTGGGGGCTTCCGATTCCGGTGTTTGCCAATTCGAGCGGGCAGAGCCTGCTGACGAAGGAATCTGTGCTGGCTGTTGCGCGGCATATCGGGGTTAAAGGCTCGGACAGTTGGTTTACGGATTCTCCGAAAGAAATCCTCGGAGAGGATTTCGTGCTGCCGGAGGGGTTTGACTGGGACGGGCTGGTTAAGGAAGAGAATATCTTCGATGTCTGGTTCGAGTCGGGGTGCAGTTGGTATTCGGTGTGCGAGAAGGCAGGGGGCTGGCCCGTGCCTGTGGACCTTTATTTGGAAGGCTCCGATCAGCATCGGGGGTGGTTCCAGTTGTCGCTGCTGCCGGCGCTCGGGGCGAAGGGTTATGCTCCTTTCAAGAGCGTCCTGACGCACGGTTTTACCGTGGATGAGCAGGGGCGCAAGCAGTCGAAGTCGTTAGGCAATTACGTCAATGCGCAGGAAGAGGTGAGCAAGTACGGGGCGGATATTCTGCGGCTGTGGGTGGCGAGCGTGAATTACCAGGAGGATGTGCGGTGCAACGACGAGATCATCGGACGGACGCAGGATGCCTACCGGAAGATTCGCAATACGCTTCGATACCTGTTAGGCAATATCAACGGCTTCGATGCGGACAAGGACAGCATCGCCTACGACGAGATGTTCGAGATCGATAAGTGGGCGGTTCAGGAACTTCAGAAGCTGATTCGTGATGTCACCGAGGCTTATGAGAATTTCGTCTTCCATCGGGTCCATTCGCTGATTTATAATTTCTGCACCGTCCAGATGAGCAGTATATATATGGATGTGCTCAAGGACCGGATGTACTGCGATGCTGCCGAGAGCAGGTCGCGGCGGAGCGCCCGAACGGCGATGCGGCAGATTTGCGACGGGCTTGTTCGAATGCTGGCGCCGATCCTGGCTCATACGGCCGAGGAGGCCTGGGCGGTGATGAGGGATGAAGGGGCAGGGACGAAGAACGAGGTCGAGAGCGTGCACCTGGCGGGGATGGCCGTGGTCGATCCGATGATTGGTTTGGAGGCCGAGGCGGTTAGCTGGGATAAGCTGATGGCGCTGCGTGACGAGGTGCTGCGAGTGCTGGAAGGGCTTCGACAGAGCAAGGCAATCGCCAGCAACCAGGAGGCGAGTGTTACGATTAGCTGCGACGATGCGACGGCTGAGATGCTGACGGGATTCGGGCTGGACCAGTTTGCGGCGCTTTGCATTGTCAGCGAGGTGAAGCTGCAACCCAGTGCGGACGGTACGAGCATAACCGCGGAGAAGAGCGAGCACGAGAAGTGCCAGCGGTGCTGGAATTACCAGCCGAGCGTTGGCAGTGACAGCGATAAGCCCGATTTGTGCGAGAGGTGTGTCGAGGTGGTGGAGGGATACGGAGGATGAGGGATGAGATGTAGGGGGGCTTTATTGGGTCATATAGAGCGATTCTTCATGAGTGTCATTTTGACTGAAGCAGCTTCACTATCTCATAATGTTTCTTCTCCCTGGCGATTTCTAACGGAGTAAATCCGGCTTCATTCTTGATGTTTATGTTACAACCGTTGCGAATTAGGAACTCACAGGCTTCCGCATCTCCTTTGTGGATTGCGGCAAAGAGGGGAGTCCCTCCTTCAATGTTCTTCGCATCGATATCTGCGCCTGCCTTGATTAGAGATTCAGCAACACTGAGGTGCCCATATAGAATAGCTGCACCCAACGGAGTGATTCCCAGCTTCTCTCGAGAATCAACATTCGCCCCTTTGGCTATGAGGAATTCCACTACATTTTTATGGCCGTTGATTGAGGCACAGTGAAGTGGGGTCCAGAATGCCTCATCCTTCACGCCAATTTCAGCACCATGTTCTATGAGAAGCTTTACGGCAGCCAAATTTCCTTCAGTGGCTGCCTCATGCAGGGGCGTCCTATTGGTAACCCGTTCTCTTGAGTCTACCTTAGCGCCTGCCTTAAGAAGCTCCTCGAGTTTTGGCAAGTTTCCCTGCATGGCTGCCATGTGGAGTTCCGAAAAACCCAATTCATCCAAGATATCTACCTTGGGATTCTCCTTATTGCGCATCACCAGATAGACGCTGCCACCGGCGATGACTGCCACAATGACGATGATCATGAATGTCTTGGTCCGTCGCATCATTTGCAATACCTCCAATTTCTAATCGCTATTCATCAAGAATGGATTCATACTTGATGAGTTCCGCAAGTATTTCCGCATGTTCTTTCTCGATGGCCAAATCTTTTGGTGTACGACCATTCCCGTCCTTTATGGAATAATCGGCCCCGGCTTTCAGGAGAAAGTTGACATGAGCTTCTCGTCCCATAGATACAGCCATATGTAGAGGGGCCCACCCATTGGAAGCTTTCGCATTGACTTCGGCGCCAGCGTCGAGTAATGGTGACAAGAATGACGTTGGCTTACATACAGCCAGATGTAACGGACGAAGGCCTCCAACGCCAATAGCATCTACATCGGCACCCTTTTCAATGAGTAGTGTTACTAACGCAGGTGTTGCCTTTCCCGTCAAAGCCATCAACAGTGGGGTCATTCCCTCTTTATCCTGGATGTCGATCTTAGCCCCTCGTTCAGTCAGATATAGTGCTATACGCTCATGCCCTTCAAACGATGCTCTGTGAAGAGCTGTTCTTCCCGTGTCATCTCTTGCATCGATTTCTGCTCCGTTTTCGAGCAACATACTGACAATGACCTTTGACCCTCCAGAAACTGCTGCGTGAAGCGGGGTCAATCCAACATCGGTTCTGGCTTTAGTGTCGGCTCCTTTTGAAACGAGCAATTGAACTATGCTTTCTTGCTTTGGCATTGTCGAGAGGTCCAAGGTGGTTGTCGCGAAGTGCAAAGGAGTCTGCCCCTTGTCATCACGAGCATCCAGAGTGGCTCCAGCTTCAATCAGATCTCTAACCACCTGAACTTGACCAGATAAGACCGCAGCATGCAGAGGAGTCTGTTTCTGCACGTTTCTCGCGTTGGGGTTTGCACCTCTGTTAATCAACCATTTCACGATTTCCGCGTGATCCAGCACAGCGGCCAGGTGAAGACAAGTATGTCCCAATTCATCCTTAGCATCGATGGGATATCCCCGCTCAACAGCAAGCTTCAACTGGTACAGATTGTTCTGTTTCGTGGCTTCATGCATGGACATAGTCGGGCGGGGCCCGGCAGGCTTTACTTTCTTTCTGTCGGCCGTCTTGCATATAATGATGACGAAGACAGTCATCACGGCCACAATAAGGATTGCTATTCGTTTCATGCGACACTTCCCAGGCAAACTCTTGAACAACCTGATTTTCAGTCCACACGACATCAGCAATCTTGCCAAAATCACGTTGGACGGTCAAAGCATTTTTTTTGTAGAGGCAGTTTTACTGGAAATCTGCCTCAAAAAGCCGGTTTTTGTGCCCCGGCTCTTTTCCAATACGTGCTTTCTCGCAAACTGTGACCACCTTGGCTTTCATGCATCCAAGGCTTTTTAGCGATTTCCGGGATTAGCGGTGGCGTGCTGGTTTATCCTTTTTGGGCGAGGTTCTTTTCCGGTGCACCGGGCTCCTCGCAATGACCGACTTCGGTGGCCAGCCGAGGTGTGAAAGTTGGTCTTAATCCAATGGCCAGATTCTTCGCTCCACTTCGTTCCGCTCAGAATGACAAAGTGGGGGAGATACGAGGGACTGAGATCCGAAACAACTCGGAAATGCGAATGTTCAAATGACGAGAATTGTCTCCCGCAAAGGCGCAGGGGCGCAGAGAGAAGATATAGGATTGAACCACGAAGGCACGAAGTTCAGAAGACAGATGACAGAAGGCGGAGGAAGTAAAATCAAAGGTCAAGACGCAAAAGTAATGATAGCTTCGCAGGGTGTGTGGAATAGATTCCTCGACTCGGCTTCGCCTCGCTCGGAATGACGGCGCGCGGGGGGAGATTGCCGCGTCGGCCTACGGCCTCCTCGCAATGACAAAAGGTCGCTTCGCTCCCCCTTGGGGGCAGGCTCGCAATGACGGGTCGTGGGGTGAGATTGCCACAGGCTGCGGCGCAGCCTTCGCAATGACTTTGTGTGCGGGTTGTTTTTAATAGACCCGTCGACTTTGCTCGGGGTGACAATGCTTCGCCTCAGCATGACAAAGCGTGCGAAGAATTGTGGTGCAGGTTTTGGACCCCTTGGGGATAAATTTTTAATGACACATTTTGGTGTGCGGTGCACACCCTACCCTAACTTAGGTGGAAAGGCTCCCTAAGGGACGCCTTATGCGGAAATTCGAAAGAGAAGGAAAAGGGATGGGAGCGTCGAACGGAATTGCCCTGGTTACCATGCGACTGAATCACCCAACACCAAAAGGCTGATTCAACGCTCCCTGGTTAAAAGAGGACGAGCAATATAAAACAGGCGGCAGGTGTTTCTATCCTGGTGAGCATTCTGTCGCCGCCTGTAGGGTTTTCAAAGAGACGCACGACGACAACCGGTTCAAAGATGCGTTACACAAAGCTCGAATATCCGACGGCCGCCGTGCGAATTGTATATATTATCTCTCATCGCACTGATTATTCCAATTTGTAAATCGCTCTTACGAGTTGCATAATGCTTGCATGGCAGTGTTTTTTCGAAAGCATACTTCCGCCGGCGTCGAGAGGAGATTTTTGCAGTTTCAATTTTGCGAGCTAATGTGGTAGTATCGCGTTCAAGTTTTTCGAACAACAACATAATATTCGGGGATCACGGGCAGTACAATGAAACGGATTGTATCGATTGTAGTGGTTTTTATGGTTTCGGCAGGCGTTTTCGGCGCGGCGTCGGGCAGCACACGCGCCGGGCGAATACATTGCGTAACGGATATTTCGCACGAGTTCACCTTCTACTTCGACGGCCGGTTCGGGAAAAATTACGTCGGCGAAAACGGAGTGGATGTGCGCAACTGGGGGACGCTTCACAAGTACGATTTGAGCAATTGCAACCTTCTGATTCTGCAGTCGGGTGCATCTCCGTGCCGTTATTTGCGTGAGGATATGAAGGCTGTCGAGCGGTTTATGAACGCCGGCGGGGGTGTGGTTGTTTTGGGAGATTATTCGCTTTTTCGTAATGAGTCGCGGTATCGGCTGAATACGCTTGCGAAGTATTTCGGAGCAGAATTTGTGAGGGAGTCAGCGAAGAAGCCGTTGAAGGGCTGCGCAGTCCTGGAAGACGAGAAGATCGAGAGCTATTCCGCAAAGCTGATTAAGCTGGACAACCGATTCGGGTGGGAAGTGCTTGTGCGAGATAATGCAGGCGGAGCAGTGATGGCTGAGCGGAAGGCGGGTAAAGGTCGCTTAGTGGTTGCGTCCCGACAGCTTTGCGGGCGGAATCCTAATGCGAGCGACCCGATCAATCAGGTGTGGTGGAAGGCTTTGCTTCAGGATATTTCAAGCGGCAAAGCTGTCGATGCTAAGCGTCGGCCGAGCAGCCGGATGCCTGAAAACGAGAGCCGGCGGCAAAGGCTCCCGATTCAATACTCGGACTATATGAAATCATATGCAGATGCGATCTACGACGTTTACGACGAATGCTTTCCTGTAATCGAAGAGGTCATGGGTGTTCCGCCTTCGGAAGGGATGCTGACAAAGCTGATACTGCTTCCGACGGGCGGGGGCGGATTCTCATCGGGTTCGAGTATCGGTCTTGCGGGGTGGTGGGGCGGATTTCCCGAGAAGAAGTACGGGATGGTCGAGCTTATATCGCACGAATCGACTCATTCATGGGTGCATCCATTCACGGAACCGATGTGGAACGAGGGGATTGCGACTTATGTCGGGATTCTGGTTGGTCGCAAGCTCGGTCTTGAGGAGGATGCGAGTTCGAGTCTGGCCGGCTGGATCAAGAGTGCGCGGGGGGATGATCCGGAAATGAACAAGTATGACCTTGCTAACGGGAAGGATGTTCCGCATGGCGTCGGGATGGGCAAGCCGATGTGGATATTTGAGGAGTTGGCGAATGATAAGCCGGATATCGTCGCGCGTTACTTTCAGACAAAACGCAGAGTTGCGACTCCGGAGAAGATTAAGAAATACACAGCTGACGACAGCGTATCAGTGCTGAGCATCGCGGCAGGGCGGGATCTGTTCGCGTGGTTCCGGTCTTTGGGTATTACCGTTGAGCGAAGCAAATCGCAAATCGAGATACAGTGAGAGCGGCCGGTGCTTTTTAGCGAGAAGAACGGACATTATTGGTTCCTATTGGGAGGCGGATGTGGTAGTATTCGGTGAAATTCAATTATTAAGGAGATGGTACGATAAATTAGCTCTTTGGCAATCGAGCGATGTTTTCTTTTTTCCACCCCACTTTGGGGTGAGGGCGAAAA
>JAFGCD010000067.1 GCA_016932835.1 Sedimentisphaerales bacterium
GAAAAAGGCAAAAAGCAAAAGTAAAAAGAGGAGATTGGCCACAGAGATCACCGAGGACACAGAGGTGCTTTAGAAGCACATAAGTTCAAGTTAGAGCGGGGAAGAACGAAATAACGAGATACGAACGGACAAGATACGCTTCACGCTTCACGATTCACGCGGAGAATTAAAGTAAAAATAGCCACAGAGGACACATCCCTGAGGGACAGGAAGGACACAGAGATAAGAGGCTTAGGGTTTCAGGCATCTTACGTGTACTGCGTCGGCAGGCTGCTTGAGAAGCGAGCTTCTTCGCGGCGTTTCGCCTTCGTCCACTCGGCCCCTTATAGGGGCATAAAATCGAGTGATGGATGATCTAGGCCGTTCAGATGGATCGGGGCTGCGGACCGGCGGGCTTCTGGGGGCGAATGGTGAGGTCGGGCGATTTTTGAAGATGTCTGAAACCGGTTGTTTTGACGGCGGAGATGTTCTAATTATTTTCTCCCGCAAAGGCGCGAAGGCGCAGAGGTAATGAGAGGATGAGTAGATGGGGTAATGGGAGGCCCGGCGGAGGCGGGAAATCCGAGATCCTCCCGTAGGGGACGCCTTAGGCGGAGGGGCGAAAGACGAGAGACGAAAGACGAAAAAACGAGGGATTTTCGGCAAATGCGGCCCCTTTGCGGGACTTTTTGCTTGACTTTGGCGGGACATTTGGTATAGTGAAGTTTGTCATGGAGGAGCGGCTGGCAAGGCTGGTCTTTCTACTCAAAGCCATAATCTCTGCGCAAGTAATAGCTGGTGTTGTCAGGAGTTGAGTGACGATTGGATTGTCCAAGATGCAAGCTATGTCGAGCTTGACGTTTCTTTGCGGTGTGGCAGGCGTTCACTCCGACGGTTTTGAGAAATGAACTCAAGAAGTCATAAGGTTGTGCATTTGGTGCAGGCATTGGCGATAATGCTTTTGTCTGCAAAGGCGGGGTTCGGGGTGGTTGTTCCATGGATATCGATGGCGTCGCAGCCGGATTATTTGCTCGAACAAGCGAACCTGCATAATCCCGGAGGCATAGACCATAGCTGGAACGACATGCCGCTGGTCGATCCCGGGCAGCGTAATCTTGCAGATTTTCGGGATGAAATGTCTGTCGGCGGGCGGTACGGAGGGGGCCTTAACTGGGATGATTTGCAGCCTGGCACGGAGATTGCGGATGGTGCGGGAGTGTCCCTGGACATATTTGGCCTGCCTTTTGATGCCCGCATTAATGCCGGAACCAATGGAAAGTCGATGACAGTGGCGTACAAGGAACAGCCTCAGAGCGAACCGAAGAATGCGGGCCCAGTATCCGGGGACAAGTATATCGTTGAATTCGACAACATCAATCCGAGTGACTTGGCGCTTTACTTCCAAACGGAAGAAGGCTACGACCTTCATGGTTTCGGCATAGTGTTTGCCAACTCAGGCTGGAGTCTGGGCGGGGCGACAATCACATTCTATAACATGCGGAAGCAACTTGCTCAATTCGACACAGATGACGGCGTGCTCTTTCTCGACCACTCAACGGATGACAACTTCATCGGGTATTGGGGATCTGAGCCAATCACACAAGTACGCATAACAGCCGACGATATGGTGGCCATGGGGCGGTTCGATGATATTGGACTGATATTCACGCCCGAGCCGGGGACGATCCTGCTTCTCGCCCTAGGTGGTTTGGCCTTGTTACGTGGACACAGGCAAACATAGATTTGTCTGCGAATAAATGCTTTGTTATGGGGCTGCGAGTATCGTGCTTGCAGCCCTTTTTGTTTGGCTTCAAGCATCCCAGACAATCTCCCACGGGCACTTTGCGCTCTCTGCGTAAGTCCCGTAAGGGACACCTCACGGTGGGACGCCCTATGCGGAGTCCTAAGGACGGCGGTGAGATTGCCACGTCGCCCCTAAGGGACAGGCTTCGCTCCTGGCAATGACGGCGCGCGGAGGATGGGGTTGGGATTATTTGTGTCTGTTCATGACGGGTCCGGCGAAGGTTGCCTGTGCGCAGCAATGGGGGCATTCGATTTCCGGGCCTGCATATTGCGGCTTGACGGCGAGTTTTGCACAGTCGGGGTTGTGGCAGCGGTAGCTGAATTCGAGGGGGTTGGCTCGGCGGAGAAAGCGGGCGTATTCTTCGAGGAGGATTTCGTGTTCTACGGGGACGAAGGTTGAAGAGGCATGGTCCATTTCGAAGAGGCAGCATCCGATAATTTTTTCGCCGGTGCGGGCGGAGTCGTCGGGGGCCAGAGCGGTGGTTACGAGGACGGTATCTTGTTCGATGGTTTCGAGGTCCGCGGTGAGGCAGTAATAAGGTCCGGCGCCCCGGCTGTCGGGATCGATTGGTATGCCTGTGGTTTCATAGGTTCTTATCCTGAGGACGGGAGAGAAGGCGAGGTCGGGCAGGATTTTCCAGTATGTCTCTGCGACCCAGTTTGCGTTTGTTCCGAAGTGGTCGGCGTCACGGGTGACGAGTTCCGGGCGTCCGTCAAGGTCGATGTCACGAAAGGAGATTCTGGGACGTCTGACAAGGTAGGCGTCTTCATCGGGAATTGAGATCGGCTGGGGCGAGACTGCGTCGGCGTCACAGGCGATGATTGTGGTGAAGGAGTTCATTGCGGTAATCGGGCAGGAGTGTGTGTAGAGGAAGGACGAACGGCCGAGGGGTATGGGGCGGGCGCTCACGGGGCCGAAAACGCCGGCGAATCTCCTGGGCAGGATGGTCTCGTAGAATGTCTGCTGGAATGCGGCGAGGGTGTATTCGCAGATCCTGTCCCAGACAGGCGGGGGAATTGCGATGGTTTCATTGCCGTCGGCAACGGCGAGAGGCGCCGGGGGCGGGGTGAGATCCGGGTGGCGGTTTCCAGGGTATAGGACGACCCACAGGCTGCGGCGGGCAAATTCTTCGCAAAGAGATTCGAGGTCGGGCAGGGGATTGTCGTACATGATGAGGCAATCGAGACGAGGCCAGGAAAATTCGGGGATATCGGCGATGCTGTTGCTCGAGAGGTCGAGCCACTTGATTCGCGGCAGGGGCAGCAGCGGAGAGATATCGGTGATTCTGTTTCGCGGGAGGATTGCGATTTCGAGGTTGTGGGCGTGTTGGAGCCCGGTGAGGTCTGCGATGCCTGCGTCGGAGGCTTCGAGCGTTGTGAGGCGGAGCATATCGTCGGCTGAGGGGTCAGCGGCGCCGAGTGCTTCCTCGATAGCTGCTTTGAGGTTCTGATCGGGGATTGCAACGGGCGGGGCACTATCCGCGCCGTCGAGCAGGAGGATCGCCATGAGCAGGACTGCGGCCATTTCGATTCGGTTCCGCGGGGCGTTTCGGTTCCGGGTTCGACGTGACTCGATTCTACGCCAGCGGACCGGAGAAGGCAACAGGGCGATTCTGTTTCGAGGGAGTTTTTTCTTTCCTAATTTGTGGGTGTCTGTTAAAAAGGCGGTCGGGTTTTGTTTCGGCCTGATTTACTATCGTGAAATGTTGGGTTAAATTCACTGGAGGTTTGCAGAAAAATGGAACGGAAAACTTTAACTAAGAGGTTTCGGCCGGTCAGAATTGGTGTTTTTGCGGTTGTCTGTGCGGTTTTGTGCGGTTCGTGCGCATCGAGGAGCTCGTATTCTGCTGCTGACGGGCCGCTTTTGACGCGGTGGGCGGAGGATGTATCTGCTAAGAAGCCTTTGCCTGAGTATCCTCGGCCTCAGATGGTTCGCAAGGAGTGGGTGAATCTTAACGGGCTTTGGGACTATGCGATTGTCGGCAAGAATGCATCGCAGCCGAGCGAGTTCGACGGCGAGATTCTGGTGCCCTATCCTGTGGAGTCGGCTCTTTCGGGTGTTATGAAGCCTGTGGGGCCTGAGAAGCGGCTTTGGTACCGCCGGACTTTCAAGACTGCCGGCAAGTGGAAAGACAAGCGCGTTTTGCTGCATTTCGGCGCGGTGGATTGGGATAGCACCGTCTGGGTCAACGGGAAGAAGGTCGGCGGCCACAAGGGGGGTTACGATCCGTTCAGCTTCGATATTACCGATGCGCTTACGGGCAAGGGTGAGCAGGAGATAGTCGTTTCGGTGTGGGACCCGACGGATGCGGGGACTCAGCCGAGGGGCAAGCAGATTCGCCGGCCGGGCGGGATCTGGTACACGGCTGTTACGGGTATCTGGCAGACGGCGTGGGTCGAGGCGGTCGCGGAGACGCATGTCGAGAGCATCAAGATTACGCCGAAGGTTGACGGAAATGCGGTGGAACTCGGCCTGAACGTGGCTTCCGGCGGGGGCGATATTGCGGTTAACGTTGAGGTTCTCGACGAGGGCAGGGCGGTTGCGGAGGCCCAGGTCGAGATAGCCGGCGCCGGCAGGGGCGCTATCTCGCCGCTGGTCGCTGTGGCTGTCGAGGATGCGAAACTTTGGTCGCCTGATTCGCCTTTTCTTTACGATTTGAAGATTACAGTTGCGCAGGACGGCAAGGTCGTTGACCGGGTTTCGAGCTACTTCGGGATGCGCAAA
Organism: Sedimentisphaerales bacterium; assembly: GCA_016932835.1. Lineage (GTDB taxonomy): Bacteria > Planctomycetota > Phycisphaerae > Sedimentisphaerales > Anaerobacaceae > JAFGCD01. The sequence continues at coordinate 4,508 of JAFGCD010000067.1, forward strand.
ATCGAGTTGAAGAAGGACAAGAACGGCATCAATCGGCTCTTCCTGAATAACGAGGCGCTGTTCCAGTACGGCCCTCTGGACCAGGGGTGGTGGCCCGACGGTCTTTACACTGCTCCGAGCGACGAGGCTTTGCGGTACGACCTGGAGGTCATCAAGAAGCTTGGCTGCAACATGCTGCGCAAGCATGTGAAGGTCGAGCCCGACCGGCTTTATTACTGGTGCGACAAGTTAGGGGTGCTGGTGTGGCAGGATATGCCGAGCGGAGATAAATATATCGGTGGCAGCGACCCGGATATCGAGCGGACGGCGGAGTCGGGCGCGCAGTTCGAGATGGAACTGAAGGCAATGATTGCAACGTTCTACAACCACCCGAGCATTATCATGTGGGTTCCTTACAACGAGGGCTGGGGACAGTGGGATACGGCGCGTATCGTGGATATGATTCGCGGTCTGGACCCGACTCGGCTTGTGAACAACACGAGCGGGTGGGCGGACCGGAAGGTCGGAGACGTTCACGATATTCACAGCTACCCGGGGCCGTCGGCCCCGCCTGTGGAGGAGAATCGCGCGGCTGTACTCGGGGAGTTCGGGGGGCTTGGGCTGCCCGTGAAGGGTCATACATGGCAGGAAGAGAAGAACTGGGGCTATCGCAGTTACGAGGATCGCGAGGCGCTTACGGATGCTTACGTGAATCTGCTGAACAGGCTTCGGACGCTGATCGGCGGCGGCTTGAGCGCTGCGGTTTACACGCAGACGACGGATGTCGAGGTCGAGGTCAACGGGTTTATGACTTACGATCGTGCGATGATCAAGCCCGACGTGGAGAAGGCTGCGGCCGCGGCGAAGAAGCTGTACCTTCCGCCGCCGATAGTCAAGACGATCGTGCCTTCGTCGCGCAGGGAAGGGATCAAGTGGAAGTACACTATGGATAAGCCTGCGGACGGGTGGGAGCAGTGCGGGTTCGATGATTCGTCGTGGGACAGCGGGCCGGGCGGGTTCGGGACGCGGATGACTCCGGGCACGGCGGTTCGGACGGAGTGGAACAGCTCGGATATATGGATTCGCAGGAGCTTCGAGATAGGCAGCAAGCCTGGGCAGGCGTATCTTTCGATGCACCACGACGAGGATGCGGAGATTTATATCAACGGCAAGCTGGTCAAGAAGGTCGATGGTTATACGACGGGTTACGGCGAGTTCGAGTTCGACACTTCTGCCCTGAAGGCGGGGAAGAACTGCATCGCGATCCACTGCCGACAGACCGGCGGGGGGCAGTACATCGACGCCGGGATCGTGGAATTGAAAGAGCAGGCCGAGTGAGTAAACGGATACTCCGTGACAATACACAGTGTGCTCTTGCGGGCGCGACTAGAGCGTGCGGGTCGTTTTTGTGCGCACTGCCGAGCAGTTCCGGGCGGCCTGTTGGAAGAAAGGCTGATATGAATCGTCGTGGTTTTTTGAAGTGTGCGGGGTTGTGTCTCGGGGTGGGAGCGGGTTGTTCGCGGGTATTTGCGGGGGGCGGGGGCGAAAGGCGGCCCAATATCGTCTTGATCGTCAGCGACGACCACGGGACCGATGCGCTGGGCTGCTACGGCAATACCGTAATCAAGACGCCGCACCTCGACTCGCTGGCGCGAGATGGGGTGCGGTTTACAAATGCTTTCTGCACGACGGCAAGCTGCAGCGCGAGCAGGTCGGTCATACTGAGCGGGATGTACAACCACGCGACGGGGCAGTACGGGCATGAACATTCGTATCACCATTTCATATCGTTTTCGAATATTCGCAGCCTGCCTGTTCGGCTGAGCGAAGCGGGGTACCGGACGGCTCGAATCGGCAAGTATCACGTTGCGCCGGAGGAGGTGTATAGATTCGATGCAGCCTTGCCGGGCGGCAGTCGAAGTCCGGTTCGAATGGCGGAAAACTGCAGGGACTTCATATCGGGCGGGGATGAGCCGTTCTTTCTTTACTTCTGCACTGCTGACCCGCATCGGGGCGGGGGGACTGCGGAGGATTTGCCGGGCCGGCCGGACCTGTTCGGCAACAGGGCGAACGGCTATCCGGGGGTCACGGAAATCGAGTACGAGGCGAAGGACGTTGTCGTGCCGGCGTTCCTGCCTGACTCGGCGGAATGCCGAGCGGAGCTTGCGCAGTATTATCAGTCGGTGAGCCGGCTCGATCAGGGGGTCGGGCGGCTGATGGGGGTTTTGAGAGAGACGGGCAAGAGTGAGAATACGGTTGTGATTTATATTTCCGACAACGGGGTAGCCTTTCCGGGGGCGAAGACGACGCTCTACGAGCCGGGGATGCGGCTGCCGATGATAGTGCGCGATCCGCATAACAAGAAGCGGGGCGTCACATGCGATGCGCTTGTCAACTACGCGGACCTTGCACCGACGATTCTGGATTTTGCCGGGTCGAGCGATGTTGCGGGGATGCACGGGCGCTGCTTCCGTAAAGTAATCGGCAGCGAGCGCGCGGAAGGCTGGGACGAGACGTACGCCTCGCATACATTTCATGAGATTACGATGTACTACCCGATGCGGGTTGTTCGCGGGCGGCGGTACAAGCTGATATGGAACATCGCGTACGGGCTGGATTATCCTTTCGCGAGCGACTTATGGGCCTCATCGACGTGGCAGGGGGTGCTTAAGCGCAGGGAAAAGTACTACGGCAAGCGGGCGGTCGCCGCTTATATCCGGCGGGCGCAGTTCGAGTTGTACGACCTGGAAAACGATCCGGACGAAGTGAAGAATCTGGCGGGCGAGGCGAACTGCGCAAAAGTGCTCGCTGAGATGAAGGCGAAACTGAAGGCCTTCCAGAAGCGAACGAAAGACCCTTGGATCGTCAAGTGGGACTACGAGTAGGGTCGCAGCGCGGGCTTGACAGCCGGGCTGGGGCGGTTATGATGAGCGGAGATAATCATATTGCGGCGCAAGTGCAGTTGCGCCGGTCACGATTTTGAAGTCACAGTCAGCCGGTCGCCGAGGCCGAGAAGGCACAAGGCGCACACAAGGGAAGGGGCAGGCAAATGGCGCTACTGATGGGTTACGATGTGGGCAGTTCGTCGGTGAAGGCGACGCTGCTGGATGCGGAGACGGGGCAAGTTCTGGGCAGTGCGACGTCACCGGATAAGGAGCTTGATATTATCGCCGAGCGGATAGGCTGGGCCGAGCAGCATCCGGAGACGTGGTGGGAGCACGTTGTAAAGGCGACGCAGAAGATCGCCTCTCAAATTCAAAGTTCGAAATTCGAAATTCGAAATGTTGGAGCGATCGGGATTTCGTACCAGATGCACGGGCTGGTGTGCGTGGATAAGGAGAATAAGGTTCTTCGCCCTTCGATTATCTGGTGCGACAGCCGGGCGGTCGAGATCGGCGAGGCGGCGGCGAAGGCTATCGGGGCGGAGAAGTGCCTGAAACGGCTGTTCAACCTGCCGGGCAATTTCACTGCTTCGAAGTTGGCGTGGGTGAAGGAGAACGAGCCGGAGGTTTATGCGAAGATATATAAGGTCATGCTTCCGGGCGACTATATCGCGATGAAGATGACGGGCGAAATCAAGACGACGGTGTCGGGGCTTTCCGAAGGGATCATGTGGGACTTCGAGAAGGACGCTTTGGCGGGGTTTGTGCTGGATAATTACGGCATCTCCGGCGGCCTTGTCGCCGAGACGGCTGCGACGTTCGGGGTCCAGGGGGAATTGACGAAGGCTGCGGCGGGGGAGCTTGGCCTGTCTGCGGGCACGCCGGTCGGCTATCGGGGCGGCGACCAGCCCAACAATGCGCTTTCGCTAGGCGTTCTGGAGCCGGGCGAGATTGCCGTTACTGCGGGGACATCGGGAGTCGTTTACGGGGTGAGCGACCGGAAGAAATACGATTCGAAGTCGCGGGTAAACGTTTTCGTGCACGTCAACCACGCCAAGGAGGCGCCGCGGTATGGTGTGCTTTTGTGTCTGAACGGGACGGGTATTCTCAATAGCTGGCTCAAGCACAACTTCGCAGGCGACGGGCTGGACTATCCGGAGATGAACGACCTTGCCGCGACGGTGGGTGTCGGCTCGGACGGCCTTATGATATTGCCGTACGGCAACGGGGCCGAGCGGACGCTCGAGAATCGTAATATCGGGGCGTCGGTGCACGGGTGGAACTTCAACGTGCATAAGAAGGCCCACTTCCTTCGCGCGGCGCAGGAGGGGATTGTCTTTGCGCTGAACTACGGGCTCGGCATCATGCGGGGTATGGGAATTGAATTGAAGACGGTCAAGGCCGGCAATGCGAACATGTTTCTCAGCCCGCTGTTCGCCGAGGCATTCGCGACGGTTACCGGCGCGAGCGTCGAGCTTTACAATACGGACGGCTCTCAGGGGGCCGCCCGCGGCGCGGGGATTGGGACGGGAATCTACAAGAGCGCGGGCGAAGCGTTCGTCGGATTAGCTCCCGTGCGGACAATCGAGGCGAATGCGAAGCTTGCAGGTGCTTACGAGCAGGCGTATTCAGGCTGGTCAAACGTTCTGGCGGGTCAACTGCAATAGAGAATTTCGAGTACACAGGGCAAGCGATTTTGAGGAGCAAGCGAATGAAGTCGGTGTTGCGGATTGCGATTCTATCGATAACAGTCGGGGCGGTTATGACCGGGGCTTCGCGGGTTGTCGCCAAGGAAAAAGGGCAGGCCTCCGGCGAGGTTTCGGGTCGTTATTTCGTGATCCAGGTTGTTGACTCCCAAAGCGGTCGCGGGGTTCCGCTGGTCGAGCTTCGGACGGTTAACAATATACGTTACATTACCGACAGCGCAGGTCTTGCGGCGTTCTACGAGCCGGGGCTTATGGACAGGGAGGTATTCTTCTTCGTTTCCAGTCACGGGTACGGATATCCTAAGGACGGATTCGATATGAGCGGCGTACGGCTGAAGACGACTCCGGGCAGCTCGGCGGTCGTCAAGATAAACAGGGTCAACGTCGCCGAGAGACTGTACCGGGTGACAGGGGGCGGGATATATCGTGACAGCATCCTTGCGGGCAGGAGCGTTCCGTTGAAAGAGCCGGTTCTCAACGGACAGGTCGTGGGTCAGGATTCGGTATTCACGTGCATCTACAAGGACAGGCTTTTCTGGATGTGGGGTGATACTGCGAGGCCTTCTTACCCTCTGGGTAATTTCGAGATGTCGGGCGCGTTTTCACAGCTTCCCGGAAAGGGAGGTCTTGAGCCTTCGGTGGGTGTGGATCTTGAATATCTCGTCGGCGAGGACGGTTTCAGTCGGCCCGTCTCGCCCATGGAAGAGCCGGGGCTGGTGTGGCTGGATGGGCTGATGACGCTGGAAGACAACCAGGGCCGGGAGCGCATGGTCGCAAGGTATGCCAGGCTTAAGGGCTTGAGCGAGGTGCTGGACCGTGGATTAGTCGTCTTTAACGACGATACGATGTCGTTCGAGCCTGTTGTGAAGGGCGGTCTCGACTTCATGCCGTTTTCTAATACGGGTCATGCTTTCGCGGTCGATGTCGGCGGGGAAGCCTATTACTACTTCACGACACCGTCTCCGGTCGCGGTTCGGCTGCGTGTTCGTGCTGATTGGGATTCTGTTCTGGATGCGAACAGTTACGAGGTTCTGACCGGCCGGGTCGCCGGGCGGATGCGGTGGATTCGTTTCGGGGATATTCTCGCCGAGAGCAGTTCCTCGAAGAAGCAGGAAATCAGGTCGCTGGAGGCCGAGGGCAAGGGCTCGGGTGTTTATGACGTCGAGTCGGGTCAGAAGATTCTCTCGCATAACGGGACGGTTTACTACAACGATTACCGCAAACGGTGGGTAGCGATTTTCGTTCAGCATTTCGGCGGGCCGTCGATGCTCGGGGAGGTGTGGTATTGCGAGGCTGACATGCCGTCTGGGCCGTGGGGGTACGGCAGGCGGGTGGTGACGCACGACAAGTATTCGTTCTACAATCCGAAGCATCACCCGGAATTCGACCGCGCCGGGGGGCGGGAAATCTTCTTCGAGGGGACATACTCGTTTACGTTTAGCGGTACGGCGGGCGAAGCTACGCCGCGTTACGATTACAACCAGATGATGTATCGGCTGGACCTCGGCGACAAGCGTCTTACCCTGCCGAGACCCGTTTACCAGGTAAAAAGCGGCGACGGCGGGGCCGAGTATATGATGGGCGGGGCCGTTGACGATGCGGATAAATGGGGCCGGGTCGATTCGATAGCCTTTTACGCGGTCGAGCCGGGGCGGGCGGGGGAGAAGATGGCCGGCATATACCGCGGGAGCGACGGGCGTTTGACGAGGGAGGCGCCGGTGGATTCGAGCGAGGCGCTGTTCTTCGCAGCGGGCGATGGGGAGGAAAAGAATCCGCGCATCGTGCCTCTTTATGAGTACGGCAGTTCGTCGGGCGATTATTTGTATTCGACGGACGGGGGGCTTTCGAGTCGCGGTTTCAAACGTTCGGCCGAGGCATTGTGCATGGTGTGGAAGGCGGATATGGAACATATCCTGCCCGATTGGAAGGCGAAGCCTGTTGCGCCAAGATGACAGATCGTCAGAGAGAAAAGTGCGGCGGCACGTGGTCGGGAAGGGGGAAAATGATGGGAGAATTGAGTGCTTGCGTGGCGGCGTGAGTCTGCTATAATCTGCGTGCTGGCGGTGTATGGGTTTCGCCGAAATATGGGAAATTTGGCCCGTGAGCGGTGTTTTTCAAACCGGATTATCAATAACAACGAATACGGCAAGGAGCATGAAAAATGGCTGAGAAATCATTACATGGGATTTGCAGATGGACTTTTAACCCCGGCAAGGGCGGTTTTGTGCCCGGCGATATGCGGCCTGAGTGGGGCGGGTCTTTCGGCACGCCGGAGATGGTGAAGTTAGTGGCGGAGAAGGTCGCCCCGCGGATGCCGAAGAATGTCGTCTTGGGTATCGAGGTGCACTACGACGCCGAGGTGGACGACGACAGCGCGGCGGCGGTGGCCGATGCGATGGTGGATACGGGTTTGTACCTTGCGATGCTCACTCCAGGCGCGCATAGCCACTTCGGCTACGGCGGCATAGCCTCGCTGGACCCGAAGGAGCGCAAGGCAGCAGAAGAACTCGGCACGCGGACGGTGGACCTGGCGTACGGGACGATGAAGAAGACATGGCATCCGGATGTGGCGCCGTCGCTGATTATCTGGAACGGCTCGTTCGGCTACGACATAGCGACGGTCGGGCTCAAACAGATGTACCAGAACCTCAAGGAGAGCATAGCGGGGCTGTGCAAGTACGAGGCGAAAAAGGGCGGTGATATGTATGTCTGCTTCGAGCCCAAGCCCAACGAGGGGCACCCGGCTATGCTGATTCCGACGGTCGCCAGCGCTATTGTTTTCTGGCGTCGTATCGAGGAGGAGTTCGGGGTGTCGCGGGCGAAGAAGGGCGTCAACAAGGAGTTCGGGCATTCGGAGATGATCGGCCTGGACCATGTTTACGACAGCGTCGAAGAGCTGGACAACGATATGATGGTGCACATGCACCTCAACAGCCAGGGGTACAACGACGGGATTATCCTCGGCGGGCCTGGCAAGTACGACATCGATCACGGCGCGAGAATCAACGGAATGAACGTCGCAATCGCAGGGCTCATTCAGCAGGCAGGCTACAGCCGATGGAAAGGCCACGACATGCAGACGCGAGCCTACGACAACGCAGAGCAGGGTATCGATCGGGTGGTCCGCAGCGTCTTGAGTTGGGAGGCCTGCGAGAAGGCGGCGAGGGAGCTTGATACCAAGGCCTTGATGGACTTGTTAGCGAATCGCGAGACTGCCAAGGCCGAGGACATGATGAGAGCCGCTGTCGTTAGCGCGCAAAAGGCGTTCGATGAGATGTACAAATAGACTCGGCCTTAAGAACCGAATCAGGTTTTGGTTTTGATGTAAAGGTGGGCCCTTCGTTTGAAAGTGGAGGGCCCGCTTTTTGCGCGCTGGGTTTAGAGCATTAGAAGCTCTTAGATTATTAGCATTGCATCGCCGTAGGAGTAGAAGCGGTATTTTTCAGCGATGGCGTGGCGGTATGCGGCGAGGGTTTTGTCGAGACCTGCGAAGGCGGCGACGAGCGCCAGCAGGGTCGATCTGGGCAGGTGGAAGTTGGTTATCATCGCGTCGATATACTTGAATCGGTAGCCCGGGGTAATGAAAAGGCGGGTTGTTCCGTCGGCCGGGGAAACGGGCGGGCCGGGCAATGATTCGAGCGTGCGGACGGAGGTTGTTCCGACGGCGATTATGCGTTTGCCGGCGTTTCGAGCGTCGTTTATCCGGTCGGCGTTCTGGGCGTCGAGGCTGAATCTCTCGGCGTGGATTTCGTGGTCTTCAAGGTTCTCTGCAGTGACGGGCTTGAAGGTCCCGGCGCCGACGTGCAGCGTCAAATGTGCGAAATCAATGCCTTTGTGCTTCAGCTTTCGGATAAGGGTGTCGGTAAAGTGCAGCCCGGCGGTGGGGGCGGCGACGGCGCCGTCGATGGCGGCATAGACCGTCTGGTAACGCTGCCTGTCCTCTTCGGCAAGGGCCGCGTCGTCGTCCCGTTTGATATAGGGGGGCAGGGGCGGAAAGCCTATTCGTTGGAGAAGGCTCAACGCATCAGGCTCGCCTTCGATTTTCAGCAGGCACTTGCCCTGTCCGAGTTTTTCGAGCAGGACCGCCTTGCAGCAATCGTTCTTGTCTTTGTCTTTCAGGTCGAGCGTCTCGCCCTGCTTCAATTTCCTCGTGCCCTTGAGCATTACGCTCCAGGCGACCGGAGCGGTCTGGTCGAGAAAGAGGCCTTCGATTTTGGCGCCCGTGGCCCGGCGGGCGAAGAACCGGGCGGGCACCACTTTCGTATTATTCAATATGAGGCAGTCCTGCGGTGACAGGAAGTCACCGAGTTGGTGAAATTGCCTGTCGATAATATCGCCGGTTTTTCGGTTCAAGACGAGCATTCTGGAATCCGAACGCCGGGCCTTCGGGTGCTGGGCTATCAGTTCCGGCGGCAGATGATAATCGAGGGTTTCTGTTTTCATAGCGAAAAGTTATCAGACCCTCGCTTCGATGACAAAAAGTTTTTCGGCCAATAATAAGCCATTTTTAAGGGTTTGCCCGGCTCGGAGTGTTTTCCGCGAAATCGAGGCCTTCGAACGGGCGATATCGGAAGAGCAAGTCGGGCTTGCAGGCAACCGATTTCTGTTGAGTACGAAAGATGGCATCCAGACGATATTTCGAACAAACCGCCAGTTCATTGACTTCCTTAGGCAGGAATGAATTGAAGCGCCGCATCAGGAACTTCAAGGGCCGGTTTAAACTGGATTTCACCGACGAATACCTGAACAAGCTCAGCTCCGATCGGCTCCGGCACATCCTCCTGGCTGCACTGATTAGCGCCAAGCGTTAGGCTTGTCAGCCGCTTTCGGCTTTGCCGTCGATCTCCATCTCCAACGACGCCACGACGGAGATTCTCCGAGGATAGAGCGAATTTGCCGCTGTCTTAGAATGGCGGATTATAAGGCGGGGTGTAGTTGAGCTTCCACCAGCAGGATTTCTGGACGTAGAGCAGATCTTCCCAGTCTGCTTCGCTCTCAGGCGTGATGCCGCCTGCGTGATGTTTTTCGGCTTCGTGTCCTGCCTTTACCGTTTTCGAGCCTGCCCACTTTTTGTACTCGGCTCTGCCGTCGGCCATTCCGATGCATGTTCCGTCGCCGTGCCTGACGGTCGGATCATCCCACCATTGCCCGCTTTCGGAGACAGTCGTTCCGTTGTGAACGGCGAAGCTGTCCGGCGTGACATAGCCTTCGTCGATGAATACGATTCTGTAAGGCGCTCTTTTGATCGACGAGCGCGTTTTATTGATAAGGCCTTGCACGGGGCCTCTTCCGTGCGTGTCGCCGGGCTGGGGATAGGCGTTCATCGAGTCCATGACGGTGTAGGTCAGCAGTTCTCCGCGGTATCCTGTCGGGCAGCGGTAAAGATCGAGGTTTTTGGCGTAGTCCCACATGGATCCCGCCCGGATTGCCGCCGACTGTGCGGCTTCCGACAGCAATGCGCCTGAGGCGTAGTCGTCATGCCAGGCCTTCTGGACCCATGCTGTTTCGCCGCCGTGGTCGTGTCCTGCGTCGCCGTTAATGATTCTGTCGTTCCAATCGTCGGAGTATAGAATCCAGGCGAACGTCAACTGCTTGAGGTTGTTCATGCAGACGATTCTCTTGCCCTGCTCTCTTGCCCGGTGAAGGGCCGGGGCGAGTATGGACATGAGCAGAGCTATTATCGCCATCACCACCAGAAGCTCTACGAGCGTGAAGGCTTTTTGCTTACACATAGCATTACCTCCTTTGCTGTTTGCCGCCGCCTCCATGGTCTTCCACTATATAATATGCGCGGAGTGACTTTAGTGTTCCCATAATTCGGTTCTTTTTCGGGTAAAGCGGGGCCGGCGTGACCGGCGGCGATTTTTGCGGGCCGCCCTGCAGGCGCCTGCTTTGCGGGCCGAGATGACCGGGCGACGTTTCAGGCGCAGGAGCGGGCAGGAAGAGGCTTGTTGGGGCGCAAAAAAAGGGCTGGAACCTTTGACAATTCCAGCCCTTGTGAGACAACGTTATAACTAAAGAATAAACTGCAAACTTATAATCTAATCGCTATCTCACAGAACCAAGATAAAATTAGAAGAAAAGAACATATAATACACCTTCATTGTACGAGCCATCGCCGGTTAATGCAAGCATTTTTTTCAAGATTTGCGACTTTTTTTCACATCCTTGGCGGTTTCCCGGCTTTTTTCGCTATTTTCGGCCTTTCCTCGCCGATTTCCACGGTATCTATGGGTGGCCGGCAGAGGCGATTTCAGGGCTATGCCCGGTCGGCCGGGCAGGCCTTTTCGAACATTTGACGCCCGCAAGCCGGCTCACTCAGCCGCCGGGGATACGCAGAATACGTAAGTCAGCGGCTCGGAGCCGGTATTCCTTACGTCGTGGATGGTATCGGGGCGTATGAAGGCCACCATGCCCTTTCCCACCTCTAACACCTCGGGTTCTTGCCCTATCAGCAGTTGGCCGGTCCCGGTTAGAAAGACGAGGATCTCCTCTTTCTCGTGCGTGCTGTGCTCTCCGCAGGCCTTGCCGGGCTCGAGATACACCCTTCCGGCCTTCATGCCGCCGGTTTCGGGCGGCCCTGCGATAATGCGCTGATATTCCGGCGCGTCGTTCAGCTTTACAACGACAGCTTTATCAATCGATGACATATGTCTTCCTCATCAAAAAATTCGTCAGAAACGGCATTAGAAAAAAAAACGGCTTTTTTGTCAAATTTATTCTTGGCGCGATAACACGAATTCTCTATTCTTATGCGGGGTAACACGAAATTATGTTTTGTATGCGCAAGATGCAATGTCAACTTTTTTCGAGGATGTGTGAGATGAAAAATATGGTATTGGTAATGGGCTTGCTGATTCCGGCGGTGTTTTCCGGATTGGCGAAGGGCGATCCTACGGTTGCGGCTGTTACGCATTCTGAGTTTCAGGCTGTGAATGAAGACGGCGAGCAGACTTACACTTCAAGTGACAGCGAGAAGGTAATTCTGGAAGGGATATTGCTGAACAATGCCGGGGAGATGCTTGACCCGACGGCGGACGATACCGTCACGACCATGTATGACATGAGCGGGCAATGGCAGATATACTTTCAGGGCGAAGGCTACGATCGGGCCGGCACGGCGGTGTGGATGGGTCAGCTTTATAACAATCTTCCCTGGTTCCCGCCGGGCTACTCGAACGAGGAATTCATAGCGGAGCTGAATCGGCTGAACTCGGCGCGTTTCAGTCCCGGGGACAGGATCCGGGTGACGGGATATTTCCTGTCTTACAAGGGCAAGAATAACATTAACGAGCAGCACAATAAGGCTCCCGACCATGATTTCACGATTGAGCTGATCGAGCGAGGCGTTGGCCTGCCGAGGCCGGAGGCGGCAAGTCTCGACGAGTTGAAGGACGGCGAAGATAACTTTATTTTCGATGCGAGCCGAGCGAGCGGAGGCGAGTATTATCAATCTCGGCTGGCAAAGATCGAGGGCGTTTACTTCGAGGACGCAACTGGCTGGGGGCCTGACGGCGAGCTGGTTATTACCGACGGGCTCAGGACGCTGACCGTCAAGTTAGGGCGCGGCTGCGGGATTTACGCCGGCTCCAACAATCTTGTCGAGCCTTTCGACGTAATCGGCATCATAGACCAGGAGAGCACTGATCTGAAGGGCGGCTATCGCATGTATGTTATGGACTACGACGGCAACGGATCTGTTCTGGCGTGCCGCGAGCACCGGATGGCGGACGTTCCGGGCGACAGCGACCTGGACGGCAGGGTGGACTTTTTCGACCTCGCCCGCCTGGCCGAGGACTGGCTCAAGTAGGTCGTCGAGACAAGGAATCAGTCTATGAAGTGTCGTACTGCAAAAGAAGGTTTTTCACTGGTGGAATTGCTGGTCGTCATTGCGATTATCGCTTCCTTGATGGGTATTCTGCTGCCTGTTATGGGCAGGGCCAGGCTGAAAGCGAAAGTCTTCGCAGTCAATGCCGAGCTGCGTCAGATAGCGCTGGCGCTGGGCGCTTATTCGATGGACAACGCCGACAAGTACCCTCCTACGCGGGTTGACTGCATGTTGGGGGGGCATTTCTATCAGCTTCCTACGGAGTTAGTTGAAAGCGGCTACCTTCCGAAGCCAAGTCCCGAGACTTTCATGGCTTCCGGCCTGGAAGACCGTTTCAACAGGGGTTACACGTACAAGTACCGCTCGGTAGGCACACTTATTTACAACAGGACAACGGTCATTGACGAAGGCGCCTACTTATGGGTTCCCGACGGCTTTCCGGACAGCGAGGCCGAAGACGGCAAGAACTATACCAATCAGGGGCAATCGCCGGTCAGTTGGGTGCTTTACAGCGAAGGCCCGGAATTCGACATCGACAGTATGAGGGAATCGAATTACCCGGTGCCGAGAGAGACCTGGTACGACAAGAAGACATGTCGGGGCATCATCGTCAGGATGCGTTTGAAAAACGGCAGGGAGATAGGGTCTTTCGAACAGGATTAAACGGATGCCCTGTCGCGGCATGCCGGTGCAATGAGAGAATGTATCTTCATTAAAGGTGGCTTTATGAAAAAAACAGGTTTGGTAGCCGTGGTCTTTGGCGTAGCGGTATTATGCGGCGTTTTGTTTTTGTATGCAGATAAGTCGGTCGGCAATGCGGTCGGTACAGTGACGGAGGATGACGATCACGATCATGACCACGATACGGAGGCGTGGAATCGGGGCGAGGCGCCTGAGGATTGGTGGGCAGCCATCGAGCGGATGCACGGTCACGTCGGTCCTTGGAACGTTTTAGGCTGGCGCATCGGGCAGGCGGCACTGCACGAGTTCGACAGCAAGTGGGGCAGGCATGAACTTGAATTCGTCTGCTATGTTCCGATGCAGACTCCTTATACGTGCCTGGCCGACGGCCTGGTCATGGGCACCGGCAACTGTCTGGGCAGGCTGGATGTCCGGCTGGCAGAGGTATTCTCCATGAACCAGATCGTTGTAGCTGTTCGCCGCAAAGACCAGACAGGTTCGATTCTCGTCTTCGAGCCCAGGGCAGAATACCTCGAACGAATCAAGAAACCGAAAAGCGACGAACTTGAAAAACTCTCACGGCAGTGCATCGAAATGAAAGAAGCGGATTTGTTTGGAATGGAGCGGGTGCGCTGAATCCGACCCCGGCCGAGATCACTGCTGCGGCAGACTTACTTCCTTTCGTTTGATTTTTGCATTCTCAAGCCGGCTGTTGGTAAGCTTGAGTCAGGTAGTCCGTGACAGCTTCGTAAATTTGCCCAGCATGGCGGCAACTGTAAGCAGGCATCCCAGCGCCATCGCAACGGCCGGTCCGACTGAGAAGTCAAACTGGTACGAAAACAGCAGGCCGAGGACAGTAGCGGCTGTTACCGCGGCCAGCGCTATTATCATACGCAGGCCGAGCCGCGATGAGAATATCGCCGACGTTGTCGCCGGTATGATGAGCAGTGCGAAGACCACGACGACACCGGTGATGCGTACGGCCAGGGTGATTACCACACCGAGCAGCGAATAGAACAGGAAATCCCAGGCCATCGTTTTGAGGTTGTGTTCTCGCGTGTCTCGGTAGCTTTCCGAAATGGCGGCTAAGGGCCCGGCGAAAACAGCGAGGCCGACGCCGACGCCGAGGAACACTGCAATGCTTACCACGATTTGTTTCCAGGTCACCCAGAGAAGGTTGCCTGCAAGCATTTCATGGGCGTGGGCGTGCCCGGGAGCGATGCCGATTAGGAACAGCCCGGCTGCGGCGGTAATGGCGTATGATATGCCGATGACGGCCTCGATGGATATTTGGACGATTTTCGCCCGGACGACGGCATAAAACGCCGCCATAAGGACAACACAGCCTAACGAGAATGCGTAGGCAACCAGCGTTTCCTCCTCCACGTCGAAGGCCAGATGCGCGGCGATGGAGCCGACAGCGGCAATCTGGGCTACGGCAATATCGACGAAGATGACCTCCCTTTTAAGCACATGGATTCCCAGGTAGCTCAGCATAGCGCCCATTATTATACATGCTAGGAACGGCAGGCCGAGAATTTGTATTAACTGCGGCATGGCTGAAGTCCTTTCTTTGTAATTCGGCTTCGACGGCCTAACACGTAGCGCAGCACCAGTGCGCCTGCGAATGCGGCCCCCATGAACAATACGAGAGTCGGGCCGTAAGGCAGGCTGAAGTGATATGACGAAATCAGACCGGCCAGACAGGCCGTGAATCCGACCGTCCAGCCGAGCACGACGGCCGGTATCCATTTTTTCGTAAATAAAGTGGCGATGGCGGCGGGAATCATCAGGAAGGCATAGGCCAGCAATACGCCGGCTATAGGGACAATCAATACCGTTACGATTCCCTGTGTCGTGAACAGCAGGAAGTCCCAGAGCCTCTCGTTTTTCAGCAACTCGGGGCTCTCGGCGAGGGCGATGAATTTATCCCTCGAACAATAGTGAAAGATTATCAAAAGGATGTACACCCCTGCGGTGACGGCGACAAGCGGGGCGCTGACCCAGAGCAGATAACCGGAAAGTGTTTTTTCGACGAGTGCCTGGCCGTTCTCAATCTTGTCTGTCAGTAACAGCGAGACGACCAGGGCCATCGCATAAAGGATCCCGATTACCGCTTCGCGGGGAATGCCGTAACCTTTAGGGTTCAACACGGCCAGCAGGAAGGCGCCGAGCAGGACGGCCGCGAACGCCAGGATATAGGAGGCCGGCGAAGCATAGCTTATTCCGACGGCCACTCCCACCAGGGCGCCGAACGCCGCCAACTGGTCCAGGACGAGGTCGGAAAATATCAGAGTGCGCCTGATTATGTGCAGCCCGATATAAGTGTGCAGAACCAGCACCACGGCAATCAGCGCGATCTGCAGCGAGAACAATCGTACAACTTCCGGCATCGGACCAACTCCTAAAAAAAGTCAACATACCCGCCGACTATTGTCGGCATAGCTCTTTACTTAGCGGCGGCTTCGGTCAAACTGTTCACCCAGCAATCAACGAGTTTGAAGTAATCATCGATGCCCTCTGCGCCGCCGACGAAAAGCGGAGCGATGATGGCTTGTGCGCCGGTTCTGTCGGCGATGGTTTTGATTTTCTGCCTGTCGAAGTAATTAGCAGCGAAGATAATTTTGATGTTCTTGTCGCGCATCATTTCTATCAGGCCGGTGACATGCTTGGGCGAAGGCGGTATTCCGGGTTTCGATTCGATGGTGGCGGCCTCTTTCATTCCGAACAAGTCCAGCAGATAAGACCAGTTTTTGTGATAGACCACGACCGACTGCCCTCGCAAGGGGAGCATGGTTTTCATCCAGCCTCCGAGCTTGTCGATGAGGGGTTTGCCCTGGAACTCCTTTGTTTTGAGCAGGTCCATCAGCTTGTGTTCCTCGGTCAACTGACAGAGCGTTTTGCCTCCGAGCAGTTTGACAAGTTCGTCGCCGAACAGGTGCCTGTCCAGTTCGTCCTGCAGTTTCTCGAGGTTCTTCTGGAAGAACTCCTTGTGCTGGGGGATATTCTTAATCAGGCCGACGGCGATATTGCCGGCGACGTGTCTGGCGTTGATCGGGCTGCACATAATGTGAGGGTTGCCGTATATATGCACGTCTCCCTCGCTTTGCGAGAGCACCTCGGGCTTTTCCAGCAGTTTCATACCCTGTGCGACGGCCACGTAGCCGATCTCGCCGCTTCGGACGCGTCTGTTGCCGGACTTATTGACGACCGTAGGCAGCCACATTTCCAGGTCCAGGCCGGTTGAGATGACCATATCGGCCTGCATAACCATATTCACAAAGGATGGCTTCGGCCTTATGTGATGCGGGTCCTGGACGGGGTGCACGATTGCCTCGACGGTAATATAGTCGCCGCCGATGATCCTGGCCAGGGCTGCATAGTCGGGCATGGTCGTGACGACGCGAAGCGGCTTGTCTGAGCCGTCCGCCCCTTGAAGGCGCGTTCGTTCCCGCTGACGGACGGCCCGTGTGTTAGAGCAGAATATTACGGCAAGAATCAGGGCAAGGGCGAGCAATAATCGTTTTGGTTTGCTTGTCATGGTATATACCTCCATTGTTATCAGTATCGTTCGTGTTTATGCGGGCCGGCTGCGAAGATGGCCTGGAACCATAAGATGTGTTCGGGGTTCTCCATGCCGCGGCCCCAGGCATAGTCGTATTCCCAGCGGTACTTTACGAATTCACTCTGCCACCAGGTGAGATACGGACATATTTGCCATCGGTGGGGGTTGCCGGACGTGTAGGCCAGCGGGGCGAGGGAGGCGCCGGTGACGTTCGCATAGCTCTTGCTGTCCGGCTTGTAGTAGTCCAGCCGTACTCCCACATCGAGGTCCCTGGCCATTTTTGACTGGATGTAACTGTATGCGCCCCAGGCTTTAAGGTTGTCCGGGCCGGAGTTGTCGGGCGCCAGGATGTCGCGATCAAGGACATAGACTTCGCTTCGCCATTCGAAATTCCGATACAGGGCCTGGTCGGCGGGTTCCCAGAGGTATGAGACATCTGCACCGAAGACTTGGGTCCCCATGGTCTGATGGTCGGTCTGCAGGGGCAGCGCTCCTCGCAGAACCGGCCACTCGTCATTCCAGCCAAGCAGTCCGGACAGGCCGAATTCGAGATAGCTGTCTCTCGATAGGTCGCGATAGTTTTTGTAGTGGAAAAGGAAATTGGGATTTCCTCTCGTATCACCGGGAAAGAGATGCTCGTTGTTGGTTCCGGTTACCTGCAGGGTCAAGGCCTGGCAGGTATTTCCCCACATCGGCAGCGCCCAGTCCAGAGAGAAACCCGTTTGGGCAATTCCTTCGTCGCCGAGGATACTGCGCAGGGCAAGCGGGTACTGCACCTGGTCCAGGGCGTCTTCGTGCCAGCGATTGACAACGCCGAATTGCTGGCGGAACTTGCCTATATCCAGGTTGGCGTTCTTAAGAAAAGAAAAACGCGTAAAATACGCCTCCTCCAGATGCACCTCGCCGTCCTCGTGCATATGAGCGGTGGCTTTCATTCTTGAGAACGGGTCAAGATACGACTGGAAACTCAATTCGAGGCCCCGCATGAAGATGTCACCGCGTCTTCTCGTATCATCCCTCCGCCCGTAGTGGGCGAGAAAATCGCCGGAGACGCTGATTTCGGGGTTGAGTTTCTGCAGGCTCAACTGGCCGGATTTGAATACGGTTTCTTCCGGCTTCTTTGCGGGTTCGGCCTCCTCTTCCACCAGGCTCTCGGCAAATGCCCGCAGTGAGTCGGCTTCATCCTGGGCCTGTTGTTCCGGGGTGGGCTGAGTCTTGCGAAGCTCTGCGATTTCGGCCTTGAGCGAGTCGATCTCCTGCTTGTGCATCTGCTGCATATCGAGCATTTGCTGCTGGAGTTGCAGTACAAGGGATGTAAGTTCGGTGAGCTTGTTGTCGCCGGCTGCGTTGTTCGGATCGCCGGCGAGGCAGACGGCGGGAATAGCCGTCATTAAAATTAAGAAACATAAGAATATGGTATTTTTGGTAAACACGCATGCACCTGCCTTTCTTGCGCAATAGTACACTGTTGATCTTTTTGTGTTTGACCTTCGCATCGGCGGCATCCCAATCGGCCCCAATGCCGGGCTTTGGGCGGCGAAGGTTGCCTCTCCCCGGAGTTTGGGGAGCCTGCCGATACGTTAGGAAATGGTTATCGATGGGGGGGCCCGCAGCACAATGGAGTGCATCCATTGAACGCGAGATGTGAATACCGATAAGAATATAGGCTTAAAGATGACGTCAGCCTGGAGTTGGATCGGCGTGACCTGACATGTGGGCTGCGTTGTGTTTGAGCCGGCCTTGAACATGCAGGCCGGACATGGGTGGTTATCGAAGATCGCGCTCGAGGCCTGTTCACGAGGCCTTGCGAACTGGCAACATTCGTCGTGAAACAAGTCAACAGTTGTGGCTATGGACAAATATGCCAGAACAACCGCGATTGAAGCGGTTTTGTGGTTGCTGCGTCGTCTCTTGCGATATTTCCCGTGTGATTCCATAAACGCCGTTCTTGTACAATTCGCGTTCTACGATAGCGTGGCCCGGTTTTAATTTCAAGAATTTTCATCGAATTTAGCACCTCATGCCGCTGAAAACAACAGGGAAAGCGATATATTTGCGCGGCAATCCCATAGGCGTGAGGCTGCGGGTCCAAATACCTTTCGGCCCGACACAGGCCAGGCGTCCCAGGGCGGAAGAATCGGGCGCTGCAGGGGGTATTAAAGCAGATATCAGATATGTTGCGTGGGAGTATTGTCTTGACAGGATAATACAAATCGGCTAATCTTATGCGCCGGCTTGTTATTTAAGCCTTTTTCAGGAAGGAAGCATATGGACAGAGAACTTGGGGCTCTTGTGATCACGGCGGCGTGGCTGGGGTTCTTGCACACCGTATTGGGCCCCGATCATTACCTGCCCTTCATCATGATCTCCTGGGCGAGGAAATGGTCGAGCGCAAAGACGGCGGTGATCACGTTTCTTTGCGGTATCGGGCACATAGCCAGTTCCGTAGTGCTGGGGCTGGTCGGCGTTTCTCTGGGCCTGGTCGTCAGGAGGCTCGAGATCATAGAATCGTTTCGAGGAAACATTGCGGCCTGGCTGATGATCGGGTTCGGGCTTGCGTATATGGTGTGGGGGCTTCGCCGGGCATATCGGAAGCAATCTCACTCGCACAGCCACTTCCACGTACATTCCGAAGAGCACGCTCACACGCACAGCCATCTCGGCGACCACGCCCACGTTCACGACGGCAAGGCCGGCGCCAGCATTACGCCGTGGGCGCTGTTTATTGTTTTTGTTTTCGGGCCCTGCGAGGTTTTAATTCCGATATTGATGTATCCGGCTGCGGAAAAAAGTTTTCCGGGCGTATTGCTGGTTACCGCCGTATTTGCAACGGCGACAATCGGCACGATGCTGGGGATAGTTCTTCTTTCGAGAGCCGGGGTTAATTTCCTTCCTTTAGCCAAACTTGAACGGTTCACGCATGCTATCGCCGGCGCGACGATATGCTGTTGCGGGCTGGCGATCCAGCTTCTGGGGCTTTAAGCACTGATTACGGCGCGAATTCGTTTTCTCTTGACATTCCTTCGTCTGATTTGTATTTGTCCAATTCTAAATCTTATCGGCCAGATGGCCGATAACAGCTAAAGCGCGTGATCAGAAGCACCAGTCCCCGGCGGCAGTCGGGGCCAATTTTTACAGGCAAGCGTTTTTTATGGCGAAATCACGGTCTTCAAATGGTAAGTCTTTGGTAATTGTCGAATCACCGGCCAAGGCCAAGACTATAAACAGATACCTTGGCCCGGCCTTTGAGGTCAAGGCCTCGATGGGCCATGTCCGGGATCTTCCGGCAAAGGGCCTCAACGTCGATATTGAAAACGATTTCGAGCCGACATACGACATCATGCCCGGCAAAGGGCGGACTGTTACCGCACTGAAAGCCTCTGCGAAGAAGTGCGAGAAGCTGTATCTGGCCACCGACCTCGACCGTGAGGGGGAGGCGATTGCATGGCATCTGGCCGAGATGCTCGGCGTACCTGCCGATCGGACATTTCGCGTTGTGTTCAATGCCATAACGAGTTCCTCGATTAAGCAGGCGTTTTCGCAGCCCGGCAAGCTCAATATGGACAAAGTAATGGCGCAGCAGGCGCGTCGGATTCTGGACCGGATAGTCGGATACCAGATCAGTCCGCTGCTCTGGAAGAAGGTCACAAGGGGTCTGTCGGCCGGTCGCGTTCAGTCCGTTGCGGTCAAAATCATCGTCGAAAAGGAAAGGGAGATACGCGCCTTCGAACCGGCCGAATACTGGCTCATACCCGCCGTCTTCACGACCGACCTGAACGAAGACTGCCGCGCACAGTGGCGGGCTTTCATAACGCCGAAGACCGAAGACGATAATCCGCCCACTTTAACAGAGCAGTACAAGTGGCTGGCCGACCACAACTCGTTCAAAGCCGAATTGTATAAGGTTGGCGGCAGGAAATTCGAGGCTTCAAACAAAGACCAGGCGCACCGTGTCTTCGATGCTCTCAAGGGCGCCGCATTCAAGATCGACGATATCGAGGTAAAAGAATCGTCATCGAGGCCTTCGCCGCCCTTCATAACTTCGACGCTCCAGCAGGCCGCGGCGAATCGTCTTGGCTTCGCAACGAAGAGGACGATGCGGGTTGCGCAGCAATTGTACGAAGGTATAGATGTCGGGTCGATGGGTTCTCTCGGCCTTATCACCTACATGAGGACCGACAGCACTCACATTTCTCCAGAAGCTGTCAAGGAATCTCGAAACTACATCGGCTCACACTTCGGGCCCGAGTATCTTCCGGAGAAACCGAAGCTGTATTCTTCGAGCAAGAACGCTCAGGAGGCGCACGAGGCAATCCGCCCCACCGACGTCGATATGGCGCCTGCCGAGATCAAGTCGTTCCTGACGGACGAACAGTTCAGGCTCTACGACCTGATATGGCGAAGGTTTCTGGCTTCCGCCATGACACCTGCCCGGTGGAACGTGACGAATCTTCAGATAGGGGCCGAGACCTCCGTCGGGCAATGTCTATACAAAGCCTCCGGCCGAATCCTCGTGTTCGACGGCTATTCGAGGGTCTGGCAGACCAGTTCGACTACACAGCAACTGCCTGCCGTAAAGAAAGGCCAGGCGCTCGCCGCGGTGGACATCAACGCCGACCAGCATTTCACAAAGCCGCCTGCGAGATATACCGAAGGTTCGCTCGTCAAGGCTCTCGAAAAAGAAGGAATAGGCCGACCCAGCACTTATGCCTCGATAATAAGCACTATACAGGACAGGGGCTACGTCGATCAGGAGGAGAAAAAGTTCTTTGCGACCGACCTTGGCGAGGTGGTGACCGATAAGCTCGGCGAATACTTCCCCAGGATCATGGACATTGCGTTCACGCGGTACATGGAAGAGCAGCTCGATAAGATCGAAGATCAGCACCTCGACTGGCTCGGCGTCCTGAAGAGTTTCTACGGCCCGTTCAAAGAGAACCTCGAAACCGCCAAGGCCGAGATGAAGCACGCCAAGGCCGAAGTCGCCCCGAGCGAATACGAATGCCCGGAATGCGGCAAGCCGATGGTCTATAGGTTCGGCAAGAACGGCAAGTTTCTGAGCTGCTCGGCGTATCCGGATTGCAAGTTTGCCTGTCCCTGCGACAAAGACGGCAAGATGATCGAACAGAAAGCGAGCCGGTATAAATGTCCGGTGTGCGGAAAAGGCATGGTCGAGAAGAGCGGGCGATTCGGGCCGTTCCTCGGGTGCAGCGATTATCCGAACTGCAAGGGTATTCTCAGTCTTGGCAAGGACGGCAATCCCTTGCCGCCGAAGCCGCCGCCGGAGCCTACGGGGATAAAATGCTACAAGTGCAAAGAAGGGGAACTGGTGATTCGGCAGAGCAAGAAGGGGCCTTTCATGGGTTGCGGCAGGTTCCCGAAGTGCCGGACTATAATCAGCATCAAACAGCGCGATCATCTCAAAGAGCTGCAGTCGGCGGGGAAATGGCCTCCTGAAACGTGGGAGGAAGCCGACGAAATGCTGGGCAGGAAAAAGTCCGGCAAGGGCGTGAAAACCGGCAAAAAGGCAGTGAAGAAGAAAACGAAAAAGGTCAAGAAGACTGCGAAGAGCGCCAAGGGCGTCTCCTGATATAGCGGCCGGGCCGGGGGCGGTTTGAGCTTTACATATCCTTTTGTGCCGGTATAATCGATTCATCTCGGCTCGCAGCCGGGCGTTGTTGACCGACAAAAAACTGTCCTGTGGGAATAGGCCCAAGATGGCTATAAAAAAGAACAAAACTGAACCGGCGTCGCTCGAAATAGTCGAGCCGATAGGCAATCGGGTGCTCATACGTAAAGACGAGGACAAGAAGGAGACCAAGGGCGGTATTCAACTGCCTGATAATATCGAGATACCGACGATTACCGGCAGAATCGTGACAATCTCCGCCGAGGTCGAGAACTGCGAAGACATCCCCCTGCGCCAGTACGACAAGGTCCTCTTCAATCCCAAGGGCGCGATTCCGGTGGATTTCGAGGGCGATAACCGCCTGTTCGTCGTCGAGGTCGAAAACGTCGTCGCGGTCTTCCGCAAGTCGTAACCATACGAGTCCGGCCCCGGCGAGATTCAACCTGCCCTGTCCCCAATGTACTCCGTCAGCAGATGCGTAATCTCACTTTGTGCTTGGCCTGGTCCGGAGATTTAGATATTTTAGACGGTGCATTCCCGGCAGGGGCCTACAAGGTCGGGACATCGTCCCTGCCTGCGATTGCGGTAAGAATCGGCACGGGTTTGCAGACAGTTATTGGGACAGCTTGACATTCGGAATACAAGAATGAAAGGGCGGCGGTATGTACGAACAGCAAGACGGCAGGGCAATGATGGTAAGGCACTTGAGCCTGGAATTGTATGAATGCAGCGCATGGATGAAGTTCGTCGGTGTAATGTCGATAATAGGCGGGGCGCTGCAGGCGCTGACAATCGTCGGAATTATCATAGCCTGGCTGCCGATATGGATGGGAGTGCTGCTTTTTCAATCGGCAGGGGCCGCCCAGGATGCCTATCACTCCGGCGACGAGAATGCAATGAGAACTTCGCTCTCGAAGCTCAAGACCTACTTCATAATCACCGGCGTCATGACCCTGATCGGTTTGATCATCGGAGCGGTCTTCCTGCTGATAGGCGTTATGGGTACGGGTTTCTCGTTCATGTCGCACTTCCGCCGGTAGCCGCGCGAGCTTCCATACAGGAACGGGCATGCGGCTGATTGACAAAAGCCCTGTTTCGATTGAGAATAGACGGTGACGAAAGGTAAGGTTTGTAGTGCAGACACTACAGGTCGAATCTCTGACTAAACGATACGGCTCGGTCACGGGGGCCGAAGACGTAAGCTTTGCGGTTGAGCGCGGCGAGATATTCGGTTATCTGGGTCCGAACGGGTCGGGCAAGACAACTACGATTCGGTGCATAATGGGTCTTCTGAAACCGACGTCCGGTCGATGTCGGGTGTTCGGCTGCGATGTCATGCCGGGATATGCAACGCGGCATGAAAAAATCGGGTATCTGCCGGGCGATTTTCGCATCTGGCCGCGATGCTCTGCCGAGAGCGCCCTGGCTATGCTGGCAAGGCTTGGAGGCGTTGACGGTGCTCGCAAGAGGCGCGAAGCACTCGCCGAGCGTCTCGAACTCGACCTTGGCCGCCGGGTCGGTGATTTATCCAAAGGCAATCGACAGAAGGTCGGCGTGGTTTATGCGTTCCAGCACCAGCCGGACCTGCTAATACTCGATGAGCCGACGATAGGGCTCGACCCGCTCGTAAGGCAAACCGTTCTCGACCTGATTCGCCGGGCCGCCCGCGACGGCGCGACGGTCCTGCTGTCGTCGCATGATCTGGCTGAAGTCTCGGCGGTCTGCAGCCGGGCGGCCATCCTGCGAAAAGGGCGACTGGTGGAACTGGCGGCGATTTCGGAGATAGTCCGCCAGGGTGAAAGACACATCAAGATATGGTTCGCGGACCCCTCTGCGATACCCGCGCCGCCGCTCGACAGCCTCGGCGAAGTGCGGGTGGTGAACGTTGAGCCGGGCATAATTCATCTGGCATACAAAGGATCGCCTGATGCGGTCCTCAAATGGGCGGCGCAATCCCGCGTTGATCGTATAGCGACGCCGGAGACATCTCTCGAAGAAGCGTTCATCCAGTACTATGTCGGGGACCCAGCGGCGGAAGGAGGCGCGACATGATTCGTTCCGACAGACCCGCGTTTCCATTTCCGCTCTTTCGATTCTGGCTGCTGCGCATTCTTCCTGTCTGGTTCTTGACAGCGGCTATGATATTCCTGATGCAGATTGCGGTATGCGGGATCATCCACGACAACGAGAATGTCAAAGCTCTGCTCGGCTTCATCGATCTTCTGCCGCCGATTATGAAATCCGCGATTGGCGGCGAGAGCCTTCAGGTCGGGAATATCTCGGCCCTGATCGCCATCGGGTATAACCATCCGCTCGTGCTGACGTTGTATATGCTCTTTGCTGTCGGCGTTCCGACGGGTCTTCTCGCCGGCGAAGTCGAGGGCGGAAGGATGGAGTTGATGCTGAGCCGGGCAACGACGAAGACCCAGGTCTATGTCTGTGCGGGCATCATCACGACAGTCGGGATGTTCGGGCTTGTAATCGTCATGTTCCTCGGGACAGTGACGGCGACGGCGATATACGATTTCGGGGAGCCGGTGGCCCTGTACCGTTTTTTCCAGATAGCCCTGAACGCCGGCTTGCTGGCCGCGACGGTCGGCGCGATATCGCTTTTGTGTGCGGCTTCGTTTCGGCGCAGGGGTGCTGCTGTCTGCATCGCTGCGGGGTATCTGATTGTGAACTATTTCATTTCGGTAACAGCCGGGTGGTGGCCCCGTATTGCGTGTCTGAAATCGGTGACGATATTCCACTATGCCAACGGCAGGAAGATTTTCGCCCAGCATCTCTGGCCTGTCAGGGAGATGCTCATTTTGCTGATCGTTCTTGCTGTGGCTGCCGCTGCCGGGGGGATAATCTGGCAAAAGCGTGACATCGCATCTTAAGGCCGATATATCGCGCGGTGCGGAGGTATAAGGATTTGGGGGGATTTCTGTAACTTCTGCGGAGAGGGCGCAATTTCACTATCGTAAAGAGCGTTTCGGCACAGCCGGGACTTGAACGGTTATCGAGCTTGAGACATGAGATTTGCGATAAAGACCACGAGGGCCAGGCTGATTCCGGCCGTCCTGGCGGTCGCAATAATTCTGGCGGGCGCCGTAATAATCGATCTTATGAAGGTCGATCCCGAGACGATTCTGGAAGACCGCAAAGCCATTCGCTCGATCCTTCTTCTGCCCAAAGATCTTCGCGCCTTCCCCGTCGAAGAGCACATCGAACCCGGCGATGCGTTTACTTACCGGCAGATCCCGTTTCGGGGGGAAGGCCGACGCTGGTCGCTTCAAATTGAGACCTGTGCCGAAGACCTCGAGAAGTGGAAAGACATCTTCACGGATTACTTCGAGCAACATGGAACATGCCGTCAAAGCACCACAGGCCATGCACCGGGCGGATGGACCTGCTTTATGTATCTCTTACCGAAAACCCGCGGTCCTATTCGCGGCTGTGTTCGGCTGAGGCTCACAAAACCCTCCGGGAGACTTGCCATTGAATTTACGGATTACCGTCTCACCAGCACCCAGAGATTCTGGAGAACGAGATACGGCAGCACGCTCGCCCGCTTCTTCTATAAGATAGGATTGCCCATAGACGCCGTAACTCGACCCACCTGAGATATCTCGACGACCTCTCCGGCCAAACTGCGCATAGAAGTGACTCGCCGGCAGCGCAAGGGCCGGGATAATAGACCTCAAGCAGTTTTTCACTTGATGTTTTTGGAGAATTCCCCTACAATCCGCCGAAGTATTACTTCAAATGGTTGGTCGATTATGGCTGTCGAAACGAAAAACACCTGGCTTGCAAGAACTCAAAGGACCGTCACCGCGATATTGCCCGTCTCCGAGAAACGCACCGGCGAATGCGTCAGTTGCGGAGAATGCTGTAAACTGCCCAATGTCTGCCCGTTTCTCAGGTACGATGCACAGGGCAAATCGTACTGCACCATCTACTCGATTAGGCCGTTGAACTGCAGAAAATACCCCCGAACGAAATCCGAATGGATCACCTCGGATACCTGCGGTTTCAGCTTCGACTGAACTTCATCGCGTTTTTCGTACTCGTCGTCTTCTCACCAATCCTGCTCCGCCTGCGCCAAGCAGAATGATAGTGGCGGGCTCGGGGACGTATTCGACGACGTACGATTTGATCTCCGGGAAATCCTGAGGCACGTCATTCCATGTCGGGGTTCGTCCGGGCCGGTTTCCGAAATGGATGCGGTTTTCGAGGCCGCCGGAATTGTTGGGCTGGCCCGTATCCCAGTTGGCGTAATCGAAATTCTCACCGCTGACCCACTCCCAGCCTCCATCCGGTTCAGGGGCGCCTTCGGGTTGATAGGCGCCGATCCAGGGCCCTCGAAGATTATAGCTTGGGTTCCAGTATGCAGGTTCGTCAATCAAATCGAATACGAAGTTATTCTCCGCTTCGGATGTTATCGTAACCAGGTAACCCCCGGCCGCCTCGGCGGCAATATTCGCCTGCTGCCATGTAATAACGCTCGGCACCGCTACGGCCTCATAGAAATGGCCGTTGCCGCCGTCGGCGACAGTCCATTGCTTCAATGCGCCGCTGCCGGAAGCAGCGAGAGCGACGGTCATGAGGGATGCTAATATTCGTATCTTTCGTTTTAACATGACAATTCTTAAGGTTCTTACGCTTCCGGCGATTGGTATAATCGGCAATCATCGAAGCCGGAACATGTCAATGCCAGCCTGACAGATATTGCTCGGCGCCGCAGTTTGAGTTGAGCAAAACTATTTCGCCCCGCGTTTCCTCAACAGCGCCAGCCCGCCCAGTGTAAGCAGCAGTCCGGTGGCAGGCTCGGGCACGTCCGGGGGATCAAGCGGGTCATCCGGCGGATCGAACGGGTCGTCCGGCGGGTCAAGCGGGTCATCCGGCGGGTTCGGCGGGTCATCGGGTGGAAGCGGATCCGGGTCATCTCCTTCGGTCGGCGGTTTAGGTTTCGAGGTCGGAGTCCCAGGTGATCCGCCGCTGCTGCGGGGGGCTGCGGCACTGAAAGACCCTGCGGAACCTGTGAAGTCGCCTCCGCCTCCTCCACCTGTGGGTGTGTTCTGTCCCACAATCAACTGCCCACTGTCAACCTGTTCGAAAACAGCAACAATAATCTTCGGCTTGCTCAAAACAGCAGTGGTCTTGTTAGACGTCGGATCCAGGACATCGCCGAGCCAGTAAACGAATTTATAACCGGGCTTCGGAACCGCAATCAGAGTAACCTCAGCGTCGGAAGCATAGCGATGGACGCCGATGGAAGGACTTACAACACCCCCTTGAGCGGGAGTCTGCTGAAGAAGAAGCGGCACTTCGGCTGCCCGACAAATTGCCGGACCGGCAGACAAAAATAAAACAGCAGAAAGGAAAAGAATCAAACACCCAGATCCGGTGAATTTATAACCAAACCGTTTCATCAACCTAACCTCCTCCATGTTACGAGAGCCCTAAGTTAACAAATTTTTCATACACCCTTACAGCCTCATTTAACCAGATACCCCCTATTAAAGTCAAGATTTTTTTTGGGTTTTTGCTTTTTCCTCCGAAAAAATCCGCCCTCAACCGGCTGAAATCGTTAATAATAGGCTGATATCGCAGGTTATCGGGCGATTAAGGCAAGGTATCCGGCTCCTGAATGCTGAGAGAAAATGGCCGTTTAGACGCCAAGAGACGGCATCTTTTTTGGGCTTTGCCCTGCGTCGGAGTTCATCGGGGGCGAACGGCGCGCTATCTACCGCCCGGACTTGGCCTTGCGGATAGGTTTTTCCTGTAGAAATCGGCTGATATTGCGGATGGCCTGCCGCAGGCGCTGCTCGTTCTCAACCAAAGCAATACGCATAAAATGCTCGCCGTGCTCGCCGAAAGCACGGCCCGGCGCGACGGCAACCTCGGCATGTTCCATAAGGTCCATCGCAAAATCTATGCTGCCTTTGCCTTTCGAATGCTCCTCGGGGACCCGTGCCCAGACAAACATCGATGCGCGAGGCTTCTCGACCTCCCAGCCGATCCTGCGAAGACCATCACAAACCACGTCACGTCGAGACCTGTAAATCTCATTCTGAGAAACGATATGTTCGTCGCAGTTCCGCATTGCGATGATCCCTGCTATCTGAATCGCCTGGAAGATGCCGTAGTCGTAGTAACCCTTTATGGTCGCGAGGTAATTGATCATATTCTTGTTGCCGGCGACAAACCCGACGCGGAATCCCGCCATATTGTAGGGTTTGCTGAGCGTCGTGAACTCCACGCCGATTTCCTTGGCCCCTTTGACGGAGAGAAGGCTCGGCGCCTTGTAACCGTCGAAACAGTTCTCGCCGTAGGCGAAATCGTTAATGACAGCTATTCCGAAACGATGAGCAAGCTCGACCACCGGCTCGAAGAAACCGGGATCGACAGTCATGGCGGTAGGATTATGCGGATAGTTGAGAATCAGCAGTTTCGGCCTGGGATACATGTTCTCGATGACCCCGGCGACGCTGCTGATGAACTTTTCGTCATTGCCCAAAGGCACAGAGACAACATTGCCTCCCGCCAGGGCGACGGCGTAATTGTGAATGGGAAACGCCGGGTCCGGGACTATCGCCGTATCACCGGGGCCCATCATCGCCAGGCACAGATGGCTGAACCCTTCCTTTGACCCGATGCACGCAAGCACCTCCGTCTCAGGATCGAGACTCACATTCCAGTTGCGCTCGTATTTTTTGGCGATCTCATTTCGCAGGCCTTTGATGCCCTTCGACGCGCTGTAGTGCTGGTTGCGAGGGTCCTGGGCGGCTTCGCAGAGCTTGTCTATAACGATTTGGGGCACGGGGTCGGAGGGATTGCCCATTCCCAGATCGATGATGTCGGCGCCGGCCTGCCGTTTCGCCAGCTTAAGCGCGTTGAGCCGCCCGAACAAATACGGCGGCAGCCGCTTGATTCTCTGTGCCGGCTCAATTTTGTCTTCGCCCATAACAAAACTCCTGCAAATCTTCACAAGCCCCCCTGCATAAATACCATCGGACAGTCTATCGGCAAAGCATGAATTTGAAAACCTTTTATCCCTCTTCCCGCACCCGGCTCTTGCGCGGCAGG
Source organism: Sedimentisphaerales bacterium (assembly GCA_016932835.1). GTDB lineage: Bacteria > Planctomycetota > Phycisphaerae > Sedimentisphaerales > Anaerobacaceae > JAFGCD01. The sequence continues at coordinate 33,852 of JAFGCD010000067.1, forward strand.
CTGCGGGCACGCGTGAATCTTTCTGTGAGCGGCGCCTCTGCTCGCAGGTCCTCAGAGAATGCTCGATCAGGCAGGCTGCTATTCCTTCAGTCTGGTGATACGGAAGTCGTCGAATCGAATCCAGTGCTCGGCGTCGGCGGGGCCGTTATAACATTGTATGCTGATTTCGTCTTTGCCGGCCTCCGGCAGGGTAGCGGCGGCGGCCGTCTGAAAGTCGCCTTCGGCATTCGCACGATATTGAGCGGTGATACTGCCGCCGTTGACGACCAGTCGAAGCTGAACCGTTTGGCTGGTCATAGGTTTACGGCCGGGGATGATAATCAGTTGGCCGTCCACGCGTTCTTTGACGAGCTTGAATACGGCCTTGCCGTCGTTATACCATGTCAGGCCGGCCTGCTCGTATTGATTCGTCGGAACCGTCAAGTTGCTCACGGTGACATCGAAGGCGTATTTCCCCTTATGCCGGTCGGGGGCCGGGCGAACAAGAGCGTTCTTGACGTTGTGTGCGACCCCCGGCTCGACGCAGATTTCCAGTGCGTTATCTCGAAGCCGCCAGGTCTTCCTGTCCTCCCGCAGCCAGGTCCAGCCGGCCACGAGTTTCCCGTCGAAGCCGTCCTCGAATACGATGGAGTCGGCATTGATAATCGGAGTAAGGACAATATTCCGGTAGCTTACGCCGGTATGGTCGCCCTGGAGGTAGATTGGGCCGGGCTTGAACTCGTCCGACCAGAGCGCCCCGCCCGTGCAGCCGAGCAAAGGCTGGTTGTCGATGATGGTCTTGCCGTTGAGTTTGACGGTGACATGGCGGTCGAGGAGGGTAATATCGTAATCCTGCCACTGCCCTGCAGGCTTTTCCGCACTGACGGAAGGGGTAATTCTGCTGTAAATTCCGCCCATGTGATGGGAATCGAGCCCCCTGCCGTAGGAATCGGTGACCTGAACTTCGTAAATGCCCCGCAGGTAGATTCCGCTGTTGCCTCCTTTAGGGACATTGACTTCGAGCTTGAGATTGAAATCTTCGAACTCGCTTTCGGTTCTAAGGTTGCCGTAGGAAATGTGGGGCTTTCCCTCCTGCTGAACCGGCCGATTCGAGAGCACGCCGTTTTCCACCGACCACCCGCTTGTCTGGCCGGGATTTGTCAGTCGCCAGCCTTGCGTATCTCTGCCGTTGAATAGTTGTACGGGGTCGCCGTATTTGACCTTCGAAAGGTCGGGCCTGGCAGGCAATGCGGGAATACGTTTGCCTGTAAAGGTGTTTGTGCTTGCTCCCCTGCCATTTTGGTTGGGGCGAAGCTGCATCAGCTCCATGTTGTCGCCGTCGATTTGTGCGGAGATGATTTCGGTGAAGGTTTGTGTTCGCAGGACCTTGCCAGCGGCGTCTTTGCGTTCGATGCGTGTGTTGCGGGTGACATAGAGCCGGTCGTGGTCGATGTAAACGCTGTCGACTGGGACAACGCTTCCGCCTCCCCAGAGTATTGCGGCATCGAGGTAGCCTCCCTTATCTTCGACTCCGAGCCAGCCTGCTCCGCCTCCGGGAATAGTCAGCGCCCATCTTCCGATGAATGTGTTTTCGTTTCCAGCCTGTGCTGCTGATACGCCGGTCAGCGTCAAGAGGCACACAATCAAAGCCCAACGAGTAGTTCCGTTCATAATGGTCAACCTTTCATAAATACCCGGACATTCTGCCGGGGAACTCGAGTATCTCCTGAATGCCAATCACAGCCGGGAACGGTTCCCGGCTGTTAATATATACCTTCGATTGCCCGAAGTCAATGCGTCGCCGAGGCCGGCTGTTGGAACGAAGCCTTTACGGCTGTTCTACAATTGATTACCATACGGGCAGGCAGGTGTTGAATGAAACGATCCGGTGAAATAGAGGTAGAAGGCCTGACGATACGATTCGCAGGCCGGAGCATCTTCGAGGACTTCTCGCTGCGAATCGAGCCGGGCGAGAAGGTGCACTTGAGCGGCGACTCGGGTGCCGGCAAATCGACCCTGCTCAAATCGATATTCGGATTCCTCGAGCCGGAAGCAGGGAGAATCCGAATCCGGGGCCAACTACTTACGCCGGAATCGGTATGGCGTCTCAGGACGAAGATGGCCTTTGTCCCCCAGGAGCCGGACCTCGCAGCGGGCTCGGTGGCGCAAGCGCTCGAAAGGCCGTTCGGCTACCGCGCAAACGCCCACCTCAGGAAGAACCTTGCCCGCACCGCGGAACTCACCGCTCGCTTCGGCCTGTCAGCGGAACTGCTCGACAAAGACGTCACGAGCATATCGGGCGGAGAAAAACAGCGAATCGCACTGATAACAGCGATCCTGCTGGACAGAAAGATCATCCTGCTCGACGAGCCGACTTCGGCACTCGACAGGCAAAGCAAAAAGGCCGTCGCCGAATACCTCAACTCATGCGCGGAGACAACCATCCTCTTCGCCGCGCACGATGCCGAAGCACTGGGCGAAGCGGATCGAAGCGTGACAATCCCATCCATCGCCCAGGCGAGGAATAAGGCATGAATATCGTCGAGATAACAACCTTCAAACTTGCGCTGGGGTATGCACTTCTGGCATTGCCGCTCGGTATCATCCTCTGGTATCGCGTTCCCGTTCTCGGGAAAACCGCGATAGCCCTGGTGCGAATGACGGCGCAGCTTGCATTCGTCGGAATCTACCTCCACGTCATATTCGACTACAACAACACGTATCTCAACATCGCATGGCTGCTCGTAATGATAATCGTCGCCGACGCCTCGATAATCCACGGCTGCGGTCTTTCGCTGCGGAGATTCGCCCCGGCCCTGTTCTCGGCCCTGCTCGGAGGAACTGCAATACCGCTGCTATTTTTCGTCGGACTCATACTGAACAGGCCCGGCCTGTTCGATGCCCAATACGCTATCCCGATAGGAGGCATGATACTCGGCAACTGCCTCCGGGCGGATATCGTCGGCATAAGGAGTTTTTACGAGTCGATAAGGGCGGGCGAAAAACCCTTCCTGCACGCCCTTTCGCAGGGCGCCACTCTCACCGAAGCAGTCAGGCCGTTTCTTAGAAACGCATTCCTCGCCGCACTGGCCCCGACCGTGGCGACAATGGCAACGATCGGACTGGTATCGCTGCCCGGGATGATGACCGGCGTAATACTCGGCGGCGCCGACCCCGTCATAGCTATCAAATATCAGATAGCCATAATGATAGCGATATTCTCCGGCACAGCCATAACCCTTGTCCTCGCCATACGCATGACGATGCACACCGGCTTCACACGGTACGGGATACTCGACAAATCCGTTTTCAAGAAATAGCGGGCCGGTCCGCCCGGCGCCCCTGCCGGGCGAGGACTACTTCATGGCGATAATCTTGTCGATCCGCCCTGACAAATCTTTCAGGTAGGCCTCGTCGCCGCCGCTCAGTTCCGGCGTGACAAAGCCGTCGTATCCGATCTCGTCCAGCGCCCGCCGAACCTCGGGCCAGTTCACATCGCCGTCGAGAAGATTCTTCCACTGATAACCCTGGCGTTTGAAGTCCTTGAGGTGAATTTTGACAATGCGTTTGCCCAGCGTGCGGATCCAGTCCTGCGAATACCCGTAGATTATCACATTGCCGATATCGAAATACGCCTGCAGCCACGGGCTCTTGAATTCATCGACGTAACGGGCAAACTCGAGGGGACTCAGCAGGAACTTGTTCCAGACGTTTTCCACCGCGATAGTGACCTGCAGTTCCTCGGCCAGGGGCAGCAGCTTGCGGATATGTTCCTGCGAACGCTTATAGGCGTCGGCGTAACCGACATCCTCTTTCACAATCGCCGGCACCAGCAGCACAGTGGCCGCACCCTGCGCCTTGGCGCTGCGAAGAGCGGTCTTCATACCTTCCAGCCCCTTCTCGATAACTTTCGGGTCCGGGTCTGAAAAAGGCGCTCCCCAGCCCCCGTAAACTATCGAATGAATCGGCGTACCCGCATCACGGGCGAGCTTGCCCAGCTCCGCTGCGGCCTTGAGGTCGCCTATGGGATTGCCCTCGACGCCTTCATACCCGCACTTTCTGGCCAGTGCGAACTTATCGGCATCGGATAAATCCCTCGGCAGCATACCGAACTGAAGGGCCTTGCGAAGCTTGGCTCGGCTGTTGCGACTCATAGCCGATCCGCTGCCGCCCATCAGGCCGACCCCGATACCGGCTGCCGCCGTGTAATGCAAAAAACTCCTGCGATTCATTGTCAGTACCTCCAAAAACAGCAAACTTGACTGCTTCAGGGCTATGCCGAAAGCCCGAAAGCCGCCCTTGACACAAATTAACCGGAAGTCGATTCAAACGGCCCGACTACTGACTGACAATATATCACCTCCGGCACGTAATCGAAACCGTAAAAACCTCGCCTTTGCCCACCGTATCGAATGCCGAACACAACATACAACCCATCTCCGAACTACGGACACTACATCCTGACCATGCCCCCTCTCCCGGTCCCCCTCGACAGGCCGGCCCGTATCGATTGCCATAGACCGAAAAATCCGCGCAGAGCATACCAAAATCCCTCTTTTTTATCGGCTCGTCCCATAAAAGATAAAGTTCCGTTCCCTCTTTTGCCGACAAAATATGAAAGTCTTGGTCTATGTTTACAACACTGGAAAATCGTTTCAAAAGGGCCAAAAAGGGCTTTTCAGGCGGTTCGTGTAAGCTGGAGACAAACAATGAGAACCATCGCGATCGTAAACCAAAAAGGGGGTTGCGGCAAGACAACCGTATCAATCAACCTTGCCAGCGCGCTGGCCGAGGCCGGACAGAAGGTCCTCCTCGTAGATATGGATTCCCAGTCGCATTGCGCCGTTGGTCTGGCGGTTCCGGAGCAGCAGATAGAGCAGAGCATCTATGATGTACTCATCAGCAGAAGCAGGAACGAGCCGATCAAGCTGACGGAAATACTCTGGCAAATCAGCGACAAACTCGAACTGGCGCCGGCGAGCATAGACCTTTCCGCATTCGAGCAGCAAATGGCAGGCATCCCCGACAGGGAAAGATGTCTCAAAGACGCCATTGAAGGGGTCAAGAACGATTATGATTTCGTTCTCATCGATTGCCCCCCGGCTGTCGGACTGCTGACATTCAACGCCCTTCGCGCAGCAAGCGATGTTATCGTCCCGGTTGAGACCGGATACTTCGCCCTGCACGGACTCAGCAAGCAGCTCGAAACCCTGAGCATACTCTGCAAGAGATGCAGCCAGCACGTCGAGGTCAGAGTCCTGGCGAGCATGTACGACATAAGAACGAAAATGGCCAGGGAGATACTCGCCGAACTCCGCGAGCATTTCTCCGACAAGATGTTCACAACGATCGTCAATTTCAACACCAAGATCAAGGAGGCCGCCAGTTTCGGCCAGCCGATCAGCGAATACGACCCAGCAAGCAAGGGGCAGAAGGATTTTCAGGCCCTCGCCGAAGAAGTCATTGGATTGAGCGCAAAAGAGCAGCGGCACGAGTTTGTAAACTCTCTCGCAGACCAGCTTGAATCCATCAGTGCCACGGCCGACGAGTTGATACGCGCTGCAAACCCGCCTATCAATATCGTCGAAACAACGCCGCACGAGCGTTCGGCGCCGGAGGAATTCGTTACCGCCGACGCACAGCCGGCGCCGAAGCAGGCCGAGGCCCCCGTCCCCGTCCAGCAGGCCGCACAGCCTTCTCAGCCGCCAATCCACCAAGAGCCCCGGCACGGTGAAATACCCGATCTGACCCCTGCAAAGTCCGAACCGACCGACCTGAACGCAAAACTCGCCGATTACTACGGAGTCAACCAGATGAGCGACGCGGTAGTATTCGTGACCCTGTATCCAAGGGCGCAATCCGTGCAAATCGCATCCGACTTCAACAATTGGCAGCCGGTCGAGACCCCAATGCAGAAGGTCGGCACGAGCGGCGTCTGGCAGACGAAAATCAAGCTGCCCCGGGGCAAATACAGGTATCGTCTCGTCGTGGACGGCCAGTGGCAGCAGGACCCCTACAACGAGAGAACCGAGGTTAATCCCTTCGGCGAGTACAACTCGATACTCGAAGTAAAATAGCACTTCCGAGACCGCCTCTGCCCGGAATCCAGCCGCACCGACCGGCTGCGCTTCCCCGCTTCATGAGCCAAGCCATTTTGCGCTTGACAAAACCGTCCTATAATACTACCGTTGCCGACGGCAGAATCGGCCCTGCAAGGACGAGGGCTCCCCGGGAATCAAGGCCGGAGCCGAATCGAGAATGGATACTCTAACGCAGAAACAACGGATTGTTGCGCTGCTCGCGATTACTCTGACTTTCTGTCCGATCGCATCGGCGGCCCTGACATACCTCTACATAGAATCTTTCGACCTGCCGATCCCGGCGCCTCCCGAGACCGGCCACGCCTGGATGAACGACGCGGCAGTGCCCGTCGGCGACAGCTTCGAGATTATCGACCTCGACGTCGCCGTTACCCTGACGCACACCGCCGTCTTCGATCTGCAGATATTTCTCGAAGGCCCCGACGGAACGAGAATCATCCTGAACCAGTACGACCCGACCGGCGAATACTTCGACGGGCAGGACTATCACAATACAATCTTCGACGACCAGGCCGATACGCCGATAGAATCAGCCGACGCCCCGTTCACGGGCCGGTTCAGGCCCAAAGCACCCGCCCAATTGAGCATCTTCAACGGCCGAGACGCCCAGGGCCAGTGGAAGATTCAGATATACGACTGGTGGTACGACAACACCGGCACGCTCGAAGAGGTCCGCCTGGCCTTCACAGCCGCCCCCGAACCGGCGACCCTGACCATCCTGATTTTCGCCCTGCCGATAATACGGTCTCGAAGGTGACGCATCAATAGCCGTAAGTGCGTTGGAACACCTATGGCTTCGATAGCCATGTCCTGGCAAGTCTTCCGAGATCGCTGATATCGACGCTTCCATCGCCATTCAAATCGGCACCTTCGCACCATTTGTTTTTCGGCTTACAGCCCGAAGACGACCAGCGCTGCACAAGAAATGCGTAATCGACAAAATCTATGTCCCCGTCGGGCTCAAAGTCCGGTGTGCCGTGAACTGCTATTGTGAAATCAGTAGTGTGGTCAACGTTCGCCCAGACAAATCCTTCTCCGTCCTCGGTATTCCAGTACACGCCGTAATCGCCCAGCAGTCGATTGCTCAGTGTCGCCAGTGAAGGTGGCGTAGTTTCCTGATATCGCATCGCGTTAGGGTCATTGGCCGTATTGCCATTCACTGCCAGATCAAGACTCTCACTGTTCACGTCGTAGTACATAAGATCCACATCCAGCAACGGGTCTTCTCCATGAAGGTCCTCATCTGTGAATGGGATAACGATAGTCGAGAAGAAATCACCATCTTCCGCTGATGTCTCAACCTGGACGGTCCGCCCGACTGCCTCAAAAACACCTACCGAAGGTTCCGGATTACTTGTGATTTCGACAACTGTTATATCCACATCATTCGGGCCTTCCTTGTTTTCGAAGACTATAATAGTCTCATCGTTTGGGTCATCCTCACCGCCCCCGGGATTAAGGGTTACAGATTCGCCTACTGCGATATCAGCCTCCCCGTCCCAGATTATCTCATCGATACCAATATCCACTATTGTACTGCTGCCGACATCGTAATCCCCGTCAATTACCCTTGTATCGCCGTCAAGGTCCCATGGAACCGGCTCGGATGTGTTAGCATCCCCATCAACATCCCCAAGGTCAGCCAGGATTGCGTTATTGTCGCCGGTATCGATACAGGGTGAACCCGGGAGAATGTGCAGGTCGCCAAAATCGTCATTGAGGTCGTCCCCCCAGCCATCCCCGCCGTTGTTGGGCTCTCGTACAAAGTGGGGGTCGGCATTCAAATTCGCGGCGCCCCATGTCACGCTGTTGCATGGGTCGTAAATGTTCAGTTGGCCACTTTTGACATCACAATGGTTAACATCCATCAGTATTGAATCAAAGGCTGCTATCTCATTTCCATCCGGCGCCGTATTATCCCAGAGAATGCAATTGGCAACACTCAGAATTCCCGAAGAGCCGTATATAGCGCCACCTTCGAACGAAGCCTCATTTGCGCTAAGCGTGCAGTTAACGAGTACCCCGGCGCTGTCAAGCGTACTTGCTGCACCTCCCGACTCTGCCGTGTTGCCGACAAAGAGACAGTTTGAGACGGTTGTTTGGCCCTCGCAGTCGCATATAGCGCCTCCGGTGAGCCCGGCCCGGTTGCCTCTGAACTTACAGTTGGCTGCGGTCAGAGTACCTGCGTTATACAGTGCACCGCCATTGATGCTTGCGGCATTCTTCGAGAAGGCGCATCTGACGATTGCCGCGGTTCCATTACTGTCATTGTGCAACCCGGCGCCGTATTCAGCTGTGTTATCTTCAATAGTGCAATTTGAGATACGCGTAATGCCGCTGTTGAGAATGCCGCCGCCACAGTCGTCGGGATAAAGACCGTTCGCATCACCACCGGAAATTACAAAACCGTCGATAACGGTGTTGGCATCCTCCTCGCCGATAACCACCACGTGGAAGCTGTTGTCGCCGGTTTCATTGGGATCGCCTATATTGCCGCTGAGTGTCGTTCTGTGCTTCTTTGGATTACGTTTCGACCATGAGCCGCCTCCGCTCGGAAATCCGCCGTAAATTCGTACACCGTCGAGCAGTTCAAAAGCAAGCGACCTCTGCTCGGTTCCGAAGGGAGCCGACGAATTGGAGTCGGGCGTGTATGTGCCCTTGGCCACCCAAATCTCATCACCGCACAAAGCCATATCCAACGCATCCTGCAAATAAGCAAAAGCGTCGGCCCAGGTTGAACCGTCACAGCCTCCTGTTGCATTGGCATCCACATACAATACTATGGGGTCGTATTCCAGAATCATTCCTGGATTACCTGCTTCGATCTGGGGCAGCCAAGTGCCGCGGCTAATCGGATTCAATGTGTTGTCTCTGAGATTTAGATAAGTCAGATTACCAAGTCCCGCTAGCGATGAGATATCTGTGATCTGATTACCTTGTAAGTTGACCACGTTCAGATTTGTCAGTGCCGACAGCGAGGAAATGTCCTGGATTTGATTATTCTCAAGGTGCAATTCCGTTATGTTCTTGGCGTGTTCAAGTCCCAGCAAGTCAGTAACAGCAAGATCATTGGCATCAAGTATATTCAGGTTAAGCATGTTGTCTGCGTCCAAGACCAGGACACCAAGTTCTGTTTTTATGGCCTCCTTAAGATTCTGATCGGCGACCAGGAACGGACTAAGGCAAATGTCGTCGAAGTAAACCTGACCGAACATCCCCGGGGTTGGATGGTTGTCTCTGTTGCCGAAGCCAATACAAATACTCCTGATGTTTGCCAGGTCTACCCCGGCATCTCCGAATTTTCTAAGGTCGATCTCCCACATCTGCCATGTTTGCAGCAGCGGGGCATTAGGATCTTCATGACTGACTGTTGCGATCTTAGTGCTATTGTCTTCGACCACCACGTACATCTGCTCTGGAAAGTTGCCCGGCTGCGACACGCCTATGTTTCTTATTTCCCAGTCGCCCGTTACGTCTCCGGTAAAGCTGACATCTGAAAACCCAGCGGTGCACATCGCGGCACTGTTATGGCTTGTCAGCGCAAGGCCGATATACACATCCGAATTCATTGGTATGGCAACCGACGAGGGGTCATCATCAGGATCGTCTATGCTATTCCAGGTCGCCCCATCAGCAGAATGCTCCGCGGTGATCATGTTGCCTGTGCGCGTAAGCCTGATCCAATGCGGCGCAAGGATATCGCTTTCCTGTGTGAATTCACTAAGCCCGCCTTCGATAGGACGCCGATGGAAACCCATCCCCATGGCTGGTGTGACAAGCGCCATGCCGTGAACAGAGCTCGCGTCCAGCGTATTGCGAATCATCACCCCCGCTTTGGCCCAGTCACTTGTCTCCGTAACGCTGAGTACTCTGGCTGTTATACTGCCGTCACCCGAAAGTCGCTTATAGGCATAACGGAACTCATCATGATATGGCGGGCCATTCCAAGGCACATCCCAGATATCTTCACCTGCCGCCGTCATGGTGTAGGTTCCGGCTGGAGACTCCGTAAATGGCAAGGGATATCCTCTGAACCAGATATTGAGTGCCTTAACATTCTCGACAGTCCAGTCCTGAGGCGCTTCAAATGTGCGTACAGCCTCTGAATAGTAGTCCAGGCCGGAACTGCCAAGCCAGTTCGCTCCAAAGTTTTCATAACTGAAAACCATCGACCCAATCCCCGAGTGGACCGCAGGTATCAACGAAACGCCGCCGGAGCGGTCGCCTACAACCGCTCCAGTGTTATTACCTGGGAAGCCGGGATAAGGGTCATCCCAGCCGACGCCATCCCACCACGTGTACCATATACTGCCGCCGGCCAGTCCCGGCGTATTGGCGTCACCGTAAGACTCCATGTCATCCACAACAAGGAACTCGTGAATCGTGAAGCTCCAGACACGGCCTCTCCAGACGTTAGGGCCGCTGATTTCATCTATCCGCCAGTAATAGGTTTTACCTTTGACAAGGCCGCTGACAGAGTAAGTGCTGCCGGACTGACGGGCCTTGTAGACATTGTCAGGCCCCATCGGGTCTGAACTGGTTGCACTGTTCACATCCTCGAAGTTGTCGGAGAAATACACGTCGTGAACATCTGCAGAAGCCCCCGCTTCCCATTCAAGATTTACAGTCTGGGCTTCGGTAACGCCACAATCGACGGGGCTCGGATTAGCCGCCCACACAGGTAAGTATGGCTTGAGATGGTAGCCCGGAATAATCTCCCGGACGCCGCCACTGTCGGGGCCTTCCCATGCTACAGCTATATTGTCTCCACCCTCATGATCCTTCATAAAGGCGGCAATGTAATATTGGTGGCCGGCTTCAAGGTGGATTGGTGCGGAAGGGGTCACATCCGGATCATCAAAGTCGCCAGGATTCGTCCATGCGGCAACATCAGAAATCAGCGTCGCGTTGTCGGAATATGAATCTGTGCTCAGCCACAATTCTCCGTTATCGTCGCTGGCAATCCAGAACTTATATTCGCCCGTCTGCGTCACACACAGCCAGCCATGCAGTCGACTGCCGTACCAGTCAGCCCAGTTCGTCGGCCCTTGAAAGCTGGTTACTTCCTCGCTGCCGCTGGGATTCTCTGGATAATTGGGGTCACCCGTCAGATCAGCCACCGCCACGCCGCCGATCCCATACCACCATTCGCGCAGGATTGTGCCGGAGCCTGGAATAGTAGTCTCGAAACTCCATAGATCGCCTCTCCAGACTTCCGAAGGATGGGCATCGTTAACCTCATCGACTCGCCAGTAGTACGTCCGGCCTGGCCCTATCCCTTCGTATGTGCAGCTATTTGGCTCATATCGGCCCTGGTATATACCGGTCATATCGGACGTGTTGGCATCCGCTACAGCGTTTGGGTCGGTCCCCAAGTACACGTCGTGTTGAGCCGACGCGTCACCTGGAGACCACGTAAGAGCTATGCTCGTCTCCGGATCAACTGACGAACCGAAGGCTGGATATGGATTCCAGGCGATATTGAGAATATCTGCATCAACCTCTTTGACAATATCTTCAACTTCGGCCTGAGTAAGCGCCTTGTTAAAAAGACGCAGATCTTCGATGATGCCGTCGAAGCAGAATCCGTCCGCATATCCCCACCATCCTATGATGAATTCTTTGTTCGCCGTGTTCATTATTGCAGAGTAATCTGTGAGATACCGTCCATTTGCATATATCGTTGATACATTGCCGTCATAGACATGAGCGAAATGTACCCATACATTGTGGGATGGATATATGAAATCGTGGTCGTGTTCAAGCCCATAGCCCTGGACTCGCCACGTATCTTCCGGGGATAGGGTTCTCAAACAGAATTCCTCCCCTGGACCGGGGCTCGCTCCCATGTTGTATATACCGGCTTCATTGAAGCTGCGGGTATAGACCCAAACAGTTACTGATCGCGGTTTGTTGCCGTCCATACCAACATCGGCAGGCATTATGTTTGTCGTGACTATGTCGTCTTCACCATCCAAGTCGAGTGCGCTGCCGTCAACTCCAATTGTCCATTGGGGGCTGCCACGTAAGATACCATGATTGTCGTGGCCGGACCAATCCGCGAATGTATCATCAAATTTCCACCATCCGATGAGATTTGGATCACTTGCAGTTATTTCCGGAGCAACCGTGAATGCCCAAATATCACCTCGCCAGATGCTCGGTTCGTTGACTTCGTCGATGCGCCAGTAATAGGTCTTGCCTTGGACAAGGTCACTGATAGAGTAAGTATTGCCGGATTGACGGGCTTTGTAGATATTGCCGGACCCCATTGGATCTGAACTGGTTGCGCTGTTTACATCCTCGAAGTTATCGGAGAAATACACGTCGTGAAAACCTGCGTAAGCCCCTGGGTCCCACTCAAGATCCACAAAAGGATTGGAGATCACACTCCAGTTACCCGGAATAGGGTCTTCGGCAGCCCAAACCACATTGTCGAATGTAGCTTCAACCAGATCGTCATTCTCAGGACCGCCATTAGTGTGGGCCGTAAGACACAAACCAATATAGACATTTGTAGCCATATTTACGGTGACTATCGGGCCTTGTCGTGTCCAGGTGCCGGGACGTCCGTCGACATCCGGCGCATGCCAGCCTATGAAACGGCTGCCATCTCGCTGCACACGCACCCAGTATGGAAGAGTCACGGTGTTTATGTCTGAGTTCGTGCCTATCGATTCGTCACCAGTATTAAGACGTCTGCCCAAATGAATGCGCCTGGAGCCTGATATTGTCATTGCTACGTGTCTAGATCTTGGATTGAGCGTCTCCCGAATCATTACTCCTCCCCTGCTCCATTCGTTTAGGAAGTAGGTAGGTAGTGGTCCGTGACTTACCACGCGCGCGGTTATCATGCCGTCGCCGGACAACGGCTTATGCACGAAATGAAAACCGTCCGCAGTGTTCCATATATCGCTTCCGCTGGCCTGGACTTCAAACGTTCCGCCTGCCTCGACGGCACTGCCCCCTGTAGGGATGCCGATATCCTGGTTGGACCATCCCGTCGGCAGCGCAGGCGAAGCGACAGTGAAGCTCCAGACATTGCCCTTGGCGGAATTGGAATCACCTATTTCGTCGATGCGCCAGTAGTAAGTAGTCAACAAAGTGAGCGGGCCGGGATCATATGATGTCAGCGAGTAATTCCCTTTGTATTCCGAAGAGGTCGTCGTGGCGTTATAAACATTAGCCTCATCTGTGCCAAAGTACACATCGTGGCCATTTGTCGAATCCCAACCGGCGTTCCAGCTTATATTCGAGTCCAGAGATACAACATAGGAGTTATCAGGTGGCTCGGGATTGTTGGCTTTCGCCGGTGCAGTTGTGAACGTCCAGACGTCACCCTTCCATATCTCCACACCGTTCACTTCATCAATCCGCCAAAAGTACGTGGTTTCCGGCAAACGTGGACTGGGAGCATTCGTGTCAGGCATGAATGAATTACTGTCCAGCGTCTGCTCGCCCATATACTCTGGCGAAATCGTCGTTGCGTCCGTCAATGCTGTCTGACTGGTCCCGTAGTATATTCGATGTGATGCGGCTTCTGCTCCAGCCTCCCATGTAAGTTCGCCGCCATTGTACGACTTGTCAACATTTTGTGAACTGTCGCTTGGTTCGGGTCGTGTAGCCTCGAATGCTCCTGGCTCAATAATACCTGACCACTCGACATTGTCAAAGGTGGCTTCGACTAAGTCATCATCTACGGGGCCCATTAGTGTATGTGCCGTGACAGCCAAGCCAACGTAAACATTAGTATTCATCGTAATAGTCACCGATGAAGGGTAACCCGGACTGTATATCTCGTCCCAGTTCATCCCGTCGGCAGACTGTTCTGCCGTGAGCGTGTCCCCACTGCGTCTCAATCTGATCCAATGCGGCACGGCGGATAAGACGTCTTGTTCTTGTGTGCCTACACTCGAACCGCCTGTGTTAGGGCGATAATGAAACCCAACTCCCCTCCCCGGCGTCATCAGAACCATTCCATGTTTCGAGTCTGGATCAAGTGTCTCGCGAATCATTATTCCCGCTTTCGCCCATCCGTTGATCTGAAATGGTGGAACGGGATAAAGATCCACCACACGTGCGGTCATGGTCCCATCACCTTGTAGTTCTTTCCAGACAAAGTGAAACTCGTCGGAGCTGTCCCATATGTCGGCCCCTCCACCCGTCACCGTGTACACGCCGCCACTCTCGGAAGCACTGCCGCTCACACTGGGACTTCCAATATCACCATTCCACCAACCGTCGAGAGCCGCTGAAGCGTATTCTGAAATGCCCAGCACTAAGACCACTGCAAACGCTAAGATGATCTGCTCTATTCTCGATGTGCTCGCCACGCCCATAGCCATATCCTCCACCCCCAGTCACAAGCCGCAGAACTTCGGCCTATTCATTCAGCACAATACATGTCAGAAACTCAAAGACGCACCTGCCCGCTGCAGGACGGCTAATAATATATGCTACTATAATCGAGGTGAGTTGTCAATTATGATTGTGTAAAGATTAGCCGTTAAAACAGCTTTTTGTGTGTAATTCCGCAGTTTCGTCAGTTGGTGTGTCGCCTTTTTAGAGGGTATCACCTGTCTGGGCGGGGGTCAAATCAAAAAACATCTCCGCCGGGCCGGCTATTTACTCATCTCTCGTCACTCGTCCTTCGTTTCCCATCTCTGCGTCCTTCCTGTCCCTCAGGGATGCGTTCTTTGTGGTAAATACTTTCCCCTCGCTTTTCAAAAGACTATTGCTGCGTAGCCGACGCTTTCCTGGCCTGCGGTGTTCATCTTCTCCAGCATTACCTTGCTGCTGCTGGTATGCGCCAGCAGCGTTCCTGCTTTGGCGCCGAGTTTCTTTGCCGCCGCGATTGTCGCCGCCGCGGCGCCCGCGCCGCATGCGTTGCAGTTTTCCGCGGCGTCGGCGAGCAGGCCTCTGGCGTCGAGCTTGAGCGCCAGGTCGATGAACTTTCGGTCGTTTACGGTTTCGGCCCACCGCAGGGCCGCCTTGCCGACGCCCATCGGCGTGAATCCGTACCTCGGGCCGTAATGCGTCAGGTCGGTCGAGCCGATGCAGACGATCTTTTTGTTTTCGGCGCCGGCGATGATGTCACCGACTGTCTCGCCGAGCGCAAGGGCATATTCCCTCGGCGGTACGAGGATCGGCAGTATCTTCGCGCCGGGGAAGAGATTCTGTATGAAGGGGATCTGCACTTCGATGCTGTGCTCGCCGGCGTGCGCTTCGCGATTGGCGGCGGCCTTGCCGGTCTTGACGACGGCCTCGGCCAATTCGTCATCGACGACGGTCTCTCCGAGCGGACTAAGCCAGGTGCTCATCCCGCAGACGGCCGGCAGTTCGCCGAAGAAGCCGTGGGCGGCGCCGAAGATTACGAAGGTATTTACTTTCTCATGCTGCTGCTTGACGGCTGCGAAGACCTGTGCCGCAAGTGCTCCGCTGAACGTCCAGCCGGCGTGCGGGACGATGCCGGCGACTATCGTCGCGGGCAGGGATTCGTAGGGGGCGATTGCCGCCAGAAATTCATGTATCTCCGAAATGCACGAATCGTGCTGGCCCGGATAGAATTGACCTGCGACTACGGGTTTTCTTGTTTGCATTTTGGCCACCTACTTCCTTGCATTTGCGGCGCGTAGCCGATACTATTACGGCGTAACTGCAAACTGCTGATAATTATACTTATTTTGACGCGAGAAATCAAATGGCTTCTGAAAAACAAAGTCCTGTAGCGGTTGTGATGGGTTCGGACAGCGATATGGCGATCATGACGGCGTGCGTCCAGCAGTTGGGCGAGTTTGGCGTCGAGCCGGTAGTGCGGATACTCTCGGCGCATCGAACGCCGGACGAGGCGGCCCAATTCGCGGATAACGCGCCGAAAAACGGGATCAAGGTGGTCATAGCGGCGGCTGGAATGGCCGCTCACCTGGCCGGGGCGCTGGCCGGTCGGCTGAGACTGCCTGTAATCGGCGTGCCGCTCGATTCCGGAGGAGGATTGGGCGGAATCGATTCGCTGCTCAGTACGGTGCAGATGCCGCCGGGCGTGCCTGTGGCCACGGTGGCAATCGGCAAGGCCGGCGCCAAAAACGCCGCGATCCTGGCGGTGCAGATACTGGCGCTGAGCGATGAGGCCCTGGCGAAAAAACTCGCGAATTTCAAGGATGCACAGCGCAAAAAAGTGATCGAAAAGGACGCGGGGATTCAGTAGGAGGGGGTAGGGGACCGGAAAAGCATGCCGGAGAAAGGCTGCGTCAAAGCCTGCGCCGCCCCAGGTTGCGTTCAATTCGATTCGGTGCGAAGACTTGTCAAAGAGCCGGTACGGCCGTTAGCGAAAAATTGTCGTGTCCCCCCGAAGGGCTTGGGTAGCTGTGTTGCGATTCAGTGGAGATAGAAATATGGATATGTGGAGACAATTGACGGCTGCGACGCCTTGGCGATGCCGCACACGAGCGAAACTTAGCATGTGGGCATTCTTGATGCTTTGCATATTCGGAGCCGCCGATACCGCGCATGGCGGCGGAAACTACTTTAAGGTCGATTATCCGGGTTCCGGCAGACCCGGCGAATTGCCCACACCCGTGACTTATACGCTTTGGATACCGAAGGGCGCTTCGCATTTGCGCGGAATCATCGTTCACCAGCATGGGGCGGGAACGACGGCTTCGATTGAGGGATCGACGGCGGCCTACGACTTGCACTGGCAGGCCCTGGCGAAGAAGTGGGACTGTGCTTTGTTCAGTTCGTCTTATCATGTTACCAACGAGAAGGTCGATTTGTCGCCGGGCGGTTCGGAGGTTTGGTTCGATCCGCGCCACGGCTCGGAAAAGGTCTTTCTCCATGCGCTCGATGAATTCGCCGACAAGTCCGGTCATCCGGAGATTGCCAAGGTCCCATGGGCCCTCTGGGGTCACTCCGGCGGGGGAATCTGGGCCGATGTGATGAGTACGATTCATCCTGACCGAATCATTGTTATCTGGATGCGTTCCGGCTCGTCTTTCATGTTCCGCGGCAGAGCGGAATTTGCACAGCCTGATGTCCCCTCGGCGGTATTCAAGATTCCTTCGATGTGTAATCCCGGAGTCAAGGAAAAGCCGCACGTTCCATGGAGCGGGACGCTGGCGACCTTCCGGGAATACCGCGCCAAAGGCGCTCCCATCGGTTTTGCGCCTGATCCCCGCACCGGTCACGAGTGCGGTGACAGCCGTTACCTCGCGATCCCGTTTTTCGATGCCTGCCTGGAAATGCGGTTGCCCGATAAGGGCAGTAAGAGCCAGTCGCTTAAGCCGGTGGACTTCAGCGAGGCGTGGCTTGCGTCCCGGCCCGGCGACCAGGCCGTGCCGATGGCTTCCTATAAGGGCGATCCGAATCAAGCCGTCTGGCTGCCCAACGAAGCGGTTGCAAAGGCATGGATGCAGTACATCAAGACCGGAGCGGTGGACGATGCGACAGCGCCGCCGGCTCCTTACGACGTCAAGGTCACGCGCAAGGGCGAGACGGAAATTGAGATAACATGGAACGCCGAGGCCGACTTCGAGAGCGGTATTCGGTGTTTTGTCGTGCTGCGTGACGGTCGGGAGTTGGCTCAGGTGCCGCCTGAGCCGCTCGGCCAGTTCGGGCGCCCCCTGTTTCAGTCGATGACGTACCACGATACACCGTCTCAGCCGATGCCGTCCATGCGTTACATCGACAGGGCGGTCAGGGCCGGAGAAAAACACACCTATACCGTTATTACGGTCAACAGTGTCGGCCTCAAATCGACGCCTTCCGATGAGGCGGCGTCGGCACAGTCAGAAGGGCAGGGGGACATGTTGCTGTGGTATCGCAGGCCGGCGGTCGAGTGGCTTGATGCCATGCCTATCGGAAACGGAATGATGGCGGCGATGGTTTTCGGCGGCGCCGGCGAAGAGCGCATCGCGATGAACGAATCGACATTCTGGTCGGGGCGCCCTCATGATTATGACGACCCCAACGCCGGAAAGTATTTTGCACCAATCCGCGACCTTGTTTTTGCCGGCAGGTTTCAGGAAGCCGAAAAGATGGCGGACGAGCATTTTTACGGCATTCCTGCGGCACAGCAGGCTTATCAGCCTCTGGGAGACCTGCTGTTGTCTTTCGACGGCATTGATGCCGTCGAAGATTACCGTCGCGAGCTGAACATGGAAACCGGCGTGGCCAGGGTAACTTATCGTTCCGGCGATGTGGTCTTGACGCGAGAGGTGTTCATCTCGCAGCCGGATCGAGTGATGGTGGTGCGCATCACAGCCGACAAGCCGGGGCGAGTCTGCGTTGACGCCGGATTCAAGAGCCCGTACCTTGATAACGTGACCGCTTCGGCGGGCAAACTGGTCATGGACGGACGCTGGAAAGGACCGATGCCCGAAAACTGGCTGATTGCGCCGGTCGAGGGCAGCGGTATACGGTTTCAGGCTGTCCTCAAGGCCGGCACCGAAGGCGGACGATGCGAAGCCGTCGGTGATAAGCTTCGCATCGATGGGGCCGATGCGGTGACTTTCGTGGTAGCCGCGGCAACCAGCTTCGTCAACTACAGAGACATCAGCGGCAATCCTGCGGCAGTTTGCGATGGGATACTTGCCCGTGTTGCGGATAAGGAATATTCTGCGCTTCGTCGTCGGCACCAGGCCGACTTCCGGAAATTAATGTCCCGCGTGCACTTGACCGTCGGTGATCCCGCCATGAACAGCAAGCCCACCGATGAACGCCTTAAGATGATGCGGGCCGGCGGCGACGACGCGAATCTCGAGGCGCTGTGTTTTCAGTTCGGGCGCTATATCCTGGCGTCCAGCAGCCGCGCCGGCGGCCAGCCGGCCAACCTCCAGGCGATCTGGAACGAAAACGTCGTCCCTAACTGGGGCAGCAAGTACACGATAAACATCAACACCGAAATGAACTACTGGCCCGCAGAGGTATGCAGCCTCTCCGAATGTCACCAACCACTTTTCGATATGCTCAAGGATATCGCGGTCACCGGCGCAAAGACGGCGAAGGTGTACTATGGCTGCGACGGGTGGGTGACGCATCATAACATTGACCTTTGGCGAGGAACCGCTCCGGTCGATGCGGCGAGATTCGGAATGTGGCCGATGGGCGGGGCCTGGCTGACCCTCCATTTGTGGGAGCACTATCAATTCACCGGAGACCGTGGGTTTCTCGAAAAGTATTATCCGATCATGAAGGAATCCGCCAGGTTCTTCCTGGATTTGCTGATGGAGCATCCGACTCATGGCTGGCTTGTGACGCCGTTCTCGATGTCGCCGGAGCACGGGTACCTGGACAGTAACGGAAAACTGGCTTTTCTCTCGCCTGCGCCGACCATGGATGTCGCAATTCTCAGGGAGTTGTTCCCGCATTGCATCGAGGCCGGCAGGATTCTCGGCCTGGACGAAGATCTGCGCGATCAATTGGAGACTGCTTTGAAACGGCTGCCGCCGTACCGCATCAATCGGCGAGGCCATTTGCAGGAGTGGATCGAGGATTGGGTCCCGGGCGACCAGGGGCACAACTGCTCGCCCAACTTCGCCTTTTTCCCGGGCAGCTCGATTCGCCTGCGTCGCGACCCTGAACTAACCGGAGCTATTCGGAAATGGATGGAAACGCGACGCGCGGGCGGGGGATGGGTCTCTGCCTGGTACATCTCAGTATGGGCTCGCCTCGAAGATGGTGACAAGGTCGCCGAATTCATACGGGGTTATATGCGGCGGTCGCCGGCGCCGAACCTGCACAATCGCGGTTCGAATCAGTCTGATGCCACTTTCGGTTTCACCGCCGGGGTGGCCGAAGCATTACTCCAAAGCCATGCCGGCGAAATCAGCCTGCTGCCGGCCTTGCCGACGGGCTGGGAAAATGGATCGGTCACCGGCCTGCGCGCACGAGGCGGATTCGAGGTCGATATCCGGTGGAAGGATGGCAGGCTCCAGGCAGCCGCGATTCGCAGCCGCAATACCGGCCCCTGCAATGTCCGCTATGGAAATAAAACAGCGACCGTGCCGATCAGCGCCGGCCGGACCGTTTCCCTGAAGCCGAACTTGGAGCCGGAATAGTATTCGACCAGCCGTTGGTATGTATGAAGTCCCCTGGTCTGAGGCAGGTTATTACACGCCGTCTTTCCGGAAGAGGCGATGCTGCCGGGCGATCACAGGCCTTTCCGCAAAGCCGGACATTATTACGTTGATGTTGCCAATGCAGTTTCTGGCATATTGCTTCTTGGAACTTGGCGGCCGATTTGGGGGGGAATGGTTTGACTTATTCGTTGGGATGGGGTAAATGTATCTCAGTTTTTTGGTTCTTGGCTGGGGATAGGGGGGCTTTGGTCTTTTGGAGTGTGTGGTATGAAGCGTGTCTTGATTTTTTGTTGTGGGGTTGTCTCTTGTTTGTCTGGTCCTGTTGGGGGCGCCGAGCGGGAGCTTCACGGAACTATCGATTTGACTTATCAGGGCAAATTCGTATGGCGGGGATTCGACGTTTTCGGGGACAAAAGCGCCGTTCAGACAGGAATCGATCTGGATTTGTACGGAACGGGCTTCGGCGTCAGCGCGCAGGGTCACCGCGCCAATTCGAGCGGCTTCGAGAACGCCGAACGTTGGGACTATACGCTTTATTACTCTCGCACGGCTTTCGAGGATAAGCGTTATTTCACGATCGGCAGGCTGAACTGGGTTTACTACAGCCTCCCCGATAACGACAAAAACGATTTCGACCTCCAGGAAATATGGATGGGTGTGCGGTGGCCCAAGGTCCTTGGCATAAAGGGGCTTGTTCCGGGTTACGTTCGGGCGAAGTGCTGGCCGAGCAGCAGCGGTTCGCGGGTCGGTTCGCGGTCGGTCGGTCGGGGGACGGCATCGGGCTGGGTACATATATTCATACTGGACTATTCTGTCCCTCTCGCCGGTATTGGCGCCGAAACGCCGGAGCAGGTCTTGAAGCTGCATACGGATGTGACCTATAACGACGGCGTCGGGCTTGGCGGCCAGGACGTGGACCACGACTGGTCGCACGCCCTGTTCGGAGTGTCGATGGATTTCGATCTCGGCGGCGGTTTCACTTTGACCCCGGGCGTTTGGCACCAGGTCACGATGGATAAGTCCGTAAATGCCGACAAAGACGAGACCTGGGTCAGCGTTGGAGCTTCTTACCGGTTTTAGGCGCGTGCCGGGGCGGCGGCTCTCTCACGGTACGTTTACATTCTGGCCGAGGGATTTTGCCCAGTTCATTGTTGCGGTGTACTTCGGGGATTTGGCCGGGTCGTCGTCGTAGTATCGCAGCATGCCCCAACTGCCCCACTTGCTCCAGTTGCTGACCGATGAGAAATAGCAAAATAGCCCGCCTCCTTCTTTCTCCCAGGCCTCGAAGTGTTTTTCATATATTTTTGCAAGACGCGGGTGTTCGTTTGCTTTTTGGAGCAGTTCGGTGAGCTTGTCGTTGTTCTCGCCGCCGCCGACTCCGACCATGTGCTGTCCGCCTTCGTAAACGATCAGTTCAAGGCCGAATTTGTCGGCGACTTTCTTATTGCCCCGGATCCACCGCGTTGATTCGGGCAGTGCCTTGTTTTCCAGGTAGTCGAGGACCTCCTCGACGCTCCATTGTGCGACTTCCTCGGACGAAGGACTGCTTTTTGGACCGACGTTGAAGCTGATATAAGGCGCGATTGCCAGTGCATCGGCGTTCTTGTATGCGTCCTGAAATTCTACGACTCTCTCGGAAACGTATGGATTGGCAGCCTGTGAGGGCAGGACCCGCACAAGACGACGGGCATCGCCGAAAACTTCTTCGAAAATCTTGAATATCCGCACCGAACGGTATGCCGTGTAACGCCAGGCCGCTTCCCAGTGCTTCTCGGCAAAGCCCAGCTTGAGCCCTTCGTCGCCGGCGTACTTGTTCTGAGCGAAGATCCCGTTCCAGACTTCATTGGAATACTCGACGTAAATCTTCAACTCCGGGTCGAGCCCTTTCTTTACCGTTTGGGCGAAGTTGCGGACGTAGTCGTCGTCGGCCAGGTGAGGAATGCAGAACCACGGGTCCGCGCCGAGCCGATTGGCGAGGTCTATAAGCAACTCGAGAGCGATTCCTTTCGTCGTAAAGGTCGCGTCTTCCGGCCTTGGCCGCTGTGACCATGACTCGATCTTCGAGCCGTTGGTCTGCATGAAATCCATGAACCGAAGAGACGCCATGCCGCGCCACCTCTCCAGAAATACGGGATGCCACGGATTCTCTTTGTATTTGTCGATAAAGCCCGGCATTATTACACGAATGTTGCGGATGTAGTCGGCAGGGTCCGTCTCGCGGACCTGGAGGAAGAATCCGCCCCTCGAAGAATCGACATCGATGGAGATTTCGCCGGGCCGTTTCGATTCGATTTTCGCCGCTCCGGTGACATCTATTTCGCCGTTTCCTTCGTACAGGATTGTGTATTTCCCGGCGGGATAGTGGCCTCCGGAGATCGTGCACAGGGGAGATTCTGCGAAGCAGTCTTTTTCGAGCTGCTTGATCCACCCTCTTTCGTCGAGGTCGAGCTTCGGCCCCTTGCCCCAGGGCTGCCCTTTCCTCTGGCTGATCCATGTTCGGGAAAGCCGGCAGACGTCTACGAAGGGAAGCTCCGTATTCCAGTCGGCAGGCCCTGCGAGGTTGATTCCGACCTGCGTCTTGGCGCCTGCGTCCTGGACGGAGAAACACAGTACTATTGCGAAAACGCAGATTGCCGATACGGTGAACACTGTATTGTTGTGTCGGGACATTTTTCTAATTCCAAAAGCGAAATTGTTGACTTCCGGCTGCTTATAAAATCCTTCCGGTTTCACAGGGTCCAGGGGGCCCTGTAATTTTCGTAGATTAGTTCATTGGCCTTGTCGCTGTTTGTGAATCTCATGTTCTCGGCGTCCCACTCGAGTTTGCCCTTCACTCTCAGAGCGATATTTCCCAGCAGAACGGTTTCCGTAAGCGGGGCCCCGAAGGCGAAGTTGCATCCTGCCGGCTTGCCGCCTTTGCACGCCTGAATCCATTCCCTGTAATGGCCTATCGAGCGGGGCAGGGTCTTTGCAGGGCGCCTGTAGCCGTCCATCGCCGATTTTGGCAGTAGCCGGGGATTGGCGGCGGTGAACCCGCAGATCATCGAGCCTTTCTCGCCCGTGAATATCAGCCCGTCGGCGCCGAGATGTTCACTGTCGTCGAGCCCTTCGGGCCTCGGCGGCTTAAGGCCCCCGTCGTACCAGGTGACTGTGACAGGCGGCATATCGCCCCTGCCCCCGAATTCGAAGTGCACCTGCGAAGCTGCCGGAAATGTCTCGCCGTAGAGCTTCGAGGAACTCGCATAGACGTATTTCGGGGCCGCGAGCTTCAGGGCCTTGGCGATGTGTGCGAACGTGTGGCATCCCATGTCACCCAAGGCTCCGGTCCCGAAGTCGTACCAGCCCCGCCATTTGAACGGTACATATATCGGGTGGTAAGGCCTTTGAGGCGCAGGTCCCAGCCAGAGGTCCCAGTCCAGCCCCTCAGGAACCGGGGGCGTATCCTTCGGCCGGTCGATTGCCTGGGGCCAGATCGGCCTGTCGGACCACGTGTGAACGTGCG
Organism: Sedimentisphaerales bacterium; assembly: GCA_016932835.1. Taxonomy (GTDB): domain Bacteria; phylum Planctomycetota; class Phycisphaerae; order Sedimentisphaerales; family Anaerobacaceae; genus JAFGCD01. The sequence goes on from JAFGCD010000067.1 coordinate 57,509, forward strand.
TCACATTCCCTATCGCTCCGTCTGCGAGCCATTCGCAGGTTACTCTCTGTCCCTCTTCGGCATCGGACTGCACCGACATCTGCGTGGCGACGCCTGCCTCCTCCGCGGCACGCGCCAGGGCGCGTGACTCGTGGATGGTGCGCGTAAGGGGCTTTGCGCAATACACGTGCTTTTTCATCTTCAGGGCAGCCATTGCGACTACGGCGTGGGTGTGGTCGGGCGTGCCGATTATCACCGCGTCGATCGACTTTTCCTTCTCCAGCATCTTTCGAAAGTCTCGATAAACTTTCGCCCCCGGGTATGCCTTGTATGCGTGGGCGGCGTGCGAGTCGTTGACGTCGCAGAGGAAGGCGATGTTCTCGCTGTTGCAGCTATCGACATACGCCTTGCCCATTCCGCCGACGCCCACCCCTGCGATGATGAGCTTTTCGCTGGGCGGCGATTGGCCTGCCCCCGCCAGGACGTGACGCGGCAGGGCGGTGAATGCCAGCGCCGACGCGGTCGTGGCCAGAAAGTCGCGGCGAGAGATTGTTCCGGCGGTCGTTGTGGCGCGATTCATATCGGTGCTCCTTATACAGAAGGTCCTTTGTTATAAGTGTCCGCACAATTTTAGGCGATTGCCCCGCCGTTAGCAATGGGTGACATCAGAGAGCGGGTTTATGTGAAAGAAGGGATCTTGTCTGTGTGGGAAGATACTTGACTTGCCGGGCCGGTTCTTGTAACTTTGTGTTCCTTTGTGTTGCGTGATGCGGTGTTTCGAGGCGGTGTTTTGGCTTTGAGCGACTGTCATTGTCGGCCGGCGGCGTGTGGCTTTCTCTGCCGGGAGGAAATGGAATGAAGAAGATATTGATCGTGCTTTTGATTGTCTCGGCCCTCGGCTGCGGCCCGCAGCTGCGCCCCCTTGAAGACTTCGTGCGAAGACAGGATTATGTGGCTGCTAATATCGAGAACATACGCCAGACGAACCGAGCCTTGCTCGTAAGAAAAACCGAGGATATGCTCACCTGGAGGCCTCGGATCGCGAGTATAGCAGAGAGGAAGAAGGAACTGGTCGATGTCATAATCAGGGCGATGTGCGGCGAGGATACGCATGTCCTTACTAAAGAGCTAATGGCTTTCGCCCCGAAGGCCGATCGAAACGCCGAGGCCGCATCCGAGTTGGAGGCCGGCCTCTATGCGCTTTCGCGAGTTGCAGACCCCAATATCTGCCGCATTTGCGAGGATGCCATCCTCGCCGGGCGGATAGTCGAGGGTATGAACCTGGACCAGGTCGAGGCCGCGTTGGGTATTGAGTTGAGACCTCTAAGTGCAGATTCATCCGGGAACTCGGTCTTTGAAGTATGCGGGCTGGCGCAGGAGAACTTCATACTCAAGCAGGGCAGGATTGCAATTGCCGCTACGACGCCGAGCGCAGGCGGCGAATTACGGAATTTCTACCTTCATTTTGCGGGCGACGTGTTAGTGGATTGGCTGTCTGTGCCGGAGGTTGACGCCCGCGGCGATTAGACCGCCGCAGGCTGTGGGGGGTTGGGGGGCGAGAATCAGCGGGGAAATTCGTTACTTTCACGGTGCAGCGAGCCTTACTTGGGTAGAAAGGCATTGCATCATGACGTTTGAAAGGACGGAACAATGAAGAATCGACGATACATTTCAGTTTGTGTGGTAGTGGCAGCGCTTGCGGTTTGCGCCGGGTCAGTGCAGGCTAAGACTCGTTTTCACATCGGGCTTAGTATCGGCGGCCCCATAGGCCATTCTATCGTTGCCGGCGGCTGCCGCGGTCCCATTATCGGCCCGGCTCGGCACGTTCGTACGCCGCACGGGGGCGCCTGTATCCGCAGTCCGCTTCGGCACCGGGTTTTTGCTGTTCAGCCGCGATATTATACGATCGTGGTGGGCAAGCCGAGCGTCGAACCGGTAGTTGTCGCCCCGGCGGTTGTTACGGTTTGGATTCGCAACTCGAACGGCTCGCAGTCGCCCGTTGAATTGAGGCCCAGCGGGCCCGGATACATCGGACCAAAGGGGGAGTACTATACGGTCATGCCGGACAACGAGCAGTTGCGAATGGTTTACGGGTTCTGAGCAGGCCGACAAGGACCGGCGCTGCTAAGTCAAATCAAAAACAGCCGGGGGTTTTGGAAAGAAAGGGGCTGCAAGCTTGATGCTTGCAGCCCTTTGTTATTGTGTAGCCGGCGCCTTGCGGCCTTATGCCGCACAGCCTGACGCCAGAAACATTGTTGCAATAATTGTGATTAGTGCCAGTACAAAAGTTCTCATTGTTGCCTCCTGAAAAGATCTCGAGAATACCCAAAAACAGCTATTTGCTTATCAAGGTCGTAATTCTAAGGCTGCGGCGGCGGCTTTGTCAAGGAGTATTTTGTTGCAGTATCTGCCATGATGTGATATGATACTGTTCTTATTTGGGGGTATTAGAAGTGGCGACAATGGTGAGGTAGCTGTTTCTACGGATTATTCCCTTGGTATGCGAAAGGAGCCGTATTGGCCGAAGCTGTAGTCAATTTGAAGGATATTGCGGGCACATCCCTTGTGACGCTTTACAGCCATGCCCTGGAGACCGCATCGGCCAATCCGATTCTCAGCGATCCCCAGGCCGTTGCGATAACCGAAAAGCTCGGGCCTTACCTGGCGGCTTCGCCCACCCGGATGCACCGAAGACTTGCAGCCGGCAAGGTCGGCAAAAGGCTCGCATTCTATATCTGCCTGAGGGCCAGACGCTTCGACCAATACGTACAGAGCTTTCTCCGCGAACATCCCGACGGCGCGGTCGTCAATATCGGGTGCGGATTCGATACGCGATTCTCCCGCTGCGATAACGGGCGGGCGCACTTTTACGACCTTGACTTTCCGGAGGTGATAGAGGCCAAGAAACTGCTCGTGGAAGAAAGCCCCCGATATCGCATGGTATCTTCCTGCGCCCTGGACCATGGGTGGATGGATCAAATAGCCGAGCACCCCGGCAAGGGCGTACTGTTCACAGCAGAAGGCGTATTCATATACCTGCAGACCGAGCAGGTCAGGACGTTGGTGCTGGGGCTGCAGTCGCGGTTCCCGGGCTGCGAGCTTGTCTGTGAGGTGTTCAATTCCATTTGGCAGAAGTGGTATTTCAAGTGGGCGGTAAACCTGAAGCTGCGATACATACTCGGCCTTGGAAAAGGCGCAAAGTTCAGCTTCGGAATCAGGCACAGCACCGAGATGGAGCAGTGGGGCGCCGGGATCGAGTTTCTCGATGATTGGTCCTACTTCGATGACGACGAAATAAGGTATGGCTGGCACGGCCTCTTCAGGAATGTCGAGCTGTTTCGAAAGACCCAGTGGACTGTCCGCTACAAGCTGCATTGATGAACGGCAGGCCTGGGGGCGACTATCAGGCCAGCTGTTCGCGGAAGGTGATTCGGGCGATCATGGCGACGCCGGCGGTGATCGTTTGCTCTGCGAGGTAATCGGGGCAGCGGGTGTGGTTGAGGGTCCTCAGCGGGGCCAGAACGGCCTTGATGCGAGTACATAGCTCGGCGGCATCGTCGTCTGAAATCACCAGTATCATGGCGGCGAATGTTTCCCTTTGCGATGTCAGGCCGAGGCAGTAATCGAAGAGGAGTTCTTTTTGTATTTCAGTGAGCATAGGTTTCCGGTAACGATTTTTTGCCGTGCTGTGATCCAGGGAAGGTATATATTACCCCCCTCAAGTACACTAACTTACTCATATATACGATGAGCGGTTGTTGCCTGTTCGGCAGCGGTCTTGGCGGGCGCAAAATCCCGTAGTTACCACGTATCGATTGCCGCCAAGCAAGGCCGATTCACTCGTCCCGGATTTTCCTGCTTATCTGATTGACTACTGCCGGACTTCTTTACTTCTGCTTGACGTCGTAGCAGAACAGTACATCCTGGTCTCGCACATACAGCTTGCCGTTGGCGATCACCGGGTGGGCCCAGGCCGGCAGCCCGGTGCGGTCCGGCTGCTCAAAGCGCCCGCGCTCGATATATTCCTTCGGACTCGGCTCAATCAGGACCAGTGTGCCGCTTTCCATTCGATAATAGAGCAGGCCGTCGGCAAACGTCAACGAGCCTTTCGCGCGGCGCTGGCCCTCCTGACGCAAATCCCACATGACTTTACCGGTCGTAAACTCCAGGCAGGCCAGTGCGCCGCCCTCGTTGCCGCCGCTGGCCCCATAGAGGTAGCCGTCAAGAAGGATCATGCCGCCGTGGTGGTTCTGCATCTCGGTCGTCGCATAAACTTCCTCGATTTTAACAGCGCCGTCGGCATCCTTGCTCAGCTTGACCAGTCCGCAGCCTGCGCCATAGGCTGACGAGGCGAACACCATGCCGTCTTGATAAATCGGCGTCGAGCAGTTGATGCCCATCCGGTTGGCAGGCTTGTCGTACCGCCACAGAAACTTCCCGTCCCCCGCCGAGAATCCTGCCAGCGCGTTAGAGAGCAATTGCACGTATTGTCGCTGACCGTCGAAGTCAATGGCTATAGCCGAGGCATACCCGGCTCCGCCGCCCCGCCCACCCCCAAAACCGCCTCTGCGGCCGCCCGGACCGCCAGGCCGTCTTCCGGAATCACCGCCCGGACCGCCGCCGGGCTCGCTTGTCTCACCGCTCGCAGCGGCATCGGGCATCTTACTCTTCCATATTGTCTCCCCGGTCAGCTTATTCAGCGCCGCCAGCGTCGCATCCGCCCCGCCGGGGGTAACGATGACTTTATCGCCGTCGATAAGCGGCGATTCGCGGTAGCTCCACATCGGCACGCGCCCGCCGAAATCCTCCGTCAGGCTGCGCTGCCAGACGATCTTGCCGTCTTTCACCTGCAAAGCCGCCACGTTGCCGCCGAGGCCCTCGACATAAAGCCGGTCGCCATCGACCGTAGGCGTGCATCCGGGCCCTTCTTTGCCCTGCGAAGCCCGCTGCCGAAAGGCCGGCCCGAGGGGCGTTACCCAGATTTCACTGCCGTCTTTCTCCGACAATGCCCAGACGACTTCCTCATCGCCTCGATTGCTCATGATGAAGATCCGCCCGTCGGCAATGGCCGGACCGCTGTCGCCCCCACCGAGTTTGTCGATTCTCCACGCCAGGGGCGGACCATTTTCAGGCCATTGTTTCACAAGACCCGTCTCCGCCGACTTGCCGTCCCGGCTGGGACCCTGCCACTGGGGCCAATCCGCCCCCATACTCATGCAGGTTACTGCCGTCAACACCATTACTGCCATAGCAACTCTAACCTTCATCTTCATGCTCCTTTCAAGGGTGGTCGTGGGCAAGAACGCGATTTATGCATTCGGAACTGTACATCTTGTCCGGACTCTCGGCATAAACAGCAGGCCGGCAAATAGACAATCGAGCCGTGCCTGCCGAGAACAACTCCCCGGCAAACGGCACTGCCCGTTCGATCAAAGCCTGTCTGTATTTGGATGGTCATCTATGAGAAAGTGGCACACAGCGCCTTGAGGTTACACCAACATTTCCTGGAAATATTCCGCAATACAGCCACAGCAAATTGCCTATCTTAACCTACGGGCTGCCTTAACTGGCTGCAGAAAATCGAAAATGAGCACCGCAGCACGGTCGAAGCCGTTTATTCTATCACTATTTCCTGTACCCCTGCCGAGAAGCCTTTCTGCAGTTTGATTTCAATCTTAACGGCACTGGTCTTGACGCCCTGGAATGTTGCCTTGTTGAACTTGTCTTTTTCGGCTGTATAGTCGCCCTGTGTCGTTACCGCCTGAAAATCACCGTTTTCATCGCGGTACAGCACCTTCCACGATTCGGGGACCTTGCATTCGCCCCTGCCCGTATCGTCGAAAAAATACGCCTTCACGCTCGATATTTCGTGCTCTTCTTCCCATTCGAAGAGCAGCCATTCGGTCGTACCCTTATGAGGCCAGAAATCGAGCTGCAGCGAGGACGAATCAGCCGAGTCCGCCGGGATAGCCTGGTCCTTGATTGCGTCGAGCGATACGTGAACGAATGAAGCGCTCGTTTTGCTGATATATGTCAGCGTATCCGCCGGAGCAGGCCTCGATGCCTCGGGCGTCCGCGCCGGCCAGACCGTCATCTGGCCTCGACCGCGATGGGCCCAGGCGTAGTATGGAATCGCCGTGAACGGCTTTTTCCCCGCCGGAACTATCTGGCCGTCAATAGCGCGTTTTGTCAGGCCAGCCTCGCCGGTTATTACCACTACCCCGCCGAGCAAATCGCCTCTGAATTCGGACTTCAACTCCGCCTCGTCCGGTATCATCAGATCGAGGACCTTGCCGCCGTTGTCCGGCCCTTCGAGACAAAAGACAACCGGGCCGCGCTGAAGCGCGACTTTGCCCCGGTCGGCCTGCACTTTCTCGCTCGCGATTATTCTCCGCACCGGCATCGGCAAATCGAGTTCGACAACGTCGCCCTTCTTCCATTTTCTTGTGATTGCGGCGAATCCCCTCTGCAGGTCGATGCCCGTCGCCCGGCCGTTGACCTTCAGCCTGGGCTGCTCGTCGATAGTCTTTTGGAAACTGTAAAGATCGCTCGGAACAGCCCTATTTCTCGCCCAGCCGGGGATGCGGACATAGAGGCTGAAGCTCCGGCTCTTCTTAGGTTCGACGCTGATCGCGACTTTCCCCTCCCAGGGATACTCGGTCTTCTGCGTAACCTTGATTTGGTTGTCAGCCGTCTTGATGGTCGTGCTGCCGCCGAGGAAAAGGTTGACGTAGATGTCACTGCCCTTATATGCGTAGGCGTAGCCGGGGACCGACGGAATAAAGCGCGCAACATTCGACGGGCAGCACGCGCAGCCGAACCACGGGCTCCTGTCGCTGCCGGATATCGATTCCAGCACGTTCGGGTAGAAGAACGTATCGCCCTTCATCGAGACCCCCGCCAGCGCCGCGTTGTACAGAACCCTTTCGAGAACGTCGATGTACTTCGCATCGTCGTGCATGAGGAACATCCGGTGGTTCCAGAAAATATTCGCGATAGATGCGCACGTTTCGCAGTATGCCGTGGTATTGGGCAGTTCGTATTTCCCGCCGAACCCTTCGTGTCCGCCCGCGGCCCCGATGCCGCCGGTAATATACAGCTTCGTATCGAGAACGTCCTTCCAGATAGCGTCGATTGCCTTTATGTAGTCCATATTGCCGGTCAATGCCGCCACGTCCGCCATGCCGGTGTAGAGATACGCCGCGCGCACCGAATGGCCCAGCGCTTCGGTCTGTTCGGTGACAGGTTTGTGGTCCTGCGAGTATGAGCCGTAGAGCCCGCCCCTGCCGTCGGGTCCCCTGTTGCCGAGGCGGCCTCGCTGGTCGAGGAAAAACTTCGCCTGGTCCAGGTACTTCTCGTCGCCGGTCGCGCGGTACAGCCTGCAAAGCCCGATTTCGATTTCCTGATGGCCGGGCGGGTCCGTCCGCGCGCCGGGACCGAAAACGCTGCATATCAGCTCGGCGTTCTTCGTGGCGACATCGAGAAACGACTTCTCGCCGGTAAGCTGGTAGTGGGCGACCGCCGCCTCGTACATATGGCCGACGCAGTACTGCTCGTGCATCCCGCCGATGTTCGTCCAGAGCTTATCGACCTGCTTTTCCGGGACGGAATAAAAGGTATAGAGGTAGCCGTCGGGCCATTGCGCCGCCGCCATTATCTTGATGAGGTTATCGAGATATTCGCGCAGCCTCGAATCCGGCTCGATCTGCAGCGCGTATGCGGCGCCTTCCATGATCTTATAGACGTCGGAGTCGTTGAAGTATATTCCTTCGTGCGGCCCGGCCTTCAACCCTGCCGCCTTCTCGAAATTGCTGATTCTCCCGGTCTCTTCGCACTTCTCGAAGCAGTAAGGGATAGTCGTCTTGCGACTCGTTTCCAGACGCGGCGTCCAGAACTCATCGGCCACGCTGACGCTGCTGAATGGGACGGGCTTTACGTTGTAGTCGCGCTCAAGCTCGGCCTTCTTCGCCGCCGCCGCCCAGGAGATTGCCGGTAGTGCGATTGTAAAGGCGACGATGCCGATTGTGAAAATTCGCTTATGATTCGCCATAGAACGATACCCTTATACTTTAACAAAGTGCATTTCACAGGATTACCGGCCAATGATACGCGATCAGCCAATTCCATGCAACCCAGAGGGTTCGAGAGTTTAAAGTATCGGCTGGGACTCCGGGCGTAATGCAGCCAGGGTATTGAAGTAGGTTCTAATATGCGCCGGCAGCGTCGGCTGAGTCATCGGCTGGTTAGCCATTGCTCGCTTAAGACCATCAGGTCGCCGAATCCGATGCCGGGTCTGTCGCGGGATTTGAGTTTGCACTGCCCACAAGAGAATGTCATAGGTGTATTTCAGTCACAATCAGGGTGGGTGCAGGCCAGCCATCTGGAGCTGTAAAGGAGAAAATCGGCAAAATTTACCCGGCAGTCCTCGTTCAAATCTCCGAGGAGAATCGGGTGGCAGGCATCTCCACATTCAGGCTCGGTCAGGGTGAATACCGCTGTAATGGCCACATCTTCACTGACCAATGCCGTCGTCCAGGCGCTGTTCGGATCGCTGACGGGGCCTGTCCAGTGGCTGAATCTACCCGATCGCGGGCACTGACTAAAATCCCAGGCGCGAAGAACCGCGGTAGAGTTACGCCGGTACGTATGGGTTCCCGGATTTGGAGCCACAGTCCGGATGTCAAACCCGGCCGGTTCGCAGGAGATCGTCAGAGTCACATCGTCCACGGAATCGGGCACGAGCAGGAAGGCTCCCCCAGAACCTTCCCCGACTATCAAACCGTTGTCGTTGATGCAATACGCAATGTAAAGTGTAGAGCTGCCGCCGTGGGATACGCTGTTAAGGTCAACATGTGTTCTTGATGCGGATGCGTCAAAAATGGCTGCACGGCCATCGCGTTCTCCGACCATTTGGCCGGCGTTGTTTATACAGTATATGGTACTGTCATGGTCTTCAGAGTCGATCATTAGATTCTCGCCTTGCCCCGATGGGTCGAAGATCGTTGCACGGAACAAGTGGTGCCCGCCTGTGAAATACTGGATATCTCCGACAATCTGGCCCTGGTCATTAATGCTCTCTGCATAGCTCAACATCTCCGGCACAGGATGAAGGTCGATATTCTTACTGCTGTCAGCCGGGTCAAAGAGAGTCGCATGTTCTCTGGGCTGTGGAATGCTGCCGCCATAATAGAGGGTATATGCGGAGCCAACGATTTGCCCGGAATTATTTATTCCCCAAGCGGTGCTTTTATCGACAGTGGAGCCAGGCAGGGTTCCTAAGAAGGTGTTGTTGCCGGCCCCGGAAGCGTCGAACAAGACGGCATTAGTTCCGATCTCTCCGACCATCTGGCCAGCGTCATTCACCGAAAACACGCCTCCGGTTGCGGTGGGGCTAAGGTTGGTAATCACATGGGTAATCGAGTTGAAGACTGCCGGATAGGGGAGGGAGCCCGGGCTAATATATGACCGTCCGACTATAACACCGTTATTGTTTGTATCGAAGGCCGTGCTGGAACTGCCGCCGATGCATCCAAGATCAATATTGTGACCACTGCCGGTAGAATCAAAAATACAAGCATGGCCGCTCCCCGAATCTCTCCCCACGATTTGGCCGTTGTTGTTTATCGAGAAAGCGATGCCCGCACCAAGATCCACCTGTGTGTAGGATAATGTTTCCAGACCAACCGCACTCGAAACCAGGCACGCCAAAGTCGCGATACAAAACAGCACCTTCCATGTTTCCATTTTTAATCTCCCATTTCCAACTTATAGAGAACTCCTTGTATGTAGTTCCCTTCGATTTGCCGGCTGCCGGTTCAGGATGCAATGCCAAGATTGATATTCTACTATAACTAAAATACACAAGTAAGTCAAGATGTTACCGTCTTTTTTGAGATATTTTTGCGCGGTACTGCCTTTTATTGTGCGAAAATAAACGGCTCAGGCGTGCATATTCTCCCGCTGTCCCTTCGGTGCAGCCGGCGGCGTTATCAAGCCGTTATTCAGCTGCCCGGGGCAGTCTCAGCGTGATTCTGAATGTCTTCTCCTGCGTGACTGTCGCGGTTATCTCGGCGTTCAGGGCGGCCGTGATCCTCTTTACCAGCGCCAGCCCGACCCCGCAGTGCGCAACCGCCTCCGAGCGTGACTGGTCGGCCCGCCAGAATGAATCGAATACCTGCGAAGCTTCCTCTGCACTCAGTTCGCAGCCTGTGTTCGAGAGGACTAATTCGACAAAATCGCCTGCCTGCCGAGCGGCGACTTCGATTCGGCCGGCCTGATTGGTGTATTCGGCGGCGTTCTCCAGCAGGTTGCGCAGGACTATCGCCAGATGCTCGGCGTCCGATCGGCACGTCACATCCTCAGGGATTTGATTCTCGAATGTAATGCCGCGCTCCGTCGCCTTCTCCGCCAAAGCCGACCATAACGAATTAATAACCTCCGCCGGGCGCACCTGCTCGGCCCCTAGCCGAACCCGGCCCGCGTCCAGCCGGGCAAGCATCAACAGACTATTCACCATCTCGTTCATGCCGACGACAATCGCCAGAGAATCGACCAGGGCGGCCTTGTATTCGTCCTCATCTCGCCGTCGCGATAACGCCACCTCCATCGTCGAGCGAAGCCCCGCCAGCGGAGTCCGCAACTCGTGGGCGACGTCCGCGGTGAATCGCCGCTCCCGATTGAAAACATCTTCGAGCCCGGCCAGCAGGTCGTTGAGGCGGTCTTTGACGGGCAGAATCTCTGCCGGCGCAGCCGCGCCGATCCTTGCTCCCAGGTTCTCCTGGTTGATTGCCGCTATCTCCCGGGCAATAGCGTTCAGCGGGCCGAGGCCCCGACGGACGACAGCCGCTGCGATGGCGACCGAGAGAATCGTCACCGCCCCACAGGCCGCAACCAGCAGCCGGCGGAGAAATCGCAACTGCCCCAAAAGCCCCCTGCAGTCGCGCCCTACTGTCAGCGACAGCATCGTTCTTGCCGCCGAAGCGCCCCGGCCTTCTTCGCCGTCAGCCGGGCGAGGCGCAAATACCAGACCTGCAACTCGCAAAGGAATATTGTCCCCCGTGCGAAACTGCCCGTAAACGACAACGCCTGTCTCGCTTTTTAGCAGAGGAAGGTCGTTCGAACCCAGAAGTTCGGACCGGGCCGCAACCGACCCGTCTGCCGCCCAAAGCTGGTAGAATGCCGGACGCGCGGCATCCCTGAATTCCGACATCTTGTCCAGCTCGAATTCGAGTTCTATTTCGTTGCCGTCGATCTCCACCGACCCCGCAAGCACCCTTGCTACGGAGGCGAGCGATGCGTCGAACTGGCTTATCAGCGCCGCCCGTATCGACAGGTATATCGTCAGGCTGAATGTCGCCAGAAGCAGTATCGTCGCCGTGACGATCCCTGCGAGCAGCCTGTTCTTCAGGGAATTCTTCATCGGCCGGCCTCCAGCGTATAACCTTTGCCGCGGATGGTCTTAATCAGCGACGGCTTGCCGACCTCATCCAGCTTCTTGCGCAGGTAGCCTATATAAACATCCACTACGTTGCTCGATGCCGACGAAGTGAACTCGTAAAGATGCTCCCATATATCCGTGCGAGAGACCGTTTCGCCGGCCCGCATGGCCAGATATTCCAGCAGCGCATATTCACGCCGCGTCAGCGAAATCTCATTCTTGCCTCGCCGCACTCGCTGCCCCGCAAGGTCGAGCTCAACGTCCTTGATTCGTATGCTTGGGTTCTTGCTCCGGTAGCTTCGCCGCAGAAGGGCGCGGACCCTCGCCAGAAGCTCCTCGAATGCAAACGGCTTGACAAGATAGTCGTCCGCACCGAGGTCCAGACCTTCGACCCGGTCTTCGATAGTGTCCTTGGCCGTCAGTATCAATATGTGAGTCTTGTCGCCGCCGCAGCGCAGCTTCTTGAGGATTCCCAGGCCGTCAATCCCCGGCAGCATCAAATCGAGAAGGATAACGTCGTATTCGTTTGACCTCGCGTACCAGAGCCCCTCAGACCCGTCGCCGGTCGAATCGACCGCAAAACCCGCTTCACGCAGGCCCTTGGCCAGAGACTCCCGAAGCGGACGATAATCTTCTATGACAAGCAGACGCATTTGATGCCTATACCGAAAAAATGCACCGCTGAGCAGTCGGTCGCGGCAGCTCAGCGGTGCGAATTGTAACATCTTACAACCGGTCCGTCATTCCTCTTGTGTTCTTGTTAATCCTCGTCATCTTCGTCGTCATCGTCGTCATCATCTTCGTCGTCATCATCTTCGTCGTCATCGTCGTCGTCATCGTCGTCGTCATCGATGGCGGCATTGGCTTTGTGCTTATCGTCGCCGTCACCGTTGCCGTCGCCATCGCCGTTCTCTTCATCGCCGCCCTTTTCGGCATCTTTCTCGACGATTCTGCCGTCAGGCGTCAGGAGGATTTCATACGTCGTCCCGTCCTTGCTGAACTTGACTTCGTAAAGGATCATCGTCTTCTTCTCGCAGGCCAGCTTCGCCCCTTTGCCCGCTGCCTTGGCAGCCGCCTGTCGCACAGCCGCAGGAAGCTTCTTGGCCGAAATCTCCTGTTCTGTTTCGACGAGCGCCCCGGCTGCTGTCACCAGAACATCAGTATTAGCCCCGGCCTTGTTCTTGAAAGAGGCTTCGTAAAACGTGCTGCCGTGCTCGATCTCCTCGGCGAACTCCGTGATCTTCGCTTCCCCCGCTCGCTTCTTCAGTGTGTTCAGCGCCGCTTTCGGGACTTCGGCCTCGGTTACTTTCCGCTCGCTCTCCTCGGCCTTAGCCGCAACCGCCTTCTTCTTGTTGCGAGCCGCAGATGCCGTAAGACACAGAGCAGCCGCCATCAGGATTGCCAAAGCGATCATTCTAAAATTGCTGAATTTCATTTTTCATCTCCTTAAATGCAAAAAACTGACAACTTCACGACTCGGCACGCCCGCAACCACGCTGCGGCACAGGCATCTTCGCCGATGATACTATATTATCGAGCATGAGAGAATTATGAGAATAGTCGGAATTTTTTGCATTGATTTTGCAGGGCCGTCTTGAGTAAAGTAGGGCTCTTGCAGGGAATTAATCTCGGTTCCCTGATTTCAACGGCGACGACAAGAGCCGACAGATCTTGACCGCCGCCATAAAGAAAGGACTTGAGCGAATAGAATCGGATTCATTGATTAGGAGATTCTCATGTCAAAGAAGAAAACCACCCTTACACGTCGCGGCTTCCTCAGGCGAGCGGCGTTCCTGTCCGCTGCTCCGACGATAGTGCCCGCTACGGTTTTCGGGCGTGACGGGAAGGTGCCCCCGAGCGAACGAATCATCTTGGGCGGTATCGGCATCGGCAACAGAGGCTCGCACGACCTTCGATGGATGCTCCCCGAGAAGGACGTCCAGTTTGTCGCGACGTGCGACCCGCAGAAGTCACGTGCCGAGGCCGTCAAAAAGATCGTCGATACGCGATACGGCAACACAGACTGCAAAATTTACCGCAACACCCCCGAATTCCTCACCGAGCGGACCGATATCGATGCGCTGCTTGTCACTACCGGCGACCGCTGGCACGCCCTGATGTCTATAATGGCGATGAGGGCCGGAAAGGATGTCTATTCGGAAAAGCCTTCGTCGATGACTGTAGCCGAGGGACAGGGAGTCGTCGATACCGCCCGGCGCTACCGCCGAATCTACCAGACCGGAACCCAGCGCCTTAGCGAGGGCAACTTCGCGTTTTGCAACGAGATGCTCCGATTAGGCAGGCTCGGCAAGGTCCATACGGTCCGAGCGCACATCGCACCCTGGGACGCTGCCGAGATGCGCCACGACTGGCTCCCCGCCGAACCCCAGCCGCCGAAAGATGAGGTTGACTGGGACGCCTGGCTCGGGCCGTGTCCCTGGAGACCATACAACTCGGCTTACTGCCGCGGAGGCTGGCGAGGATTCTACGACTTCCACACGAGCTGCATCGGAGAATGGGGCGCGCATACCTTCGCCCAGTGCCAGGTCGCAATAGACCAGGCCCACACCTCAGCCGTCGAATACAACTATGTCAAAAACAAAACAGGCGACGGAATGGTCGTCGTCTTCCCCAACGGCATTAAGATGGTCCTCCAGCTCGAAGGCTGGCGGGGCTCCTGCGGAGTCAAGTATGAAGGGCCTGAAGGATGGGTGGCCGCCGCCGACGGCTATTCCCAGCCCGACGTATCCGATCCTGCAATGCTGGGAGATTTCAAAAAAATCGTCGCCGACTACATGACGCGAACACAAAGACCTATGAGCCACGTTCGAGATTTCCTCGATTGCGTCAAATCGCGCCGCCAGACGGTGGCGAATCCTGTCGTCATGCATCGTACGATGACGACCGTTCACGGCGCGAATATCTGCATGTGGCTGAAGAGAAATTTGAAATTCGACCCGGTAAAAGAGCAATTCGTCAACGACCCCGAAGCAAATCGGTTCCTCTCGCGCGCTATGAGAGCGCCATGGATGATCTAAGAACCGGTTCACAAGCAAGGAAGGAAGATAAGTTATGTCAAAATCAAAAATATTTTTAGTCCTGCTCGTAATGTCGGTTCTTGCCGCGCCGGCAAGAACTTCCGGTGAAACGGTCGTCCCGGCTTCGAAGCAGGCCGAACTGATCGAAGTGCTCAAGTCAGGTGATGCAAGCCGCAAAGAAAAAGTCGATGCGTGCCGGCTGCTCTCGATTATCGCTACGAAGGAGGCAGTCCCCGTGCTCGCGTCCTTGCTGGCAGATGAAGAGATGAGCCACATGGCTCGTTACGCTTTGGAGTCGATTCCCGATCCCTCCGTTGACGAGGCTTTCAGAGCCGCTCTGGGCAAGCTCAAGGGCAGGCAGCGCGTCGGCGTCATAGGCAGTATCGGGGTTCGCCGGGACGACAAGGCCACGACGGCTTTGTGCAGGTTGTTCAGTGACTCGGACCCTGATGTCGCGCAGGCTGCCGCGAGGGCTCTTGGTTCTATCGGGACTCCTTCAGCCGTGACTGCTCTCAACGACGCGCTGCGAGCGCAAAAGACGAGGGCGCCGCAGGCCAATAAGCTTGCCCTGTATGAAGGGCTTTTGCGCTGCGCAGAGATTATGGCCGCCGACGGACAGAACAAAGAGGCGGCGGCAATATACGACGATTTGCGCAACTCCGACGCCGCGCACCAGGTACGAGGCGGTGCCGTGCGAGGAGCGATTCTGACTCGCAGCGAGAAAGAAGGACTGAAACTCATGGCCCAGTATCTCGACAGCGACGATTACATTCTCTTTTCGGCGGCTGTTCAGGCGTCCCTCGAAATGCCGGGATCCGGCGCGACGAAGGTCCTGGCGGACGGGGCTAAAGGTCTTCCCGCCGACAACCGGATACTCATAATAAAAGCGCTCGGAAATCGAGCAGACGCATCCGATGAATTGCAGGGCCTGGCCGAAAAAGGCGAAAAGGCCGTTCGACTCGAAGCCGTCAAGGCCATTGCCATGAACGACGACGGCGACTCAGTCACCTTTCTCGCAAAGCTCCTCGACGACGGCGACAAGGACATCGCCGACGCCGCACAGGAAGTGCTCGCCTCACTGTCGGGTTCTAAGGTCGATAAGGCTATCATAGCGATGCTCGACAGCAAGGATACCGCTAACCAGTTGAAAGCGCTGGAGCTGATCGAAAGACGCAGAACCGGCGGCATCGCCGACGCACTGCTCAAAGCCGCGAAAGACAACGACGAATCCGTTCGAACCGCGAGCATCCGAATGCTCGGCGATTTGGCCGGCGAGGTCGATTTCAAAGTGCTGGTGAATTTGATGCTCGGTGCGAAAAGCGCTGCCGAAATTCGCGCCGCCGAGCGAGCGCTTTCGACAACCTGCACCAGACAAGCCAAGCCTATGCCCGGAGAAGTCATTATTCGAAAGGCCGTTTACGGCGCCGCAGGCCAGGGAGGCTCGGCCGACGTTACCGCTAAGGTCGCCGAGATGGTTAAGGCCGGAGCCGCTTCCATACAGGCTTCAAATGCCAACTTCGGAGACCCCGCCCAGAATGTCGTAAAGCAGTTGAGAATCGACTTTACCGCAAACGGTGTCACGCAGAGCAAAACCGTCGGCGAAAACAAGAGCATCGACCTTATGGTCGCTGCCACCCCGCCGGAATTGACCAACCAGTTGTGTGCGGCGATCAAGAAGGCATCGCCGGGGCAGAAGCTTGCCTTGCTGCGCGTGCTGCGCGTAGCCCAGGGCCCCAGGGCTCTTGAGGCGGTTGTGGCCGCCACTAAGGACTCCAACGAAGAAGTCGCAGCAGCCGCCGTCTCCGTCCTTTGCGGCTGGCCAACGATTGAAGCCTTGCCCGAAATACTGAAGCTCACAGCCTCCTCCGACAACAAGGTCAAGATACTCGCGGTGCGAGGCGCGATTCGCCTGATCCCGCTGCAGAACGTCTCCATGGAAAGGAAAATCGCCGGTTTCAAGGAGCTTGTGCCCCTGATTCAGCGAGACGGAGAAAGAAGACTGTTGCTGGGGTCTCTTGCAACAGTGCCTGCGAGCGAGTCTCTTGAAATGGCGATGTCGTATATCAGAAATGCCAACACCAAAAATGAGGCCTGTTTCGCCGCCGTTGCAATTTGCGAAAAGCTCGTCGAGCAGAAGCCCGACCAGGTCGCTGCGGCCTTGAAAAAAGTGCTCGACGCCACGAGCAACGCCGACGTGACAAGCCGGGCAAAAGCCGTCCTCGAAAAGGCCGGCAATTGACGTTCCGAAAAGACTATACCGAAACTGTCTCTTAACAGACCGACCGGATAGCGGATGTTTCGAAGGAAACACCGCATCCGGTTTGACTGGGATATGCCGAATGTCTTCGGAAGCCGAACGCAAAGATAGCACCGAATCGGGCGAACCTGGCGCCGATATCGAGAAGCTCTTCGACGCCCTGAGAAACTCCGACATTGACCCCTACGCATGGTCCGCCGTGGCCGTGAATCGGGTCGGAGCAAAAGAAGCCAAACTTGTTGGCGGCCTGCTCAGGGACTCACAGGCACGAGTCGTCCAGGGCGCCCAAATTCTCCTTCACCTGATGGGATCGGCAGCGGAGGTCGTGCCGCTGCTCCTCGAGGGATTCCTCGAATACGAAGAAAAATGCTCCGAGGATGGTTCGGCGGATTATGACGCCCTATTCTGCTACGGCGCCAATCTCGCGCATGCCATAGCTCGGTTTGGAGCCGAGGCCGTGCCTTGGTTGCTCGAAAAAATCGGGGATGAGAATGAATCCGCCGCCTTGTCGGAATTGCCCGACATTGTGAGCTTGGCCATTAGCGGGATCGGACCCGAGGCCGTCACCCCGTTGTTCAAAGCCGTCGAAGACCATGAAGATGCCTTGGAGTACGTGCCGGAATTGTTTATCGGCCTTGCAACCGAGAAGAACTTCGAGGAAATCACCGAAGACTTGATTGCCGCCCTGAGACACCATAGTGACCGAGTCAGGCTCGCGGCTGTTCGAGCACTGTCATATATACGACCAAAATCCGCAATAGACGCCATCGAAAATGCAGCAGCCCGAGACAATTGTGACCAGGTAAGGAATGAGGCCTCCGAAACGGCAAAGACCATACGAAAGAAAATAGAGGATGGGCCTTGATGTGATGCGCATGACCGCCTCTGGTCTCCGCTGAGTCCGCCTTGCTGGCTTCGGGCCGAGGACACGCCCGCCCCCCGCTTTCTCAGCGCGCGCGGAAAAGGGGCTGGAAGAGCTAAGCTCGTCCTATAGCCCCTTATTATACCTAAATCATTGGAGGTATTGCTGTTTGTTTTTTACAGTGCTCTTCGGCGTCTCAGCCAGCCGACAAGCCCTGCACCCAGGCTGCCAAGAATAATCGCGCCGGGAGCGGGAACCTTCGGATCTATCGGTTCCGGGCTGAGTGTGGCATAATCAAAGACCACATAAGGCTCGCCGGGGGCAATGATGTTGATCACAACCACGCCGTCAAGCATATCGTCCCAGTCAACCGGTGCGTAAGCCGCCCAGATGTACCCGTCTTCCATTCCGCCGGGGATGATCGGATTACCGAGAAGCGGAACTACGTCGCCTTCGACGACGGCCTCCATAACATCGGTATCATAGTCGGCGTAAACGAAGCTGACATAGTGCTCCTGGCCGTAGGCCGGGTCTGCCGGGTCCAGTGTGAAGTTGAAGGTAAACGACGCATCGTCGGCCTTCCACAGGGGGTCTCCCGGAGCCTCGGTATATTCGTTTGACAGAGAGACGTCGGTCCACTGTGCCGAGAGATCGGCTGCTTCGCCGGGCGAGCGATTGTCGAAAATATCGCCCACGCCGCCGGGCTGTGCCGCCACGACGCCGTCGGCATCGAGATCCGGCATTACGTCGCCGCTGTCGAGAATCCCATTGCCGTTTCGATCCACGGGATTCCCGTCATAGCCGACGAGGCCCGCCAGTGATCCGAAACCGAAGCCGTCTATGTCGCCGATAATACTGACCACGGCAAGGGCGTTAGTAGAACATAAAGCCATTGCCACAATCGCGACAAACAAACTCTTTCTAATACCTACTACAGTGCTTTTCATTACCGTTTCCTCCAATGTGGAAAAATCAAGGTTTCAATCCTTAATGTTTGGTGTATCCTTAGTTCGCAACTTAAGCCGAACCACTTGCCGGCTCACGGTTATTAACTGCCGTGTCCCTTATCAACGCTAGGCGTCCTCCTTTCTTGGCTTGGGACAGCGCGCGCAAACCTCTTCACTTAGCAACGTGTCCTCCTGACACAATTCGCCCTTCCCTAGTGACAAACGAACGCGCTCACAGCGCCCGCACCTCACGGGTTAGCGGAGACGCTCGCTATTTGTGTGGAAAAGTCTGATATGACGCAACAGAAGCCTTTCCATCACTCCTACCTATTCCGCCTATTATACGCATCCTGCCCAAAGTGTCAAGAGAAAAAAATCGACAAAACTCCGTTTTCCCCAAATGTTTTGTCGGGACAAAAGCGTTTTCTGGGTGGTATTTCTCGCTCAGAGGCTTGCAGCCCGGCCCTGCGATACGCATTTTCTGCCCATTAACCTGTGGGATAGCCCAGAGCCGTAATAATATAAGCCTTTGTTCAACAAGAACTTATATCGCAGCTACCGCAGTTTGACCAGGGGCGGAAGCTCCCCGGCTAGGCCGATCCGGTCATCCTTAACGATCAAAACCCCGCAAATCCCCGGTATCGCCGAAATATGTTGCAGAGCAGGGTCAATATCCCCGATTTTTCTGACGAGATTTGCAGCCTGGGTGGCCGCTGCGTCTGCCAAAGCGGCGTCGGAAGCGAAAACCGTTGCAAGATCGCACGTCCCAAGGCTGGCGGAATGCCCCATTTTGCCGGAAGAAGAACATATGGCTATCGGCGTATCTTCGCCTTTCAGGGCGAATGCGAGTTTGCCGCCGAGCCTGGCAGTGCCGGTTACCAGGGCGATGGTTACGGGCCTGACGGTTTTGAGATAGATATCTCCGCCGTTCTCGACTATGGCCTCCGGCGCGCCGGCCGTCAGGCCCGCCTCAGCGGCACACTGGGCCATTGCGCCTGCGACCGCCGCCATGGGCCCTACTCCCACAAGTTTCGCGGCTCGCGCCATCGATTTTGCCGATTCAGGCGCATCGGATAGAAGCTCAATAGGCTCGAAAGAGCGCTTGAAGTCTTGATGACGCTCGATGTACTCTTCGAGAATTCGACGCTGGCGCAGAATCTCCGCGGTGACGGCGCCGAACTCGCGGCAGGAGATTCGGAATACGGCTTCTTTGTGAGTGAAAGTTCGATAGGTTCGTTTCTGACTCATGTGATGCCGTCTGTGCCGAAAGACCGCTCAAAACGCCGATGCGAACGCGTCGAAAGGACAAACGCGAATACATGCCAGGCATTCGATGCAGTCCGCTTCGTTATAGAGGACTTCCCGGGTCGCCTCATCGCCGATGTGCAGCGCCCCTGTCGGGCAGTGCGTAATGCAGTGGCCGCAGTGAGTGCAGCGGACCTCGTCGCGTATGACTCCCTTGCCGGTATCGCTTATGGAGACGTCGAAGGTTCTAACGAAGGCCATAGCCTGTTCGATATCGCGCGGCGTTCCGGTGACATCGAGCACCAGATAGCCTTCCTCTTCGGGGGTGACCTTGGCGCGATAGATATTTACGATAAGGTTATGGTCTTTCACGAGGTGGTAGATTATGGGTTTCTCACACTCGCACTTCGGAAAGAACAGCATCAGTTTTTTCGTTATGGTCCGGCTCATGACGCCTTCTCCCTTATTACGAGGGGCTTGCTCCTGGTGTCTTTGGCGAGAGCGGCGATGGGCCCGGCGAGCGTGAAGTCGCCTCGTCTGATTTCATCGGCGAGCAGATTGGCGATCTTCAGGGCCTTGTGGTACGAAGAGAGCGAACCTACGGCGATCTTCCTGCCCTCGATCTCAATTTCGCCGCTTCGCAGTTGTTCGTAGCTGACGTAGCCTATTACTTTGCCCGTGTTCTGCGGATAGTCGTTGCTGTAATCCACGACCGGCGCGACTATGTCACGGTCCCTGACGCAGGTCCGTTTGAGGACATCGACGTTCAGTATGGGGATCGGTATTCCGACTCCGATGGCCAGAGAGACGCCGTATCCGCGAAGGCTGACTCCCCTGACGAATTCCGGGAGCATCTGTTTCATATCCGCCGTCAAAGCAAGGGTTCCTGCCCCGCCTTTTGGTATGCCTTCCGGCGTTCGCTCGTCTCCTCCTGCGTGTTGAGTGCCCTCCGCATAGACGTGCCCGTGTGCACCGGCGAGCCAGACCTTTGTTCCTATTCCTATGGTTTCGTAGTAGGGATCGTTAAGCAGGGGGGACAGTTGGCCTGCGGAGCAGTAGTTTGCGTTTTTCCTGTTGGGTTCGAGGGCCCCCATGTATGTGTAGATTGTCTTGTCGGAATCATTTACCGCGACGTTGTAGTTCTGGTAGCAGTTGCGCGGATTGAGCATGATTGCCTGATTCAGATCGTTGATGGTGAAGTAGGTCCTGATTTCCCGCAGGGGGTAGCAATCCGTTCCGTAGGACAGCGCAAAGAGCTGGAGCGTTTTGCCGGCGACGAGGTCCTCGATAACGTGTCCTCCGCCGTATCGGAATTCTCCCGGATGATACATATTGGCGGGGTCTCCGTGGCGCAATTGCGTAGCTCCGAGATAGACATCGACCGCAGCCAGGCCCGTATATACCAGGACATCCTGTATCCAGGCTTCTGTCATTCTGATTTTCGGTTTCGAGTGTCCGAAGTTCAGGACACATCCGGATGAGCACATCGGGCCGAATGTCGCTGTGGTTACGACATCGACCTGGTCTGCGGCCTGCTCAAGGCCTTTTTTCTCGACGTAATCGATGATTTCGTCGGCGGTCATTACGACCGCCTTGCCTGATTCTATTCGCTTGTTGATTTGCTCGTATGTTTTCATATCCTGTTCCCTGTCCGGAAGCATCGCCGGCCGTCAGGCCGGGTTCGGCCGAATTGTGCGGTGTTTTGACGGGGAGGATTCGGACCGGCCCGAATTAGGTTTTGCCTGCACAGGAAGCTACTATATACCCTGGGAATGGGCCTGTCAATTCTCTTGTGAGGAACAGGTCAGGGGGTGATCGTAAATTGGCCGTGCTCGTCCATGGTGATTTTGCTTGGGCTGCTGATATCTTCCGGGGCCTCCGCTGTGACCAGAAAATCGAGAGGGTCGTAACTGTTGACCACCCAGGAGAAAGCGCCGACGCCGGATTCGCCGCCCTTGAAGTAGGTCCCGTCGAGAGAACCGGGCAGAACACCCAGTTCGTCTAACGTCGGGATGGCTTTGAAGTGATTTCCTTTCAGGGCCAGATAAGCTCGCAATGCCGTGCCGATAGTGCCCATTATGGCTTTTCCCTCGGACCATTTGGCCGAGTCGGTCTTTGCTCTGTAAATCGGGACTGCTCCGGCGGCGAGGATTGCGACGATCAAGACCGCCACCATCAACTCTACAATCGTGAAACCCTTGATATTGGCTACTCTTTTCATCTGCCCCTAAGCCCAGGCAGGGTGCATATTGCTGAATCGACAATATGCATGCACGCGAAATCGCCGCGAAGCCCCGCTTGCCGCTCGATATGCCCTCCTGTGGCAACTACTCTGCGAAAATCCAATGCAAATGATATTATAGCAGTTTGCGGGCGGCGATTCAAGGAAAAAGTTACATGTTGGAGTTCTTGTTTGCCTGGGACGGGATTGGATAGCGGAAAGGTAGGGATTCGGAAATTCGGGGGAAAAACGGGGAAAATCACGGTTTTTTAAATGGGTGATCCTCGATATTAGGCTAAAAATGAGGGTTGGCATGTAAGAATGGGCAATATGGGCGGCATGGCTAAGAAAAAACCGTGCAAAAAACGGTCAAAAACGCGCGCAAAATGATGCAAAATGACAAAAAAGTGAGCTGTTTTGAGGAAA
>JAFGCD010000068.1 GCA_016932835.1 Sedimentisphaerales bacterium
ATATTCGAACGTCATCGACACGTCCCGAAAAGAGGTCTTCTTGATCTCCACGCTTGCCTATGTGTACGTTATCAGTGGGGTCAGCCCAGGCCGTTGCGACACCTTTCAATTCGCCATCCCCGTACCACTTTATGACTTGCGATGTTCCATCCCCGGCATAGGAAGCGGCCAAGTGGTGCCACTCCAGATCTGCCTCAAGTATATCTCTCTCGAAACAGAAGCAGTGGACTCCGTACCATCCGCTCGTTGTGTAGTCTGTCTCACCAACGATTTCGATGTCGAACATCTTTCCACATCCAGCGGGACCTGTAAAACCGAAGACATTTGTCCACTCCGGCATGCTCATAGTGTCGGCCTTCGCCCAGCCTGCGATTGTCCTCGGCTGACTGCCGCTTATGCCTACTGCTCCCACTTCTACGTAACCGCTGCCGAGCTGTGCCACCCGGCCCCTCTCAGAGTCGATAGGAAAGGTAACGGTTCCAACCGCTGTTCCTTCATTGCCGTGCCCTGACGAATCGGTCAGATCGCCCTCAAACTCAAACCAGGCTACCAAGTTGGGATCAGCAGCATCGGCTGCACCCGCCAACTGACCCAGTAACAGGGCACAAGCGGCCAGACACATCAGTCTTGCAGACATGTTGTCCTCCTTGGGAATTCGACGGATACTTGAGTTCACTTTGCCCGATACGCACGCTCAAACTGCTGGTGTTCAACGTCCAGGAGACCTAAAATCCACAGAATTCACCGGATATGATTATACCAGATTGCCCATATTCATTTCAAGCAAAACGCACCTAATTCTACTCTCCTGACTGGGCCGATGCATTCCGCCAAACCAACCAAGAACCAAAACCCAAAAAACTCCTTCTCCCCCACTGCCGCAGCAGATCCCGATTTTCAGTTTGCAATCATGCGCGACTTGCGTTAAAAAGGTGCTTTTCCGGGGCCGCAGGCGATGTAGAACACCCCCGTAAAAGCCCCTAAAACAACGAAAAAGACTTTAGTGAGGACTTGTGCAATGGCGGAAGTCAAAAAGTATATTGCCGTGGACCTCGGTGCCGAGAGCGGAAGAGTGATGATCGGCTCTGTTTCGACACAGAAGCTTATCCTCGAAGAAATTCACCGCTTCCCGAACGGCCCCATCGAAGAAGAAGGCTCCCTCAAGTGGGATTTCGAGAAACTGATGACCGAGATTAAGACCGGCATCGCCAAGGCCGCAAAGCAAGCCGGCGCACAGATATGGGGTATCGGAGTCGATAGCTGGGGGGTCGATTTCGGCCTCCTCGACGCAGCAGGCGACCTCGTCGAGAACCCATACCACTACCGCGACAGCCAGACAAACCAAATGAGGGAAAAAGCATACGAATTGATGCCGAAAAGGGAAATTTACGAAAATTCCGGCATACAGTTCATGCAGCTAAACAGCCTCTACCAGCTCCTCGCAATGAAAAAGGCCAACTCCATCGCCCTGGCCAAGGCAAAGAACCTCCTCTTCATCGCCGACCTCGTCAGCTACCGCCTTTGCGGAAAGATCTTCGCCGAATACACCCTCGCAAGCACTTCGCAGTTCCTCGACATGAAGACCGGCCAATGGTCCCGCCCAATCCTCGATAAGCTCTCTCTCCCCGCCGACATACTCCCGAAAATTGTGCCCCCGGGCACCGTCGTAGGCCAACTCGGAGCAAAGATCGGCGTCGAGCTTGGATGCGGACCTATCCCCGTCATCGCAATTGGAGCGCACGACACCGCATCCGCAATCGTCGCAGTACCCGCCGCCGAACCAAACTGGGCATACCTCTCGTCCGGCACATGGAGCCTGATGGGAGTGGAAATCCCCGAACCTGTAATCAGCGATAAAACCTTCCAATACGAGTTCACAAACGAAGGCGGAGTCCAGAGCACTATTCGGCTCCTCAAGAACATAATGGGCCTCTGGCTCATCCAGGAATGCAGAAGGCAGTGGCAACGCGAAGGAACAGACCTCTCCTACCCCCAACTCGCCGAACTCGCCCAGAAAGCCCGACCCTTCGCAGCCCGGCTCGATGTCGATGACCCGGCCTTCCTCGCGCCCGGAGATATGCCCGCAAGAATCAACGAGCATCTCGAAAAATCGGGCCAACCCGCAACCGACGACAAAGGGCAGATCATAAGAATAGTAATGGAATCCCTCGCATTCAGGTATCGCCGCGTCGCCCAGTACATCGAAGACGCCACCGGAAAAGAATTCGATGTCCTCCACATCGTCGGCGGAGGAATACAAAACGAATTGCTCTGCCAATTCACCGCAAATGCGATAGGAAAAAAGGTCATAACAGGCCCCATAGAGGCTACCGCTTCCGGAAACATCCTCACCCAGGCAATCGCTACAGGCCAGATAAAGAACCTCGACGAAGCCAGGCAAATCGTCCGCAAATCTTTCGACCTCAAAGAATACCAGTCCCAGAATGCCGCCGCATGGGACGAACAATACCGAAAGATATAACAAACAAGAAGGGATATTGTCTTGATTGAACAGCTTGAAGCCCAGTTAGACAGTTTCGAACCCCTTGAAAGAAAAAGGGCCCTCGCAAAACTCTGCGAACAGGTCCAAATAGGTAATATCGAACTGCCCCCAATCGGAACAGCCGTAAACATCCACTGCCACACCTTCTTCTCGTATAACACCTACGGCTACTCACCAAGCAAATTCGCATGGCTCGCACGCAAGGCCGGACTCGCCGTCGCAGGAGTGGCGGATTTCGACGTCCTCGACGCACTTGAAGAATTCCACGACGCCGCAGTCCTCCTCGGCCTCAAGGCATGCGCCGGGCTCGAATCGAGGGTTTATGTCCCCGAATTCGCAACAAGGGTCATGACCTCACCCGGAGAACCCGGAATAACCTACCACATGGGAGTAGGCTTCCCGCACGCAGACCTCCGGAGCCCAGAAAAAGACTTCCTCCTCAACCTCAAGAATACAGCCCAGCAGAGAAACCGCGACCTAATGGCAAGGGTAAACAAGCACCTCAGCCCCGTCGAACTCGACTACCGCCGCGACGTCCTCACCCTCACGCCTTCCGGCAACGCAACCGAAAGGCACATGTGTCTCGCATACGCCCGCAAGGCAAAAGAAATCTTCCCTGACAACAGAAAACTCGCCGACTTCTGGTCGCAGAAGCTCGGCCTAACCGTCGAAGAAGCATGGCTGCCCGAAAACAGGCCCATCCTCGACGCAATCAGGGCAAAGACAATGAAAAGAGGCGGCGTCGGCTACGTCAGGCCGGACAAAGGAGCATTCCCCCTGATGGCCGATATGAACAGTTTCGTCGCTGCCGCAGGAGGAATACCAACCCTAACCTGGCTCGACGGAACCAGCGACGGAGAAAAGGACATCGAAGAGCTCCTGCAAGTTGCAATGAGCACCGGAGCCGCCGCCGTAAACGTAATCCCCGACAGAAACTACACACCTGGAGCAAAAGACGAAAAACTCGCAAACCTCTGCGCCATAGTCGAACTCGTAGAAAAGCTCGACCTCATAACCGTTATGGGAACAGAGATGAACAGCCCGGGCCAGAAATTCGTGGACGATTTCGATTCCGACGAGCTAAGGCCCCTCGCCCACGTCTTCCTCAAGGGCGCCCTCATAGTTTACGCACACTCCGCAATGCAAAAGCACTGCCGACTCGGATACGTCGGGCAATGGGCGGGGAAAAATTTCCAGACCCGCTCGCAGAAAAACGATTTCTACCAGAAATTAGGCCGGGCCCTCGACCCCGCAGACCACGAAACACTCAGGCAATTCACCGAAAAATCAACACCGCAGCAGATATTGGACGCAGTACTCTCCCGGAAGCCGGCTAAAGGAAACAAGGAACCCAAATGACCATACCGCAAACCCAATCTGCCGTCCAGTTGATCGGACCCGACCAGCTCATACTCAATGAGTCCAAAGAAGTCTTCCGCCCCGGACCGCATCAGATACTATGTCTCGTCGAAGCCGTCGGCCTCTGTTTCTCCGACCTCAAGCTCCTCAAGCAATTCTCCTCGCACGTCCGAAAGGTCGCCCTCGTCAGTGGAATCGACCCGCAGATCCTGCGCGAAATACCCAGCTACGTCCCCGACAACGCCCCCACAGTCCCAGGCCACGAAACCGTCGTCAGAATCGCCCTCGTTGGCCAAGACGTTGAAGATTTCAAACCGGGCCAAAGGTTCCTCGTCCAGACGGACTACCGGTGGCTCAAAACCCCGACCACAAACGGAGCCTTCGGATACAACTTCGAAGGCGCCCTACAGCAGTACGTCCTCATGGACCTCCGAGTAATAACATCCCCCGAAGGCGAATCGATGCTCCTGCCCGTCTCCGACGAACTCGCAGGATCCGCAATAGCACTCGTAGAACCCTGGGCATGCGTCGAAGATGCATACGTATCCGCCGAGCGAACGGCGATAAAGCAGAACGGAAAAATGCTCATCGTCGCAGACATCGAGCCGAACCCGCAGGCTCTTCTCCGCCTATTCGACAAATACGGCAGCCCCGCACAAATCACATGGCTCTGCGAATCCCCGCCCCCAGCAGCAATAGGCATCGAGATAAATTGCACGCACGATCTCTCCGCCCTCGATGACGCCGCATTCGATGACATCATCTACTTCGGCGCCAACCCCCAAACCGTCGAAACCATCTTCACGAAGCTCGCCCTCAAAGGATTGCTCAACATCGTCCAGTCAGGCCGAAAATTCGACAGAAAAATAGTCGCAATGATAGGCAAAGTCCACTACGGCGGAATCCGAATCGTAGGAACAACCGGCTCGGACCCCGCAGAATCGATGGAGATAATACCCCGAAACGACGAAATCAGACCCGGTGACAAAATCAACGTCGTCGGTGCCGGCGGACCGATGGGAATGATGCACGTCATTAGGAATATCTGCCAGGGAGTCGAAAACGTCAGCGTATTCGCAAGCGACGTGGACGACAACCGCCTCGCAGCCCTCACTAAAATCGCAGCACCCCAGGCCGAAAAGAACAACGTCGAATACCACACCTTCAACGCCGCAACACAAACCGCCCCCCACCCCTTCGACTACACCGCAATAATGGCCCCCATACCAGACCTCGTCGAAGCAGCCGTCGCCAATGCAGCGCAAAACGGACTCATTAACATCTTCGCCGGAATACCCGCCACAGTAGCCGGCCAAATCGACCTCGATGCCTACATCGAAAAACGACTCTACTTCATCGGAACAAGCGGCTCAACGCTCGACGACATGAAGAGAATGCTCGAAAAAACGAAAAACCGAATCCTCGACACAAACCTCAGCGTCGCCGCTATCAGCGGACTCGATGGAGCGGTCGAGGGAATCCGAGCCGTCGAAAACAGAACAATAGCCGGAAAAATCATCGTCTATCCCCAGTGCAAAGGACTCGGACTCATAACACTCCGGGACCTCGAAGACAAACTCACCGCCGTCGCCGAGAAACTAAACGACGGACTCTGGACAAACCAAGCGGAAAAAACGCTTCTTGAAGCATACGAAACCTGATTTACCGTTCTCTTTTTTCAAGGAGGAAAACTATGAGACACGTAAAAACCAACTTCGCAATCCTCGCCTGCCTTACCGCCGTCTCGCTGGCATTAGTACTCGCGACGGGATGCGCAGCGAAGAAGACCGGCCCAGCATTCGACGGCCTGACTATGAACCTCGCTACCCTCCCGCGACTCTCGCCAGCAATGACACGCTCCATAAGTCCCGAAAGCTTCACTGGAGCAAAGGGCAAAGGGGCAATGGCAACCGAAGGGACAGGCAAGAACGCCGCACGAGAACTCGGACAGGGATGGAAGGTCTCCCCATCCGTAAGAATAAAGGCCGGAACAACCTTCCAGATGGCAGACATCAAGGGCCCCGGAGCTATCCAGCACATCTGGATGACACCCACAGGCGACAACAGAATGAATGTCCTGCGAATCTACTGGGATGGCGAAGAGCAACCCTCCGTTGAATGCCCCGCAGGAGATTTCTTCGCATGCGGAATGGGACAATACACAAAGGTCAACTCCATGGCCGTAACCGTAAACCCCAAAAGCGGATTCAACTGCTACTGGACAATGCCCTTCAGAAAACGATGCAAAATAACAATGACCAATATCGACGATAAGGACATGGTACTCTACTACCAGATCGACTACACCCTCACCGACGTCCCCGAGGACATGGCATACTTCCACGCTCAGTTCCGACGCGTAAACCCCCTCCCAGACAAAACCGACTACACAATCGTCGATGGCATAAAGGGCAAAGGCCAGTACGTAGGAACATACATGATCTGGGGCTCCAACAGCCCGGGCTGGTGGGGTGAAGGAGAGATCAAGTTCTTCATGGACGGAGACGCCAAATTCCCGACTATCTGCGGAACAGGAACAGAGGACTATTTCTGCGGCTCGTACGGATTCGACAATCCCAAAGGAGGCGGATACCTCGAATTCAACACCGCATACGCGGGTATGCCCCAGGTCATCCCCGGCGACCAGCCCCGATTCGGACTCTACCGATGGCATATCATGGACCCTGTCAGGTTCGAGAAAGACCTCAACGTCACAATCCAGGCCCTCGGATGGCAGAGCGAAGGAAGATACCTCCCCCTAAAGGACGACCTTGCCTCCGTGGCATTCTGGTACCAGACCGAACCACACGCTCAGTTTCCGGAATTGCCCGATAGAAATGCTTTGAAGAACAAATAACCCGCCGACACAATAGTGTGCGCGGGAGAATATGAACAGGGAGGCCGACTCAATATGGGCGACTCGAAAAAAATAGAGACTGCATATGAAGCAGCAAAACAACGCTACGCCGAATTAGGCGTCGACACGGATGTCGCAATCAAGAAGCTCGAAAAAATCCCAATCTCACTCCACTGCTGGCAGGGTGACGACGTCGGAGGTTTCGAAGAGAAAAACCAGGGCCTCAGCGGCGGAGGAATCATGGCTACCGGAGCATACCCCGGCAAGGCCGGAACCCCAGACCAGCTACGCGCAGATATCGAAAAGGCCCTGAGCCTAATCCCCGGAAAGCACCGCCTCAATCTCCACGCCAGCTACGCCGAAACGAACAAAAAAGTCGAACGCGACGCCCTCCTCCCCGAACACTTCGCAACATGGATCGACTGGGCAAAGCAAAACGGCCTCGGCATGGACTTCAACGGAACCTTCTTCGCACACCCCAACGCAGAATCAGGATTCACCCTCGCCAGTGCAGACGAGGAAATCCGAAAATTCTGGGTCCGCCACGCAATCGCCTGCAGGAGAATCGGAGCCCAAATGGGAAAGGCCCTCGCAACCCCATGCGTGACAAATATGTGGATCCCCGACGGATATAAGGACATCCCCGTTGACAGAAAGGCCCCGAGGCAAAGGCTCAAAAAATCACTCGATGAAATGTTCGAGCAAAAATTCGACAAAAACCACCTCCTCGACGCCGTCGAGAGCAAGCTCTTCGGAATAGGCTCCGAATGTTATGTCGTCGGATCCCACGAATTTTATCTCGCCTATGCCGTCCAGAACAAAACCCTCCTCTGCCTCGACACCGGACACTTCCACCCCACCGAAGTCGTCTCCGACAAAATCTCCTCCGTCATGACATTCCTCGACGAAATACTCCTCCACGTCAGCAGGGGCGTCCGATGGGACAGTGACCACGTCGTAATTCTCGCCGACGAACTCAAGGCCCTCGCCGCCGAGCTCGTCCGCGGAGACTACCTCGATAGAACCCACATCGGCCTCGACTTCTTCGACGCAAGCATAAACCGAGTCGCTGCATGGCTGATTGGAACCAGGGCAATGATCAAGGCCCTCCTAATTGCTCTCCTCGAACCGATACAACTCCTCAGGCAGGCAGAAAACTCCGGCGATTTCACAACCAGGCTCGCAAGCCTCGAAGAAATAAAAACCCTCCCCGCTGGAGCCGTCTGGGACTACTACTGCATTAAGAAAAACGTCCCGCCGCAGGATAAGTGGCTCGCCGAAGTCAAGAAATACGAAATGAAAGTCACAGCCAAAAGACCTTGATAGAATCGATTGAAAGGCAATAACATGACCACCGAGAGCACCGCCATAAAAGGAATGGACGCCCTCTACGAATTCGAAAGAGAACCCGTCTCGCCCGATAAGCTCCATTCCGGAAAACACTTCGCAGGCGTGTACGCCGGAGAGCACGTCGCCGGTACCGAATTCGTAATCGGGGCGCTCTTCGTCGCATGGGGCGCAACCGCATACAATATCTTTGTCGGCCTGCTCCTCGGAAACCTCATGGCAGTCCTGACCTGGACCCTCGTCTGCGCGCCCATCGCGGTAAGAACGAGACTCACCCTTTACTGGTATCTCAGAAAAATCGCAGGCCCCGTCACCACCACAATATACAACATCCTCAACGCCGTACTCTTCTGCATCCTCGCAGGATGCATGATTACCGTCTCCGCATCAGCCGTCAGAATACCGTTCGGAATACCCGAGCAAACCGGCTGGTTCCCAACAGACTTCCGATTTGTCATCGTCGTCGTCTGTGTCGGGGCCGTCGTAGTAACCCTCGCGATACTCGGATTCAAAAAACTCGCACAGTTCGCTGAAGTCTGCTCGCCATGGATGTTCCTCATGTTCATCGCAGGAGCCGTCGCAATGCTGCCGCTAATCGCAAGCAAAGCACTCGGAGGACAGATGGGAGAATTCGCCGATTTCTGGAAAATAGCAAACGAAAAAATCTGGACAGGAACCGCACCAGATGGAACCCCCGGAGTCAGCTTCTGGAGAGTGGCCGCATTCGCATGGATATGCAACCTCGCAATGCACGGCGGCCTTTCAGATATGGCGCTCCTGCGATACGCAAAAAAAGCCTCCTACGGCCTCTACTCCGCTTTCGGAATGTTCCTCGGACACTACCTCGCATGGATCTGCGCCGGAATAATGGGCGCAACAACCGCAATAATACTCGGAAAAACAATGGCACAGCTCGACGCAGGAGCCGTCGCATACCAGGCACTCGGTGTCACAGGAATAATCGCCGTCGTAATAGCAGGATGGACAACCTCGAACCCAACCCTTTACCGCGCCGGTCTCGCCTTCCAGGCCGTAACGCCGGGCTGGCCAAGGTGGCTCGTGACACTCGTCGCAGGGGCTGTAACCACAGCTATCGCATGTTCTCCATTCGTCTTCACCAAGCTTCTCGACTTCGTCGGCCTCTACGGACTCCTCCTCATGCCCGTCGGTGCAATCGTATTCGTCGAGCACTGGATATTCCCAATACTCGGTTTCACACAATGCTGGGTCTCAAAAAAGAAACTCCTCGTCAGTTGGCCGGCCCTGGCAAGCTGGGCGATTGCAATGCTCGTCGCTGTCGTCATACAGCTCGACAGCCCCCTCGTCGCACTGCTCAACCTCATCAACCTCGAATCCGCCGCAAACGCCGTCGCAAAGCTCGGATTCCTCCACCTCTTCTTCCTCTTCATCCCCGTCTGGCTCCTGACCTCTGTCCTCTACATAATCTTCGCAGCCCTCGCAGGCGCAAGAGATAAATTCCCCCAAGATAACCTCGACAAACAATCCGACAGCAATGAGCAAATCGAATCCGTCGAAATGCCGGGCTGGACACAGCCCAAAAAGAAAATCGACGTAGCCCTCTGGATCGCCGCAGCATTCGCAATAGCATCCCTCGCCGCATGTCTATTACTCCCAATCTGGGTGTACAGAACAACCGCAGAGGATTACCAGCAAAGATTCACATGGTTCAAGCAAATCCTCATCCTGCCAACGGTAATATACTTCATCACCGGTACCATCTGGGCCGTCAAAAGAAACAAAGAATAATAACTCGAACACGTAAAAAAGGAGCAGCGCAGCAAATGTCTCCATCGCCTCTATTTGACGACCTCCGCGGCAAAACGCCGCTGATTAGCGTAGGCCTCGTCAGCGCGAACCTGATGAACCTCGACGCGGACCTAACGGCCCTCGAAAACGCCGGCGTCCAGCTCCTCCATTTCGACGTAATGGACGGTGTCTTCTGCCCCACGATGACCCTCGGCCCGCCGTTCATAAAAGCGGTCAAAACCAGCCTCCTCAAAGACGTACACCTCATGATAGACCGGCCCCTGGACAAAATCCGCCAATACGTCGAAGCCGGCGCAGACATGATAACCGTACACGCCGAATCATCAGGCTGCATCCATCGAATCCTCCAGATCCTGCCCGAAATGAAAAACGCAAATGACCCCGACAGAGGAATCCTCCGCGGCATCGCCGTCAATCCCGGCACACCTCTCCAAACAATAGAACCCCTCCTCGGAATGGTCGAAATGGTATTCCTCCTCGCGATTAACCCGGGCTACCCGGGCCAGAAGCTCTGCCTCACAACAACACAGAAAAGGCTCAGGCGTCTCATCGAAATGATAAAACAAAGCGGAACAGACATCCTCGTCGGCATCGACGGCGGAGTAAAACCCGAAAACATCGCAGACATCGCAAGGACCGGACCAGACATCATAGTAACGGGAAGCGCCGTCTTCAGGCCAGGAACACCCGAAAAGACCGCAAAAGAAATGATCGAAACCGTCAAAAAAGCTGTCACTCCACACTCATAAAAACCAAACGCGAAAGGCCGGAAAAATGCAGCGCAACGAACAACCCGCCAAACTCGCAAACATTACCCCCATTGTCAGAGGCCTGCTCGCCGAACCGACCGACAGCCCCGACACCCCATTCGCTCCCGTAATCCTCAAAACCATCGCCACCGAAGAAGCGATCGATTTCGCCGCCTCTCCCGAAAAAGCCGACGCCGCCGACTATCCCCTCGGCCTGGCTAAAACAGATACCCCCCCGCTGTTCGTACCCGCAATAGAACCAGATGCCCACACAGAGCAAATCCGCGGCAAAATCGCAAAAGCAATCGCAGATTTCACCGCCCGTCACTCCGCAAAACCATCCGCCGTCTGCCTCGAAGGTCTCGCAATACTCCACGTCCCCGCAAGAGACAACCCAAGCCTTCCCCTCGCGAACAAGGTCGCGCTCGTAACAGGAGCCGCCGGAGCTATTGGCTACGGAATCTGCGCCGGACTCCTCGAAAAAGGATGCAGGGTCGCCGCAACAGACCTGCCCGGACAAAAGCTCGACCAGTTCGCCGCAGACCTCGACAAAATCGCAGGAAACCGCGCAATCGCAGTACCAATCGACGTAACAGACCACAAATCAATCGCCGATGGATTCGACCGAGTCGTCGCCAACTGGGGCGGAATTGACATCGTCGTAATAAACGCAGGAATCGCAATGGTCGCGAAACTCAAAGATATGGACCTCGAACAATTCCGAAAACTCGAAACTGTCAACGTCGAAGGCGCCCTGTTGACCCTCAAACAAACCGCAAAGCACCTCACCCTACAGGCCGCGGGAGGAGACATAATCGTAATATCCACAAAAAACGTCCCCGCCCCGGGCGCAGGTTTCGGAGCATACAGCGCAACAAAAGCAGCATGCCACCAGCTCGGAAGAATCGCAAGCCTCGAACTCGCACAATTCGGAATCCGCGTCAACATGGTCGCACCAGATGCGGTCTTCGCAGAAGGAAAATACAAATCCGGACTCTGGGCGACGGTCGGACCGGACAGAATGAAAGCAAGGGGCCTTGACGAGGAAGCCCTTGCCGAGTATTATCGCAACAGAAACCTGCTCAAAATTCAGATTACAGGCAGACACGTGGCAAACGCTGTGCTCTTTTTCGCTACGCGCCAGGTCCCAGCAACAGGAATTACCATCCCCGTTGACGGAGGCCTCCCGGACGCCACGCCAAGATAAAAGCCTCCGCTCCGAAGTACCGGCGGAGAAAAAACTAATAGACCAGAGACTAATAGGGTGTGCACCCCGTAAGTCCCGCAGGGGACGCCTTACGGCGGGGTCCCAAGGGCCGCACACCGAAAATTGTCATTGAGAATTTATCCCCAAGGGAGGAGCCGCAGGCGACTGTGGCAATCTCTTCTTTTCATTTTTGATTTTTGATGCCTGTGCCTTAGGTGCTTGTGCCATAGATATTTGATTTTTGCATTTTTCCATACCATGAAAGGAACGCAATAAATGAACAAAGCCCTCGCCGACCTAATCAGAATCTCCAGAGATACCGGCTCAGACCCGACTCTCGTACAGGGAGGCGGTGGAAATACATCCGTAAAAACAGCCGATGGGAAATACATGTACATAAAGGCCAGCGGCACCGCCCTGAAAGACATGTCCTCCAAAGCCGGATGGCGCCGCCTCAACATCGACACCGCCCGGTCCGTTGTAAAGGATAAGGCAATCGCCGCAATGCCCCCGCGAAAAAGGGAACTCAAAGTAGTAGATCGGCTCCTCGAAGCCTGCGACGACAACATCAAAATAGAAGCGCGCCCCTCGGTAGAAGCCCACCTCCACGCATGGCTCGATACCGCCGTAATACACCTCCACCCAAGTTCCGCCGGAGCATTTGTAAACGCAAAGACAGGCCGTGCAAGGCTTGATAAGCTCTTCAAAAACGAGAAAACACCGCCCCTCTGGGTCCCCTACACCGACCCCGGCTACATGCTCGCAAAGAGAATCGCACGCCTCGTCCAGCGCTACCGCAAAGACCACCGCGCAAAACCGCAGATACTCTTCCTCGAAAAGCACGGCCTCTTCGTAACCGCCCCAACCGCAGACCAGGCCCTGAGAATCGTCAGACGAGTCATAAAGCTCTGCAACAGCAAGCTAAAGCACCCCAAAAAGGCAAAGCCGAAAGCCGTCGCACCCCGGAAAATCGAAGAAGCAAAGAGATGCATCGCCGCAGCTTACGCCAGGGCCCTCCGGCAAAAACCCCAAACCTGGCACTATCCCAACGCCGCAATAGACCAGTTCATGGCACTGAAAAACGCAAAGAAAATGCTCACCGGCTCTCTCACCCCGGACGAGCTCGTCTATGCCGCAGGACCGGCCGTGTGGATCGAAAAACTCGACCCCGAACCGATAGCCCGAAAACTAAAGGCACAAGTCAAGGCCGGAAAGAAACCCTCCGCAGCATTCCTCGTAAAAGAAGTAGGCCTCATCGCAGTCGGAACAGAAAAAATGGCCCCAACGGTAAGAGACATCGTGCTCTACTCTATCTTCATCAGGACAAACGCCGCCAAAATGGGCTCAATTATGACCCTCAACAAAAGGCAGGAAGACTTCATTAACAACTGGGAATCGGAGGCGTTCAGAAAAAAACTCGCCGCAGGAAAATAATCCCCCCTGTTTAATCCCCGAACCCCTGATTTTACGTGCCTCCATGTGGCCAAGTCATAAGGCACCTCTATGGCCAATCTTCTCGTTTTGGTCATTTGAATTTTGGTCATTAAAGCTTGTTTCGGATTTCGATATTCGAATTTCGGATTTCATCTATGGAATGGTAGG
>JAFGCD010000069.1 GCA_016932835.1 Sedimentisphaerales bacterium
ACGACCTTGTCGGTATTGTCCATTTCGTAAGTAAGCAGCGCCGCCATGAACTCCACCGGCCAGTGGGCCTTCATATAAGCCGTCTGGTAAGCGATAAAGGCGTACCGCGTCGAATGGCTCTTATTGAAGCCATACCCTGCGAACCGCTCGATCAGCTCGAATATCTGCTCTGCCTGACTGCGACTGAGCCCTTTATTCCCGCACCCTGCCACGAATCTCTCTCGCTCCTTGGCGATTGTTTTGAGCTTTTTCTTACTGATTGCCTTGATAAGCGCATAAGCCTCGCGCAGCGGAATATCGCCCAGCCGGTTGCAGATGCGCATGACCTGCTCCTGATAGGTCATAATCCCGTAAGTCTCGCTGAGCACTTCGGTCATAATCGGGTGCGGCAGCGACCACTTCGCCCCGTGCTTGCGGTCGATATAATCAGGTATAAGGATCATCGGCCCCGGCCGATAAAGAGCGTTCGCCGCTATCAAATCCTCGATCCGGTCGGGACGCATACGAATCAGAAGGTTCTGCATTCCCCCGGATTCGAACTGGAAAACGCCCTTGGTCCTGCCAGCCCCGAAAAGCGCGAACACCTTCGCGTCGTCCAGATCCAGCTTGTCCAGGTCGATTGTGACGTCATGAATCTCTTCGACGAGCCTCCGCGCCCGTTCGAGCACGCTGAGCGTCTTGAGGCCCAGGAAATCCATCTTCAGCAGCCCCACCTTCTCGACCATCGGACCTTCGTACTGAGTTACAAGATCTTCCGAGCCTGAAGCCTTATACAGCGGCACAAAATTATCCAGAGGTTCATCTGCAATAACAACCCCGGCGGCATGAACAGAAGCATGACGAGCCAGCCCCTCCAATTTCCGGCCGATATCGATAACCTTCCGTATCTCGCCATCCTTCTCGTAAAGCTCTTTGAGTTCCGGTTCGCTCTCAAGCGCCTTATCCAGCGTCATATCAAGAGAAAACGGCACCAGCTTCGCAACCTTATCAGCATCACCAAGCCCCACCCCCAACACCCGACACACATCCCGTATCACCGCCCGGGCCTTCATCGTACCGAACGTGATTATCTGCGCGACATGGCCGTACTTTTGGCGGACGTAGTCGATGATTTGTGCGCGGTGGGCCTGGCAGATATCGATGTCGATATCGGGCATTTCGTCTCGCTGCGGGTCCATGAACCGCTCAAACAGCAGGTCATACTTGATCGGATCAACATCGCACAGCCCCAGACAGTATCCTGCGAGGGTGCCGACCCCGCTTCCCCTTGCTCCGAGGGGAATTCCGTTCTGGTGAGCGTATCTGCAGAAGTCCCATACGATCAGGAAGTAACTGGCGAATCCCTTCGATTCTATGACGTCAAGTTCCCTGTCGAGGCGCTCTGTGATTTGGTCGGTAATTCGGCCGTATCGCTCCCTGGCGCCTTCGTAGCAGAGATTCGTCAGATACTTCTCCGGCGCCGAGCCGTCATCCGGCTCGAAACGCGGAGCGTGCCGCGTCTTTAAGTCCAGTTCGACATTGCAGCGTGCGGCGATTGCGACTGTGTTGTCGCAGGCCTCGGGGATCTCGTGAAACAAACTCCGCATCTCGCTGCTGCTCTTTAGATAGACGTCCGGGGGGTATATCAGTCTGCCGGGGTCGGTTGCGAGCTTGCCGGTGCTGATCGCGCAGAGACAATTGTGGGCCTCATAATCGTCGGCCTCGAGGAAATGGACGTCGTTGGTGGCTATCACGCCGAGGCCCATCTTGTTCGCCAGGTCGATGAGCCCTTCGACCAAATCGGGGCTGTCGCCTTCGTGGCTCTGCAATTCGATGAAGAATCGGTCGCAGCCGAATATATCGATATAGCTTTGCGCGGCGGCGCGGGCGGCTTGCTCGTCGCTGCGGGCGACCGCAGCAGTGACCTCGCCCTTGAGACATGCCGAGGCGCAGATCAGGCCTTCGCTGAATTGGGTGAGGACCTCCTTGTCGATTCGGGGACGGTAGTAGAAGCCCTCGGTATAGCCGATGCTGGCGAGTTTGAGCAAGTTTTGGTATCCGGTGTTGTTCTCGGCCAATAGTATGAGGTGTGCGGCGGCGTCGGATATGCTTGTTTTTGTGCGGTCGAATCGGCTGGTCGGGGCGACGTATGCCTCGATGCCGAGGATGGGCTTAACGTGTGCCGCTATTGCCTTGGTGTAGAAGTCCACAAGCCCGAAAAGGTTGCCGTGGTCGGTTACGGCGACGGCGTCCATATCGAGGGCCTTGCAGCTCTTGATGAGCTTTTTGAAGCTGATCGCACCGTCGAGCAGCGAATACTCGCTGTGCAAATGGAGATGAGTGAATCCTTCAGCCGACATAAACCCTGAGCCATCCTTAGTTCTGGTAATAATGCAGGTATCATAAAAGGCCGCCGCCGCGATGTCAAGGAAGCTTAGCGTATGGCGTTGTCTTTAGCGTTTAGCCGGGGCCCGACACGGGGCAGGCGAGCAGAGGTTTCTTTGCCCGGCGCTGCGAACGGCATTGGAGAACGGGTGCTTTTACCGAGAAGACGCCTTTAACTCTCTTGGTGGCTGTATTCAATCGGATGCAGTTCAGCTCTTACTCGCGGCAGCGCCTGCGGATAGTTGGTCTTGATGAATTCAATGAGCTTCTCCCTCACTTCACATCGCAGAGTCCAGGCCGTCGAGGCATCCGAAGCACTCATAAGAGCCCGCAGCTCCGTCGTACGCTCATTGGCGCCGGTAACCTGCAGGACACAGACCTTGCCGTCCCAGTGTTCCGATTTCTTCAATATGCTGTGAAGTTCTTTTCTTATTGTCTCGACGCCAAGGGTATAGTCGGCGTACAGGTAAACGGTCCCGAGTATGTCCGCAGAGGTTCTGGTCCAGTTCTGGAACGGGCTTTCAATGAAATAGGTTATCGGCACAATCAGGCGCCTGAGATCCCAGATTTTGACAACGACGTAAGTAAGCGTTATCTCCTCGATGCGTCCCCACTCGTTTTCCACTATTACAACATCATCGACTCGTATCGGCTGGGTGACTGCTATCTGAATGCCCGCAATGAAGGTTGCTATTGTCCGCTGGGCGGCCATTCCGACTACAATACCGATTACCCCCGCAGAGGCCAGTATTGTCGTACCGAGCCGGCGGACCTTGTCGAAGGTCATCAGCATCGTTCCAAAAGCAAGAATCGCAACCGCAACGATGACGATACGCTTGAGGACTTTGAATTGCGTGTGGATTTTTCTGGCTTTCAGGTTGTCTTTTACGCCTGTATCGAAACGGCT
Organism: Sedimentisphaerales bacterium; assembly: GCA_016932835.1. Taxonomy (GTDB): domain Bacteria; phylum Planctomycetota; class Phycisphaerae; order Sedimentisphaerales; family Anaerobacaceae; genus JAFGCD01. The sequence continues at coordinate 3,272 of JAFGCD010000069.1, forward strand.
CGTCACGTAGTCTTCAAGGACACAGGTTATCTTAATCAGAAGCCAGGCAACGAGACCTATTAAAAGTAATGCAATAACGTGCTCAGCCACTTCTGGCGGGGGTGGTTTTATTGCCGGCAGTTTTCCTATGACACGCACCACAAGAAGAACGACTATCCACTGCAGCGGTCTATAGCAGTGTGTTACGACTAAATTGTCGAGGGCGGTTTTGGTGCGGCCGGTGAGATACAGGATTATTCCGAACACTACATAGTGGCCCGCTACTGCGATAACCAGGGCTATCGCATACAGCCAAATCCATGTCTCCGGGTTTTGAATATTCGCTAACATGCTGCCCCTTTCGAGTTTCTCAGGACGGAATAATCCGGATTCAGCAAGGCCCGGGAATACGAATCACGACAAGTCCTGATGTTGTCGAAAAACCGCACAGCCATACATGCCGGATTTACGCGTTCATAATCGAATTAAGCATATCCAAATAATCCGAGAGCAACCGGGTAATCAAGAACTCTCTTCTGACCTTTTCTTTTGCTTTGTCTCCGATATCTTTGGCCGCATCGGGATTCTGCAAAACGTGCGTGATCCGCTCTGCAAATCCTTTGTTATCCTGCGGCTCCACGAGAAATCCGCTCCGGCCGTCGTCAATCTGATACGGTATTCCCCCCACATTCGAGGCGACGACCGGCGTGCCTTTCCACAGGGCCTCGGTTACGCAGAGACAGAAGCCTTCTCTTATGGACTTTTGCATAATGACGTTCGAGAATCTCTGGACGGAATTGACCAGTGTTTCATTGTTGCCCACAACGAAGACTATATCCCCCGACTTGACCAGCTTGCTCGCCTTTCGGTGGACCTTTCTGAACATGCGCAGCCCTTCAGGATCGTCGCTTGCGACGTTGTAGCAGAAGACCAGCCTGCAATCGACGTTCTGTTTTACCAATTTGAAGACATCTATAACCCCCTCCGGATCCTTCCATGGGTCGAGCCTCGAGACCTGTGTGATTATCGGTTTGTCGGTCGGAATGTCGGCTTTGTCCATGTATTCCAGCACCGTCTTGTCGGAAATATCCCTGTTCTTTTCACTGAGAGGATTGATAGCAGGGAACATCAGCCTCTGATCGACGGGCAGATCCTTTTTGAAGTATTTCTCACTCGACATGACGACCTGGTCGTATTTCAGCATGAATCCCTTTAGAAAATCCCATAATTCCTCGTGCGGTTTTGTGAGGTCTATGTGGCATCGCCATATCCATGGCTGTCTCTTTCTGTAAGCTCTTATCAACGACAGCGGCTGTGGGTCATGTACTATTACGCAATCGTGCTGGAGGTGTGTAAATCTCGAGAAGTTGTCGTTGACCTGCAAATATGTCTGTCTTTTTTTCTCGGATAAATGCAGCTTTGCTCCCTGCAGGGCATTGTGGAAGCTTTTTGTTATTTCGAAGAACTCCTGGCTTCCATGCAATATTCTCCAGCCGGCGTTTATTCCGACGTCATTCATCAACTGCACAAGCGAGTAGAGTATTTCGGCGACCCCGCCGCCCTGGTAGGTAGCATTGACATGCACGATATGCTTGCCGTAAAGCCCCTTAGCTCTGTTGTAAATCTCGGCCAATTTTTCATCCGGTACAATGTGCCTAAAATCTTCAAGGCGTATCATTCAAATCTCCTGACAGTCTCTTAAGTAGTAATCTGATTTCTTTAACACTATCGACGTTAAACCTCGCCGTTGAGGCCGAAAATCCAACCTTTATAGAATAGGCTTCATCCGACAAGGCGCTGAACATTTCTTCGTCGGTGTAGTCGTCGCCTGCGGCCAGGATGAAGTCCCAGCCTCGGCGGGCAAGCCAGTGTTCCGCGGCCCGCCCTTTGTTTGCCCCCCGGCTTTTAACCTCCAGTATCTTGTTGCCCTCGAAGACCCCGACGTCCAGATTTTCGGTCAGGTTCACCAGGGCTGCTTTGAGTTCCTGTCCCCTGACGTATGCAAACTCCGGATCGGCTCGGCGGTAATGCCATACTAACGAGAAATCCTTCTCTTCGACGGTCGATCCCGGGGTGCGGTCGGTGTAAAGCTGTAAGATAGGCCTGATGCTTTCTTTCCAGGCCGTGTCGCGAGAAAGCGGGGTCTGCCACTTCCGATCATCTCGCCTGATCCACGCCCCATGCTCGGCGACCAATGCCGCCCCGATCTCGCCCAGCCACTTTTCCAGCGTAGTCCTGTCACGTCCACTGACTATGACCACCGTGTTATTCGGGTGAGCAGTCAATTTTTTTAACAGAGCAAGTATCTCGGTATCCGGGCCGGCGTCCGCCGGTTTACCCTTAAAACCCACCAGTGTTCCGTCGTAATCGAGCAGAAGCAGTCGTTTCCTGCTTTTGCGGTAATCCTGTGCGAGTTTCTTTGCTATGGCCGGAGAAAGCCGATTGGCGGACATTCTTTCCTGTGTCTTTTTAATATCGGACAGGGCGCTGAGAAAATCCTGGCTCCATCGCGAAACGCTGTAGCGACGCAGCCTTTCCTGCATGATTTTGTTTCGTTCAAGCTGCTCCAGCGGAGGCATTTCCAGGGCTTGTTTTATCGCATCGACTATCGCGCCTTTGCTGCATGAGTTGACTACGAGCGCTTCTCCCAGTTCACGCGCTGCGCCGGTCATTTCACTGACAACGAGGACACCAGGCTGGTCTGCCTTGGCTGCAATGTATTCTTTTGCCACGAGATTCATGCCGTCTCGCAGCGGCGTAACCAATGCCACGTCGGATACATTGTACAAACCGGTCAACTCTACAAAGGGGAGGGATCGATACAAATACCATACGGGTATGTAGCCCATCGTACCGTATTCGCCGTTGATCCTTCCAACCAACTGTTCCAGGCTGTTTCTTAACTCCCTGTAGTCCTCCACGCCGGTACGCGTCGGAACCGCGACCATGATCAAGGTGACGGCGCCCCTGTACTGCGGGTTCTGCGAAAGGAATAAATCGAAGGCCTCCAGTCGTTGGATGATTCCCTTGGAGTAGTCCAGCCGGCCTACGGACAAGATTATCTTGCGTTCGCCGATTCTCTTTCTAATTTTGCCTGCTTCTTTTTTGACGCGGGGGTCGCCGATTGCCTGTGAGTACTTCTCATAATCGATACCCATAGGGAATGCATCCACCTTGACTACGCGATTGGCAACGCTGACATTGCCGAGCGTGTGCTCCATCGCCGTTATTCTGGAGACGCTGCTGAGAAAGTGTCTAACGTAATCGTACGTATGAAACCCGATCAGGTCGGCCCCCAGCAGGCCGTCCAGTATCTGCTCACGCCAGGGTAGAAGGCGAAAAATCTCGGACGACGGCCACGGTATGTGAAGGAAGAAACCGATTTTCGAGTCCGGGAGCCTCTCTCTCAGGAGCTTCGGAAGCAGCATTAGCTGGTAATCGTGCACCCAGATAGAGTCGCCTTTATCGGCTATTTTCATCACCTCATCACAGAATGCTTCGTTCACCTGCCTGTAAGTCTTCCAGAAACGGTCCTCATAAACGGTGCGCCTCGGGAAATAGTGAAACAAGGGCCAGATGGTCTTGTTGCAGAACCCCTGATAATATCCCTCCACTTGCCTTCGAGAGAGAAATACCGGACGGCATCCTTCAGCGGCAAGTCGGTCTCTGATTTGGTCCTCCTCTTTTCCTTTGAGCTTCTCGTTCGTCATACCAGGCCAACCCAACCACAGCCGTTCACACGACTCAGGCAGCGATGAAAGGCCCACAGCAAGTCCGCCCGGACTTTGGCGAAAATGCAGCTCTTTCGCTTTTCTGGCAATATTAAACGGCAGCCTGTTAGCAACGACGAGCAATCGTCCCATGATTATCCTTATGGTTAGAGCTTTCGCGAGTTAGTTTGAAGCAGAATGGGGAAATACAGGAATGGCGCGGTTTGCACGAGGATCCTTTGTTTTCTCTGCAACGACACCATGAAACTTCTCTGAGTATAGCAGATGGGAAAGTCCATGCAAGTCTAAAAGTTTTATCTTCCCGGCAACCCACTCTCCGGGCCGGGTTTTCTGACTGCGCAGAGAGAAAAACACGATTTATGCGTGAGTTCAAGAACTACACACAAATGAGAAAGACAGGGACGAATAGGGCTGTTGGAACAGGCCCCCGCAACGAAAACCCGCTTATCAGCGGCTCGGCTATTGCATTAAAGCGGCGACAAGGCTATAATCCTTAAAGATACCGGGATTTGATCATCCACGTGGGCAGTTCATCTTTGGCTGCCCCTTCGGCTTATGTGAAGAAAATCACGCCGAGAAGACGAAGATAAAGACAGTTTAGGAGATTTGGCAATGGGTTGTAATCTGGCTATCGCAGGTGTTACCGGCGCGGTCGGTCAGGAGTTCTTGCAGATTCTTGAGCAGCGGGATTTTCCCTTCGATTCGCTTAAGATGCTCGCCAGCAGTCGCTCGAAGGGCAAGCAGATCGAATTCAAGGGCAGAACATACATCGTAGAGGAATTGACCGAAGACAGCTTCGACGGAATCGACATCGCCCTGTTCAGCGCAGGCGGAGGCAGGAGCAAGCAGTTCGCCCCCGCAGCGGCCAAGGCAGGAGCGGTCGTTGTCGATAATTCGTCGGCATTCAGAATGGACGACGATGTCCCCCTGGTCATCCCGGAGATAAACGCCGATGCAATCACGTCCCACAAGGGCATTATCGCAAATCCAAACTGCTCGACTATCATCGGCATAGTGCCGGTCTGGCCGCTTCACAAGGCAAACCCCGTAAGGAGAATGGTAATAAGCACGTATCAGGCCGCCAGCGGGGCAGGGATGTCTGCTATGATGGAGCTGGAGAGTCAAAGCCGCGACATCCTCGCAGGCAAAGAGCCCGTCTGCGAAGCCTTTCCGTATCAGATCGCATTCAACTGCTTCAGCCACAATTCCGCCCTCGGGCCAAACGGCTACAACGAGGAAGAGATGAAAATGGTGAAGGAGACGCGAAAGATTTTCGACTGTCCCGAAATCGCCATAACATGCACGTGCGTGCGCATACCCGTTATGCGGGCGCACTGCGAGAGCATAAACCTCGAATTTACAAACAGCATGACCCCCGAGCAGGTCCGCGACCTGCTCTCGACGGCTCCCGGCGTGACGGTAATGGACGACCGCGAAAACAACCGCTTCCCGATGCCCATCGACGCCTCGGGCAAGGACGATATCTTCGTCGGTCGGATTCGCCGGGATGAATCTCTGCCTGAGAATCGCGGCATAAACATCTGGGTCACCGGCGACCAGCTTCGAAAAGGCGCCGCCCTTAATGCTGTTCAAATCGCCGAGAAACTGCTCTAATAGCCGTCATGGCGGTTCGTAAGATAAAGCTCATCGTGCAATATGACGGCAGCAGGTACAGCGGCTGGCAAATCCAGCCGGGGAAACGCACCATACAGGGCGAACTCGTCCGAGCCGTCTCCGACCTTGTCGGCACAAGAACCTTCGTCCACGGCGCAAGCAGAACCGACGCCGGCGTCAGCGCTATGGGACAGGTCGCGCTGTTCGAGATAGACAGCCCCATCCCGACCGAAAACTTCGCCCAGGCTATAAACGACCGCCTGCCGAAGGAAATATTCGTGACAGAGACAGCCGAGGCATCCCGCTCGTTCGACCTGATAAGCGGCCCGGCGAGCAAGCTGTATCGCTACACGATCTACACGGCCCGGCGGCGACCGGTCCTCGATTTGAACCGCTGCTGGCACCTGCACGCAACGCTCGATATCGAGGCGATGCAGGCTGCCGCGAAACTGATAGTCGGCAGACAAGACTTCAAGTCGTTCGCCTCCGGCAAGGATAGACGCGAAAGCACGGTGCGAACGGTCTTCCGATGCGAAGTGACATCCGAAGACAAGTGGATATACATAGATGTCGAGGGCGACGGCTTTCTGTACAATATGGTCCGCAATATCGTCGGCACGCTGGTTGAAGTAGGTATCGGCAGATGGCAGCCGAAAAAAATAACAGAAATCATCGACGCAAAAGACAGGACCGCCGCGGGAAGACTCGCCCCCCCGAACGGCCTGTGCCTCATGTGGATTAAGTATTGAATGGAAAAGAACGCGCTGAAAAGAGCCTCAGATAGAGCAGAGAAACAGCGAAAGCGTTTCTCTGCGGATGAACTCGCTGCGCTGGCAGCTTCGAAGGAATCCGGTGACCGACTGTTCGCACTCGCATTGATGCGAAAGCAGATTAAGCTGGGAGATAATCCTTCCGACTACTTCGATTTGGCGAAATCCCTTGTCGGCGACTCTGACAACAATTGCCGCTGGCAAGCACTGATCGTGATATCCGAGTCAGTCGAGTCCGCTCCCCAGAATGTCTGGAATGTAGTCGCAGAGCATGGGGATTCACAAAATGCTGATATGCGTACCGCCATTGCGTGTGTCCTGCTCGAGCATCTGCTTGATTTCGACTTTGAAGTGTATTTTGCGAAGGTTCGCGATGAGATCCACAAAGGTAGACACAAATTCATAGACACCCTGGAGACATGTTCGTTCGATAGGAAAGCCCAACTGAACTATAGGAAAGTACAGTCCTTTGTGAAAAACGCAAAACGAGGACTATCCTCATCACAGTATACGGGTTGATAACTATGAAAGCCAGATGCTCGGAGACGACATGTTATAGTTGTCTCCACGTGCTCGCCTGAGGGGCAAGCGCGAGCCGTCGATCCGCCTAAGGCGTCCCCTACGGGAGGATCTCGCATTTCCGCCTAAGGTGTCCCTTGCGGGAGTGCTTAGGATTTCCAGCCTCTGCCGACTCAAATCCGCGTTAATCTGAGAAACCTGTGCCTTAGGTATCCGTGGTTCTCATTCACCCATTAACTCATCCACTCATTTACTTATTCTCCCTGTGCCTTAGGTATCTGCGTTCTCTCCGTAAGTCCCGGAAGTCCCGTAAGGGACACCTCACGGTGGGACGCCCTATGCGGAGTCCTAAGGACGGCGGTTAATTCCTACTGTCACCAGGGGTGATTAAAACAGCCTCATTTTTGCTCATTTTTCCTCAAAACAGCTCACTTTTTTGTCATTTCTCGTCATTTTGCGTGCGTTTTTGACCGTTTTTTGCATGGTTTTTTCTTAGCCATGCCGCCCATATTGCCCATTCTTACATGCCGACCCTCATTTTTAGGCCAATATCAAGGGTGCCCCATTTGAAAAAACCTGATTTTCCCCGATTTCCCCCTTATTTTCCGAATCCCTACCTTTCTGCTATCCAATTCCCCACCCCTGAATCGTCCTTCGTCTCTCGTCCCTCGCCCATCGTCCCCCGTCTGCGCCGGGCCTATTTAAGGATTTCGGAGGGTTCCGTTTTTGAGGTTGATTGTTTGGTGTGCGAATTGGCGGGCGTCTCGGCCATGCGTTGCGAGTATTACGGTTCCGCCCCGGCGGTTGAATTCGGCGAGATGCTCGAGGACGACGGCGGCGTTTTCGGGGTCGAGATTTCCTGTCGGCTCGTCGGCGAGGATGATTTCGGGTCGATTGAATACTGCCCTTGCGATTGCGGCCCGTTGCTTTTCACCTGCGCTGAGTTCTGCAGGTTTGTGGGTTGCGCGGTCTGCCAATCCGAATCTGGTCAACAGGTCCTGGGCGGCTTGTCTTGCGGCGCTTCGGTTTGACGGCCGGGCTGCGAGGAGGATGTTCTCGACGATGTTCAGGTATGGTACTAGGTGGAACATCTGGAATACGAATCCGATTTTGTCGGCTCGGAATGCTGCCCTGCTGCGCGGGTTCAATTTGTAGATGTCGGTGTTGTCGATTTGCACTGTTCCTGCGGTTGGGGTGAGCATTGCGGCGATTGTCATCAGGAGGGTTGTCTTTCCGCTTCCGCTTGGGCCTGAGAGGAGTACGAATCGGCCTTTTTCGATGTTGATGGTTATGCCGTGCAATGCGTCGAGGTCGCCTTGTTTTGTGCGGTATGTTTTGCTGACGTTTTGGAGCGTAACCATTCTTATTCTTCTCTGAGGGTGACGGCGGGGTCGTAGGTGACGGCGATCATGGCGGGTATGAAGGTTGCGACTGCGGCGAATACGGATGCGAATAGCAGTGAGACAATCAGCAAGATTGGTTCAGGCTTGATTACGTTTACGGCTGCGGGCATGTGGAAGACGGCGGGGCCGAAATACAGGGCCAGGGCGGAGCCTGCGAGGAAACCGACTGCGGCCCCGCAGAGGCCTATCAGGACGGCCTTGCCGAGAAAGAGGGCGGCGATTCGGGTTGAGCCGCAGCCGAGGGCCCGCATTATGCCGATTTCCTGCTGTCTGTCGCGGACGTTTGTTGCGGCGAGGACGGCGATCCATATTCCAGAGGCTACGATTGTCAGTGGCATTATGGCGGCGAAGAGGTTTCTAATCATTTTTCTCTGGTCGGCCCGGGCTTTTGCGATTGCGGCGGTCTGGAATACTCTGACTTCGGGCAGGAGTTCGGCGATTTCTTTTCTTAGCAGTGCAAGGGGGTCTTTTGTTTTTGCAAAGCAGAGGCAGTCCACGGCCTTGATTTCGGTGATTCTTCCGGGCAGGCCGAGGATTTTCTGTGCGTCTGCGAGGTCGCACTGGATTCTGATATCGTCTTGCTGGCCTGATTCGGCGAGGCATCGGCGGACGGTGAAGGATGTTCCGTTAATATCAATAGATCGGCCCGGTTCGATATTGAGAGCGTTCCAGATTCCGTATCCGAGATAGACGTCTCCGGGTTTTATCTTGAAGGTCATGGGCGGTTTTTTTCTTCCGGGGGGCCAGAGTTCTTCTCCGAGGCCGGTGAGGATTACTTCGAGGCCTTGCCAGGAGATTTTTTTCCGGAGGCTGGGGAGGAGGTGATTATATGAGACGGTTTTTTTGTCGGCTTGGTTTAGTTTGTTCAGGTATTCCTGGGGCATGGTCGTGTCGGCCAGGCCGGTCATTAGGAATACGTTCGGGTCCGCGTCTTTTGCGATGATGTGGATGTTGTATCCCATTGAGAGCATGAGTCTGGCTGTCTCTCTCTCGGAGGCTTTTGCGGCAGTGAAGAAAGCGATGTAGAGGGCGACTGCGGCGACGACGGCGAGCGATGCAAGGATGAAGTTGGCCTTTCGGTGGCGAATTTCTTTCAGGATTAGAGCTAATGTATTCATATTGCCAAGGGTTTCAACAGAGGCAACCGATGGTGCGTACTTCTGAGGTTCGTTTTTTCATGATCTCCTTGCCCTTGCGAGGACGGCGAATCCGAGAAAAATAACGAGTGCGAAAATTCCTATTGTGAGCAGTGCGGCGGATCGCAGCGGGGCGTAAAGGTCTTCGCTCGCGAGGTCTTTTTGGGTCGGGGCTGCCGTTCTGAGATTCGGATCGGCGGGGGCGATGCCGCTATCGTGCTGCTGCGCCGGGTCAGGTTCGTGGGGAAACAGGGGCGCGTTGGGCCCCCGGACAGTCTCGGCAGGGGTATCGGTGTCGATGATGAGTTCCTGGTATCCGACAGGTGATGCGGCGTAGGCGTAGCCCGGCATTGCCCTGGATACTATGGAGGTTATCTCCATTTTGACCATTGGGCTTTCGGGGTCGAAGCCGAGACTTTTGACGGCGTGGGCGTGTATTTGGGGTGTCCATTTTGCGGGTAGCATTGTCCCGAGGAGCCACCTGTAATCGAATCCGCATTCGCAGTCGGCTCCGATGACGGAGAGCAGTTCGGCGAGCCGGTCTTCGCTGATTTGTTCGCCCCTGAAGAGCGGCCCGACCCATCTTGCCCTTCCGTAGAGGACTATTGCGATCGGTTCGTTGACATCATCGGGCTGCAGGCCGATGCTCCAAAGGAGTATTCGTTCATCGGCGAGGGAGTTGTGGTCCATTACGGTTAGTGCCGGGGGCTGGGCGATTTCCTTGGGCATGTTCTTCATCTGGGATGCGACCAGCCGGACGGCTGCGGCGGCGGCTTTTTTTGCGGCGGCATTCGGTTCGGCGTTCGGGCCTTCTATCAGGAGTATTGCGCCGTATGTTTTTGCGACGGCGAGGAGGATTTCGGTTCGCCCGGGGGATTCGATAAGGTTGTCAATCGCGGAACGAAGGGCTGCGTCGAAGGGTTTCGAGGTTTCGGTTATCGGGACTGGGAGGGCCTGGCCATCCGGTGAAATGAGGACCAGTGCCGGCGGCGACTGGGAGTTCGGGTCGAGACGACTATATGCAGGGTGGTCCTTTTGGCGGTCGGTATCGAGGAGCTGGAAGGTAATGTTGGTTTGAGTCAGGGCGGTATCGGCAATGCTGCGGAAGGCGGCTGTGATATCGGGTGGGGTGTTGGCGTCGATATAGGCGCAGAGGATGTATGGGTCGCTGCCGAGGTCGATGAATCCGGTTTCGCGGACGTTGTACCTGCATGCGGAAAGGGGGGCGGCCGCCAGTGAGAGCAGCAGTGACGCGAACGTGATTAGGCAACGTTTTTTCATTTCGGAAGCCTCTTCCTGACGGGCCTTCAAATGGGAGCACGTCGATTGCGCATCGCTCCAGTCGAGGTTAGTATAGGAGTTTGAGTTGGGAAAGGCAAGTGCTTGCTTACGGGTGGAAAGTGTGGATGCTTTGTGGGGGCAGGACGGCCTTTACCTGTCGGCCCGGCTCGATCTGCAGGCGTTCGAAGGCGGCGTGCGTGAGGTGGGCGACGAGATTGAGTGGGCCTGCGAGTTCGACTTTTACGTATGCTCCGAAGTCTCGGTATCGGGCGATTTCGACAATGAATTGGTTTTCGTATTCAGTTCCGCATTCGTCTATAGGCAGCAGGAGGATATTTTCCGGCCGAATCATCATACCGGCTTTGCCGGGGTGGGGGCGGGCGAGTTTGACGTCTTGTTGTTCGGTGAAGATGTTTTCGCATCTCATGAATCGGGCGACGAATTCGTTTTGTGGTTTTCTGAGCAGTTGGCCGAGGGGTCCGACCTGCTGAAGGATTCCTTGATTGAGTATTGCAGCGCGGTCTGCGACGGAGAAGGCCTCTTCGAGGTTGTGACTGACGTGGATGACGGTCAGCCGAAGTTTTCGCTGGATGTCGAGCAGCATTGCGCATACGGTTTGCCTGGTTCCTTCGTCGAGTGCGCAGACGGGCTCGTCGAGCAGGAGTACTTCAGGCTCGACTACCAGCGCTCTTGCCAGGGCGGTTCTCTGCTTTTCTCCGCCGCTGAGGTCAGTGACATTTCGTTCGAGGAGGCCGGAAATTGTGAGCATTTCGGCGATTTGTGTAATTTTCCGGCGGTTGCTCCGGCTGTCATGTCCGGCGTTTCGGAGTCCGAAGGCTATATTTTTTTCGACGGAGAGGTGGGGGAAGAGCGCGTAATCCTGGGGGACATATCCTATGCCTCTTTTTCTCGGTTCGAGGGTGGTGACGTTTTTTCCGTCTATGAAGATTCGGCCTTGGCGTGGTCTTTTGAGGCCGCAGAGGCATTCGAGGAAGACTGTTTTTCCCGAGCCTGGCGGGCCGAGCATGACGAAGTAGGTTTTTTCGGGTATTTCGAGATTCAGGTCTCGCAAGTTGAAATCGCCGATTGTGAATTCGAGTTTTTCGGTGCGAATCATAGCTTCACCTGCGTTCTGCCGCCTACGAGGTGTATTGTTGTCAGTGCTATGACTGCGACGACAATCATGAGCATTGCGACAGCCAGAGCGACTTCGATATTTCCGACGGACTGTTCGAGGAATACGGTTGTGCTGAGGACCTCGGTTCTCCCCCGGAACGACCCGACAAAGATAAGCAGGGGTCCGAAGAGGCCAAATGCCCTTGCCCATGTTAGTATCGCCCCAGCGATGACTCCGTTGAGCGCGAGGGGCAGGGAGACACGCCTAAAGGCCCGGAACCTTGTGCATCCGAGTGTGAGGGCGACATTTTCGAAACGGCGGTCCACCTCATCGAAGGCGATTTTGGCCGAGCGAATCGCAAAGCTTGCTGAGACGAGGAACTGGCAGAGGATAATTCCTTTTTTCCGGAATACGAATTCGATACCGAGGTCGTTCTGTATCCATTTTCCGAAATCGGTCTGGGAGAAGAAGACGAGCAGGGTAAGGCCTGCGACCAGCGGGGGAAAGACAATCGGCAGATCGACGATGGTGTCGGCGAGCGCGCGTCCCGGGAATCTATATCGACTCAGCGAATACCCGATCGGGACGGCGAAGAGGACTGCTATCAATGTGGTCAGGCAACTGGTCCAGAGGCTCATCCAGAGTGCATGGCGGATGAAGCCGGAGTTGATGACGGTCAGGACGGCTTTTCTGTCGATATAAAATGCGTCTGCGATGATAAGCAGGAGCACAAAGGCGACGAACACAATGAGAAAGGCAAGGGCTGCGGCTGCGAAGACGATATCCCGCCAGCTTCTCAAAGGTGAATTACATGCGTTCGACAATTTCGGCGTCCTTTCTATCGGGCAATTCATCGGCCCGGTATTATCAGCAGGGTGTTTTCGGCGGCGTTTATCCGAGTATTCCCCACTTTCCATATTCGTGGAATAGGATGTACGCCATGCATACGACAATCAGGGCTGCTGCGGCGAGTCCGAGTTTTTTCGTATCGGCCGGGTCGAGTTCGAAATCTTTTCGGCAGGCGTACTTCAGGATGAAATAGACTGCGAGTGTGGCGATCGCGCCGCAAAGAAAGGCGAATACCTGTATGGCGTACCACGCCTGGGAGGGCACGCCTTTTTCGTTCGCCCATTTCCAGACGTGTTCGAGGGGGTAGTATCGGGGCAGGCGGATATGGAACCATCTGGTGCAGCAGTAGAAGATGGAAGTCGCGGCTGCGAAGACTATACCGAGGACGTATGTCATATCGGATTTTTTCATGAGGCGCCTCCTTTGAGCATTGCGAGGTAGCAACCGACGATCACCTTGTACCACAATATTATGTTGAGCAGCAGGGCCAGAGGGACATAGAAGAAGAGTTTTTCCTTTTCCTCATCCGGCTGGAAGGTTCGCCTGAGGATGCAGTAAACGACGAGGAATGCCAGCCCGAGCGCGGCCCAGTGCTCCTTGACCTCGAAGAGTCCTGTGGCCCAGGGCAACTGCTTGTCGAAGAGTTCATATCGGGTGTTGATTCTAAAGGCGGGGTAGGCCAGCGCTCCGAATGCGTAAACGACGAGATAGGCCCAGAGGGAGACTTTAACATAGAAATATTCGAGTTTCTTCCTTCCGAACCTGCCTCTTACATAGCCGAGGACGATCAGCAGGTTGTGGGTCATTGCACCGACGAGGACGAACGTCGCAAGCAGGTGGAGGACAACGAGGAAATTGTAATATCCTGCGAGGAACACGTCACTTTGTCCCAAGATCACAGCGGGCCTCCTTCATGAATATTGTTCGTTTGTTTGGCGAACGGTTTCTGCGAATTTCTATTTGAAGAACATCATTTTCAGGGAAGCGACAAGGAGCACTGCGCCGAAGATTTTTCTGAGGATGTCGTCGGGTATCTGGGCAGCGTATTTCGCTCCGATGAAACCTCCGACGAAGAACCCGGCGCATATCAGGCCTGCGATTCTCATATCGACATACCCGGCCTTGTAGTAAGTCCATGCGGCGAGCAACCCGATGGGCGGGACCATCAAGGCGAGGGTCGTTCCCTGCGCGGCGTGCTGGGAGAGGCCGAAGACGAATACGAGGCATGGGATTATTATTATCGCTCCTCCTATTCCTATCAGGCCGCTGAAGATGCCTGTAATCAAGCCGAGAAGTATATAAAGGAATACCGTCATTATGCAACCTCGCGTTTCTTTCAATTTTGTTTCGGATTCTCGTGCTCACGGCACGGGACATCATATCCGCTCCGTGACGGACTGCAAGCGGACAGGCATCACGTTTCAGCAATTATATCGGTATTGGGCTTTATCTTTCAAGGTACAAACATGGCCTGTCCGGCGGGTGAGAGGCTGTTCGAAGGGCGCAGCTTTAACCCTACCGGGGCGGGGCGGTGGTATAATTGTGTTTTTCGAAGATTTCGCGTCCGGTGGGCGAAATGAGAAAAGCGGCGAATTTTTCTGCTGATTCGCGGCGGCGTGTGAATTTCAATACGCCTATGTCCACTGTTGAGATTATGTTTTTTTCGGGGGGTATCGGGACCTGGTCGCCGTATCCGGCGTAGTACACTGCCATGGCGTCCCAGACGATTACGGCATCGAGGGAGCGGGCCTGTATCTGCATTCCGAGCTCGTTTACCGTTAGCGACTGGAAGAGCAGGTTACTCTTGAGGTCGGGCGGGGCGATGCCGTTTTTTTCGAGGATTCTCCATGTTGTCCTTCCGATTGCGCAGGCGTTAGGGTCGCCGAGTCCGACTTTGATGCCGGGCTTGAGGAGGTCTTTGAGGCCGGCTATTTTTTTCGGATTTCCCTTTTGCACGAGTATCGTCGGGACCCAGTAGCTGACTGTGCTTCTGGCGAGGATGATACCGGCCTTTTCGGCCCGATCGACGTAGTAGCTGTCGCCGGGCATGTAGAGGTCGCCGCGTTCGGCGAGCTTTATTTTCGAGAGGAGGACTTCGCTTCCGGCGTAATCCGGCACGACCTTGATTGCGCATTCTTGGAAGAAGGCATCTATGATTTCATCGACGGGCGGACTGATTCCCGCTCCGCAGTAGAGCAGCAGTTCTGCCGGCTCGGGTTCGGTTCGGGGCGTATCCTTCGAGTCGCATCCTGCGAGGAGGAGCGTCACGGCGGCGGCGAAGGCTATCATGGCGTGCTTCATTTTCCGGGTTCCCGGCGTTTACTTGACGTATCCGTGCTCGGCGAAGACGGCCATGGCGTCACGTCGGACGAATTCGATGAATTTTTTGAGTTCGTCGGGGTGTTTTGTGTAGCTCAGGCCGATGATGTGGACTCGGATTTCTTCTTCGTATTCATAGGGCGTGCGTATGACGTCGAGACTGTCCTTGAAGGTGTCGGCGACGCCGTTCCACATAATGACCGCATCAACGGTCTGGGTTTTGAGATACGTTCCGAGGGTGCTGTGTCCTTTGGTTAGGCGGTTTTCGACGTTTTTGAGGATTGCTTCTTTGAGGCCCTTTTTTTCGAGCAGTGCGAAGACCATTTCTCCGCAGGTGGAGTATTTCGGGTCCGTCAATGCTACTTTCAGGCCCGGTTTTGCCAGGTCGTCTATGCTCTTTATGCCTTTGGGGTTGCCCGTTTGTACGGCGAGGACAGGCGCGACGAACCCGACCTGGACGGAATCGAGCAGTGCGTTGGCATCTCTGGTATAGTCGAGATAGGGGTCGTGTGTGATCAGGATATCGCCCTGGTCCGCGGCCTTTACGTGTGGGAGGAAGTCTTCGCTGCCTGCCACTGTTGCGGTTATTTTAATGCCCGTTTTTTCGGTGAATCGGGTGCAGATTTGCTCGGCGGGCTTGACGAAGGAGCTTCCGCAGAGCAATACGAGTTCTGTTTTGCCGGCCGGTTCTTTTTTGCCGCAGCCGATAAGTGCCGGGAGGAAAGAGGCGGCGATCATGGACAGCAGCAGGGGTGTTCTTGTGTATCGACTGGTTTTCTTCGGCATGATTTCTCCTGTTCGATGTTCGTATTTGTGTAATCGGGTTTTATTATCCGAAGCAGACGACTTTCCCGTCTTCAAGGGTAATTACCACCTGTCCTCGCCGGTCCAGCGCGACGCCCCATGTTACCGGCGGCGCGGGCAGGGGCCTGGTCCAGAGTACTTTGCCGTCGGCGAGGTCGAGGGCGATTACCCTGGTTTTTTCGGCGACGACTACGGCGTCGCTTGCGACGGCAAAGGCTACAGCGTCATTGCAGTTGCGCGCCCAGATGGGTTTATCGGCGAGGCCGATTGCTCCCCAGTTCAGGCAGAAGCGATTTGCGGGGTTGAGCATTGCCTTTTTGAGGAATTCGGCGTCGATTTTCTTATAGCACAGGACGTTTTTATTTTTCTCGTCGGCTGCCCAGACGACGTCTTTGTCGCCGGCTGGCGCGAGGAAGACTTTTCCGAAGACGGTTCGGTCGTACACATCGTATTGGGGATGTGCATAGAGCGGCTTTCCGCAGGCGGCGACCTGGTCTGCGAGGAGGGAGAGCTCCCAGCCTCGGGGCGCGACGGAATTGCACTGTGCCAGTTGTGCGGGGTCGTTGAGGCATTTTCCATCGGCGATGTTATAGACGGCTGGGGAAATTGAGGTTCCTCCTGCGAGATAGAGCTTTGCGTTTGCGATTAACTGGTGTCCCTGAAGGCTGACGCCGGTTCTTGCCTGCGGGTCGAGATGTCCGGAGGTGTTGTTCTGCCAGATTATCCGGCCTGTAAGTGCGTCGAGGGCATAGAGGTAAGTACCGTCGTAGTTTACGATTCCCGCGGCGAGATATGCAATTCCATTCTCGACGGTGACGGCTCCTACGGGCCAGGTTGAGGCCAGCGCGCCATAGACCGGTATTATTCGTTCTGCGGGCGCGGCTCGGAATCTCCAGATGAGTTTTCCGGTTGCGGCTTCGAGGCAGTATGCGTAGCCGTCTGCGGAGCCGACGTACGCCCTGTCGTCGGATATTGTGGGCGGGAATCTGACGGCGCCTCCGGTATATGCCTTCCATTTTGTTTTGCCGGCAGCCGAGTCGATTGCCCTGACGACGCCATCGGGTCCGCCGACGAAGGTGAGTCCTGCGACGGATACGGGCGGGGTCGTCGGCGGTGCGGAGGGAGCGGCGGGATGTTCTGGGGCGACGGTCCACTTGAGGGATACGCTGCGGGGCAGTGCGGCCTTAGAGGCGGCGGAGCATTGGTTATCGGCGCGGAATGTGGGCCAATCTTCGGGCGACCGGTCGAGTTTCTCGACTCGCAGTTTCGTGAGGTCGGAGACTGTTTTTTCGAGCCGGTCGGCTTCGGTTGCAACGGCGGTGAAATCGAAGTCGCCTGCCGGAGCCAGGGTGGTAATGCCGTAGATTGTCAACTGGCAATCGCAGACCGAGGGCCACCAGTAGAGCAGTCCGTTTGCGACAGTGACTCCATCGTGACAGGGCGGCCTCATCGGCGATATCCAGCCCGGGTTTTTACTTGCGAGGTCGAGCCTGACCGAGCCTCCGCTCGCGCGGAAGAAGATGGCGTCGGCGGAGCCTGTCGGGCGGGTGCATGCCCTGCGGGGCTGGTTTATCTGGTCGAGGATTTCGCCGGTCAACGCGGCGAACTTTATGCTCGGGTGGTTGTCTATCTGGCCGCTAATACCGTAGAGGATGTCGTCCTGGAGAACGAGCTGGAAGTTGCTGTAGGGATGCTCCCAGAGTTTGTCGCCGGTTTTTGCCGAGACTGCGAGGAGCTTGCCTATGGTCGGGCCTGCGAAGTAGATTGCGTCGTCGCTGCACTTGAGGTAGCAGGTGGTTCGCCAGTTTGTTCTCCAATCCTGCCTGTTGAGCTGCTTGCCGAGAGATCTGAACAGTTGTGGGGCATTATCCGGTGTTTTTCTCCAGATGTCTTGTCCTGTTCGGGCATCGATACAGGCGAGGTAGGAGGCGAAGTTGAAGATGTATATTCTTTTGTTTTTCATGCAGACGGCTCTGCCGTCCATCGGGGCCTGCTCGCGGTGGGTCCAGAGGACTTTTTTGGACTTCGGGTCAATGGCGAGGAGGTTTTTTCCATATCCCCAGGGGTTGTCGGTCTGGTTGAAACCCTCTGAGATTGGGTCCCAGGGCCAGCCATGGAGATTTCTGTTCCATCGTTTAGTAGGGTCCTTCTGCTCCTGTGCGCCTATCATCGCGTAGAGGGTTCCGTTTTCCATCGCCATCCACTTCCAGAAGGTTCCTCCTGCGAGGTCCTGGTCGGGTGCTATGGTGTCCACGAGGCTGCCGGTAACGGTGTCGATAACGCTGCAGGCGGTGTCGTCGGCGACGTAGAGCAGTTTGGGCGTTGCGATTATCGTGTTGCGATGGACCATGTAGCCTTGCCTGAGGTCCCGCTGCCAGAGTATGGTTCCGTTGTAGCCGTTGAAAGCAACGAGCTTGTTGAGCAGGGGCTCTTCGCGTTTTTTGAATGCGACATGTCCGAACGCCTTGAAGACCCGCCCTGCCGAGGCGACGGCGACCTGGGGGACGGGCGCATATCGCGGCTCGGCGAAGAAATGGGTGAGATACGGGGCTACTATGACTGTATCATTCGACTGGGGATTGTTGTCGGGCCCGTGATACGGGTGGGACCAGTCGTCGATTCCTTCGGGTACGGGCTTGACAATTGTCTTGTCGCGAAGCAGGGCCTTTCCTTCCGGTCGAAGAACTCGGAGGGCCTCTGCCTGCGGTATTCTCTTTGCGTTCGGCGGCATGACGAGTACATCGGCGAGGTTGTCGGCGAGGTGGAGTTTGTTGGCGGGGCCCTGCTCGATGAATATCCGTCTTCCCAGAAAGCCGGCCTGGTCTGCGATTCGGCGGGCCTGTTCCACATCTTTGGAATCGTCCAACTGGACGTATATTAGCAGTTCGGTGCTATCTGCGAGGTCGAGTGCGAGGCTGCACTGTTCGTCGCCTGGCAGGACACAGATTCCTTTTGTCAGGCCGATTTGGTCGAGAATTGATGGTTTTACTTCGGCGCCTCGAAGGATTTGTGCGGCGGAGAAGAAGCAAAGGGCGGCAGTTATTAAGGAAAGTTTCGCGGCTCTCATTGTATGTCCCTTTCAAAAGAGATACAGGTCGCAGAGACGAATCGAAGTCTTAGACAAACAAATTCTATCGGATAACAGAGGCGGCGTCAAAGGCGTTCCGCGGCGGATTCGGCTTTGGGGCATTGTCCTGTCGGGATTGTCTTTGTTGCTATTCGGGCGGATTTGTGTATAATCGGCATTTTCCTGTTTGTGAACTTTTATGGGGTATCCCGGATGAGACAAACAAAGCAAGGACCATTTGCAGGACCGAATCAGGTCGATATGACGAAGGCAGGGAATTTCGTTGTGATTCTTACGCTGCTTCTGCCGATGTTGGCAGTTTTGCCGGCGTGGGGGGCGACGTCGGTGATGGTGGAGGATTTTGAGGAGGTTGGCTCGGAGCCTACCGTTTGGGTGGTGAATATTCCGAACGAGAACGCTTCTGTTCAATTATCGAAGGACGAGCCCTGGCGGGGCAAGCAATGCCTGAAGCTGCACTACCAGTTTTTGGAAGGTGGGAATTTTCAATATCTGGGCATTCCGATCAAGGTCAAGGTTTTCGGGCCGGTGCATAAACTGCGATTTCGGCTGAAAGGAGACAACTCGAAGTCTTCCTACGGGCTTCAGATAGCGGATGCGGCAAATGAGACCCACCAGTATCGGTCGCTTTCGACGGGCGATGGTCAAGGCGGGATCATCGACTTTACGGGGTGGAAGGAAGTCGCTTTCGACCTTGACGCCGGGCATGAGACGTGGGGCGGGGACAAGAACGGCAAGATGGATTATCCGATCGCCTCGGTCACGCTGACGGTGGGCCAGCCGAGAGACGGCGAGAAGTTATTAGGCGTGGAAAGCGATCTGTTTTTCGATGCTGTCAGCGTGGATTCGGACAAGAGCATATATGAGACGCTGGGCAGTGAGACAGCTGTCGTTTCGCCGGGCTATTGCTCGGATGTTCGAGGGGATACGACCGTGACGGTATCTGCGCCAGGTTTCAAGAAGCTCACGGTCAAGTGCTGGAAGCAAGGCGGCAGGTTTGGCGTTGATTCGGTGGTTGCCGAGGTCAATCTTGATGCGAAAGGCAGCGGCTCATTCGTATTTCCGGCGGAGGCCTACCCGCACGGTCCGATTACGGTGAGAATCAGCGGGGAGAACGGTGATTTAAGAGACAATTGCTATCTTCAGCTATACAACAAGGGGGGCGTTTCGTGGAACGAAGGGATGCCGAAGGGGCCGCCTGCCGCGGCGAAAGGGATGTCACTGGTTTTTGCGGATGATTTCGACGGCCCGCTGTCGATTTCTGGCACAGATCCGAAGGCGAGTTACTACGACCACAAGCCGCCGAACGGGTGGCAGGACTTCAGCACTATCCGGTTTACGAGTTTCGACAAGCCGAACAACCCTTTCAGCCAGGTGGATTCTTACATGCGTATCCGGGCGAGCGAGAAGGCGAAGAGCTCGGGGCTGATTTCGTCTATGAAGAACGACGCGACAGGAATCACGGCGAAGGCTCCGTGCTATTTCGAGTGCCGGTTTCTGGGTCCGAATGCAATCGGGACGTGGCCTGCTTTCTGGCTGCTGAGCGATTACATGACAGCTCATTTGAAGGGTGAGAAAGTTCCCTGCGACGAGCTGGATATCATCGAGGCTTACGGTGGTGAAGGGCGCGGTCATCCGAACGCATTCGACAAATACATGATTTGCCCTCACGCGTGGAGTCAGGGCGAGGCGGGCAAGGCTATCGAGAAGAAGGCTTTCGAGGCGCTTGGCAATCCGATTCGGATGCGCAAGTTCGGGATTCCATCGACGTGGTTCGAGGCTCCTCATACCTACGGCTGTAAGATTACCGAGACCGAAACGATTTACTATTGCGACGATATCGAGGTTGGTCGTCACGAGACTCTGCCTCTTTCGAAGACGAGCCGGTTTTTCTTTTTGATCAACCTTGCTACGGGTGGCGGCTGGCCGGTGGATTTATCGCGGTATGACGGTTTGGCGGATATGTATGTGGATTACGTTCGGGTATATAGCGGGACGGATGCTGGTACGTCCGGCGGCACACGGTAAGGTATTCAAACCAATCGACGGCCAGAAACAAGAAGGTGTGCAGTGCACACCCTACAAAGTATTTCGCAGCGTGTATGCTTATGGGAAGAAGCAAGAAGAGAATTCCATGGTATGCGGGCGGGCTGGCCTTCGAGTGTCGGGGCTGCGGCGGATGCTGCTCGGGGCCCGGGGAGGGTTATATCTGGGTGACTCGTCATGAAATCGGGCTGATTGCGGCTTTTCTGAAGATATCGATCGGCGAGTTGAGGCGTGATTATCTCAAGCGTGTGGGGCTGCGGACGAGCATAATCGAGCACAGTCTGACGAGGGACTGCATATTTCTCGAGAAAACGGCGAACGGCAAGAGATGTGCGATCTATCCTGTTCGTCCGAGCCAGTGCCGGAACTGGCCCTTCTGGCCGAGCAATCTTGCCAGCGGCAGGGAGTGGAACCAGTCAACGCGAAAATGCCCCGGCGTCAACCGGGGCAGGTTCTACAGTTACGAGGAAATCGAGAGGATTAAGAAGAGCCGGAAGTGGTGGGAGCAAGGCAAGTGAGGAATGAAGTAATCGATCGGGTGGGGCGTTTGTACGAACGTCTGGCGGCGGAGTCGGGCGATGCGCAGGGTCGAGGCGGGGAGTGCAATGCGTGCGGGAAGTGCTGCGACTTCGAGAGTTTCGATCATCGCCTTTATGTGACCCGGCCTGAGCTGATGTATCTTTCGAGCAAGCTCGGCGGGGAAAGGGTCAAGCCCATGACCGGCGGGATGTGCCCGTACAATGTCGCGGGCAAGTGCACCGTTTACGATTATCGTTTTGCCGGGTGCAGGATATTCTGCTGCAACGGCGATGCGGAGTTTCAGAGTGACTTGAGCGAACGGGCTCTGGAGGAATTGAAGTCGATTTGCACAGAACTTGATATTCCGTACCGCTACATGGATTTGGCTACGGCGCTGAACGCTTTTTCGGCGAATCAATAATCGTCTATGGGCAGGGGTATTTTGTCCTGGGGGTCGCGGAGGTTTATGTATTTTACATCTCCGAGGAGGGTTCCGTATTCCTTGTAGTATGCGTATAGTTTTGCGAGCTTTTCGGCGTCGGTGGCTTCGAGATGCCGCTGCCATTTACCGATTTCGGCGCCCCAGATGACTTCTGTGTTGTCGGTGGTGTAGAGTACGATGTGGGGGAATTTTTTGTTTTTTCTGCCGTTGCAGTTGGCGACGTCAAGTGCGGCGATTTCGCTTAGCAGGGGTTTTTCCGGGGTTTTCTCGCGGTCGCATGCGGCCAGCAGTTCGACGAGTTCGACGGCGGCGGCGATATCTTCCTGCTGCCAGGGCTGTCCGAGTTCGGGCGTTTTTTCGGTGACGGCGACTCCCTGGAGCTTCACGATGTTCAGATGCGGCAGTTCGACGAAATCAAGGACGACGAGATCGCGGTCGAGGTAGAATTTATCGAGTCCTCTCTTGACCAGTACGAGCGGCAGTCGCCATCGTCCTTCGATTTGCAGTCGGCTGTGCGTTGTACGGACTACGGCGTCGTCGAGCCATGGGAAGACAGCCTGGATATTTCGGCGGACCCTGTCTGCGACTGTCTCGTCGATTTTGAGGCCGAGTCCGTCGGCGTTTGCCGCCTGTAGGAGTTTTTCTTTAAGCTGTTCGTTGATCCATGCGGGGATCGCTTTGATCTCCAGGGGTGCGTCCGTCGCCGAGGTCGTGGTTCTGCGTTTTATCAGTTTGTCCCAGTATATGACGCCCAGGACTATGCCGCCGAGGAGACAGACTACAGCGAAGGCTGTCAGGATTCGCATCGGGCGCAGACCGCTCAGGAGCGGGCGGCCTTTGCTCTTTTTTGTTCTGCGTGTTCTATTTTTTTTCTTTGCCAAGGTTATCTCGCATATCAGGACCGCCGGCAAGGTGGTCTGGCGGCGTTTGAGGTACTGCGATTCGATATCGCCGATTCGACGATTTTTCTGCAGAGGTCTGGCATTTCGATTCCTATTTTCGCGGCCGCTTTAGGCAGCAGGGAGTGGCTCGTGAAGCCGGGTATTGTATTTACTTCGAGGGCATAAGGCTTGTTGTCTTCGCTGAGGATGAAATCGACCCTGGCAAAATCTCTGCAGTCGAGCGTATCGAAGGCATTGACGGCGGCGGTCCGTATCTCGGCAGTTATCCGAGGTTCTGCAATAGTATCGAACAGGAATCCGGTCTGTTCATCTATATATTTTGCGTGGTAGTCGTAGAAGGCTGCGGCGGTACGGATTTCGATGATTGGCAGCGGTCGGCCGCAAAGAATTCCTACGGTTAATTCACGGCCCGGGATGAATTGTTCAATCATGCAATCGCCGAAATCGGACGCGGTTTTTCGGGCGGTTTCGACTGCGGATTGCGGGCTTGAGACAATGCTTACGCCCACGCTGCTTCCCTGTGTTATTGGTTTGACGACGTATGTCTCGCCAAGATTTCGCAGTCGGGCTTCGACTGTGCGGGGGTCGTCGCCGGGTTCGAATTTTATTGCGGCCGGGGTAAGGACGTTTGCTCGGGCGAAGGCCTGTTTTGCGGCGATCTTGTCGAAGGCGGTTCTGCCGGCGTCTGGTCCGCTGCCGGCGTAGAGGAGTTCTTTTTGTTCGAGTATCCGCTGCAATGTTCCGTCTTCGCCGAATTTGCCGTGGAGGACGGGGAAGAAGACGTCGATAGATTTATCTTCGAGTATTTCGAGTCTGTCGGGGTCGATGTCGGCTGTTACGACGTCGAAGCCGGCGGCAGCGAGTGCGTCGGCGACGGCTTTTCCGCTCTCTATACTTATATCGCGTTCGGTTCCGATGCCGCCCATCAAGACGGCTACTCTCGTCGGGCTTTCCGGGGTTGGGGATTCAGGATTCACAGGCATTGCTCGGTCTTCTATATTCTGTGCGGCTCATCAGATGCGATGTGCGATTTTTCTCAGTTCCAGATTTCTATTTCGAGTTCGAGTTCGGTGTTGAACTGTTCCTTTACTCTCTGCTTTATTGCGTCAATCAGCCTCATAACGTCTCTGCTTCTGCAGTCTTTTTTTGCGATAATGAAGTTTGCGTGCTTTTCGCTGACGACAGCGCCTCCGATCTGCAGTCCCTTCAGTCCTGCGCGGTCGATCAGCGCTCCGGCGGAAAGGCCCCTTGGATTCTTGAAGATGCATCCTGCGTTCTTTGTATTCAGGGGCTGGTTGTTTTTTTTGTGAATCCAGATTTCCTTTACCGTTCGCATTATATGTTCGGGGTCTGCGGGGGTCATTTGCAGTCCGGCATTAAGAATAAATTTGGCGGCGATATTTGTCTGGCGATAATCGAAGACGAGTTCGGGTTTGCTTTTTTCGAAGATGTTGCCCTGACTGTCCATGAGCGTCACCGATTCGACGATCGAGCCGAAATCTCCGAAGTTTCCTCCGGCGTTCATTTTGACTGCTCCCCCTACGGAGCCGGGGATACCGGTGAGCGGTTCGAGTCCTGAAAGGCCCTTCTTGACACATGTCATTACGAGCTTGCTGAGTTCTGTTCCGGCCCATGCTGTGAGTCCGTCGGCTTCGGTATTGAATTGGACCTGCGTGAAGTCGCCGGACTCGAGTTTAATGACGGCTCCTTTTATTCCGTCATCTGCGATGAGGAGATTCGAGCCGCATCCCATGAGGAATATGGGGACATGGTTTTCGCCGCATCTTAGCACGACCTGTCGGAGCTGGTCTGTTGTTTTCGGTCTAATGAAGTAATCTGCGGGTCCTCCGAGGCCGTACCACGTACTCCTGGCGAGGTTATATTCTGTTTCAACGATCTCTTCCAAGCCGGTGAATATAGTCATCTGCGACCTTCCAAATATCTCCGGCTCCCATAGTTACGATCAGGTCGCCGGGTTTTGTTTTTCTTCTGAGGTATTCTGCAATTTCGCTGAAGCTCGATATAAAGATTGCCTGGCTGTTATTCGCCCTGATTCTTTGTACGAGCATTTCGGCGTTGACTTGCTGTTTTGCGTTCTGCGAGTCCCTGACGAAGTAGATTTTAGGGACAATAGTAATATCGGCCAGCTTAAAGCTTTCGGCAAAATCATCAAGCAAAAACCTTGTTCTGCTGTACTGATGGGGCTGGAAGACACACCAGATTCTTTTCGGGTCGTACCTCTGGCGTATTGCCTGTAGTGACGCCCTGATTTCGGTCGGGTGGTGTGCGTAGTCGTCGAGGACTGTGGTTTGGTCGGATTGGGCTTTCAGCATGAGCCTTCGGTCCACGCCGGTATATTCGGGGACGGCCCGGAGTATTTTTTCGGGTTGGGCGTCTGCGGTTACGGCAGTTGCGACCACGGCCAATGCGTTGAGGATATTGTGCCTGCCCGGCAGCGATATGCGGGTCGGGCCGAGGAGGCGGCTGTTTTGATAGACGTCGAAGCTGTAGAGGCCGCCTGCAAGGGCGATATTATCGGCGTAGAAATCACAGTTTTTATCAAGCCCGAAGGTTATGCAGGGGTATTCTGCTGCGAGCTTGTTTATGACTTTTGCGGTGTTCGGGTCGCAGCCGTTGGCGATTAGCGCTCCGCCGGGCCTGATGCCTCGGGCGAATTCGGTGAAGGCTTCGACTATCTCCTGCTCATCGCGGTAGTAGTCGAGGTGGTCCTGCTCGATGTTGAGTATGCAGGCGATTTTGGGTTTGAGGTTCAGGAAGCTCCTGTCGTACTCGCAGGCCTCAGCTACGAAGTTGCCGGTGTCTGCGATTCCGAACGAGCTTCCGAGCTGGCCTATGCGGGCGCCGATGATGAAATTTGTGTCGAGTCCGGCGTTTTTGAGGGCATGGACGAGCCAGCCGCTGGTTGTACTCTTGCCGTGTGTTCCGCTTACTGCGATTCCGTCGTATCTATCCATGACCCGGCCGAGCATCTGGGCGTACTTATAGACTTGGAGGCCTCGTTTTCTGGCGAGGCTTAGTTCGGGATTGTCTTCCTTTATGGCCGCCGAGATAACAACGGCGTCGGTCTGTTCGGAGAGGTTTTCGGGTCGGTGGCCGATTTTTATATCCGCTCCGGTTTCATTCAGGTCATTTATGACTTCTCCGGTCATCTGGTCTGAGCCGGTTACAATTGCGTGGTGCTTCATGATGAGCTGCGCCAGGCCGCTCATTCCGATACCGCCTGCTCCGATGAAGTGGAACCTTTTGCCGGCCAGGGCGAGGGCGTCGCAGGGCCTGAGGGCTTTGCGTGCGGCAAGCTTTTCGAGTATCCCGTGGTGTGTCTGCATATCCAAACGGCTCATTTTGTCCTTTCAGTGTTCTACGACCTCGCCCCCCCCATTACATCGGCAGTTTAGCATGAAAAAGAGTCGTGAAAAAGAAAAAAAGCTATTCTGGCGCAGAGCGGCGTATTGTTTTCCCCTGGCGATGTCAGCGGGTGCGAGATCGTCTTGCCCGGCGCGGTTTTAGCGACCTGGCCTGGCAAACGGTTTCGAGTTATTCTGCTGCGAGAATATTGATGAGGATCCTCTCAGCGACGGGGTCGTAGAAGTTGTCGGAGGGATTGAGTCGGCCCTGGAGGTCGAGTTGGGAGAACAGAATGGTTTTCGTGCTGCCGGGAACAGGTATTTCAGCGGCGACACAGGTCTGTGGGTCTCGGACCCAGAGTATCTTGTGTGCGTTTTCGAGCGGCGGGTCTTCAAGATTAGCCACTGCGACCGTGCCTGGTCGGGCGTTCCATCGAATGAGCCAATCGGGGCGGATGCCCTCGAGCATCGGATGATCGGAGGCGGCGTCATATAAGAATGCCCTGGAGCCTCGCACATCGCCGGGTTTGACATTGCAGAGGTCGGTGAAGTCCCAGTGTCGCGTTGCGAGGACGGCGACTTTGCCTCCGGCGTCAATAAAGGTGCGGATATCGCGTGCCCGGGTTTTCTGCAGTGCGGTTAGGCGGTCGGCATTCCAGATTACAATCATGTCTTTGGCGGGATTCAAGTCGTCGAGGTCATGGGCTGTCTGCATGGCGTTCGAGCGAAACCATGCCTGTGCGGCATGGTCGGGGCCGAGGACTATGAATCGCTTGCGTCTCATGCGGTCGGGGATTTTGGGGGGCGTTACCGCCCTGACGAATCTCTGGCTTAGGACGGGACGGCCCCGGATTCCGGTTGTTCTGGCGGTGAGCCAATAGGTTCCCTGTCTTTGGGGCAGTTTCCAGGTTACATCGGTTTTTTTGATTGTGTCTGCCTTGAGTGTGAAATCATAGCTCCACTTTGCGACGGGCCGGTCGAAACAGGGCGCTTCCGGGATGTACTCCGGGGTTTCGTCGGTCAAGAGTAGGTCCACGTGTATTTTGGCATCGTGCCAGGAGTCGTTTATGAGGCAGAGGGGAGTAATGACCTGTTGTCCTGTTCGATAGCTTGCATCGAAGAGGTCGAGACTTGCGAGGACGGGCGAGAGTGAGCTGTGCCAGGCGGCGGATACGGGTGAGGCGTAGTTCGCCTTCCAGACTGCGCTTCCCTTTCCTGTTTCCCTGACGCGAGCGGCGAGTCTGGTTCGTGTCCAGCCTGCGTACATGTAGGGCCAGATTCCATCGACCCTGTGGCGGCGCATGGCTTCGGTATGCTCGGCGCCTATCTGTGCGACGGCGATCTGGTCGGCAGTGCCGTCGTCGATGCCGGCCCATTGTGTTTTGGGGTGGCCGAAGTAGTTCATGTATTCTGTGTTCGTAGTGGTGCGGTCGCCGGCAGTTTGGAACCAGGCTGGTATTCCTCCGGCGAGGTTGCCTTCGAGTGTGTTAGTTATGTTGCCGCAGGTGTGGACGTCGTAATTGTCTTTTGTGCCGCTGGTTCCTGTTCTGAGGGTTGTTCGGGTTGGGTCCATTGCGTTGACGAAATCCTGGAATGGGCCCTGCTCCCACTCGTTGTCACGGTTTGACTCGTTGCTGAGGACCCAGATTATTACTGCCGGGTGGTTCCAGAGTCGGGCCATCCATCCTGTGGCGTCTGTCATGCAGTTACGGTGCCATATTTTCAACTCGTCGGGTGTGAATTTGTAGTCCTGGTAGTTGTAGAGGACGGGGAATTCGGCGAGTATCATGGTTCCATTTTCGTCGCAGATATCGGCCCAGAGCTTTGGCGGGGGACGTGTATGCGTTCGGAATGAATTCATGCTCATTTCCTTTGCCTCGGTGACAAGGTAATCGAATTCATGGCCGGTAATTGTATCTCCCCAGTGCCACTCGAAGACGAGGTTGGAGCCTCGCAGGTACAGGTTCTTGCCGTTTAGCTTATAGTTGCGGTCTTCGACCTTGACCGTTCGCATTCCGAAACGGAAAGTCACTCTGTCGAGGAGGGTCTTTCCCTTGAGCAGGTCAACCTCTGCCAGGTGCAGATTGCAGTATTCAGGTGTCCATGGTTTGAAGCCCGGCATGGGGACATCGACGAAGAAATGGTCCCCTTCGATGGGGTCTGGATTCGGGACGAGGCTTGCGGGGGCCTGTGCAGTTGCGAAGGCGTTTCCGCGGGGCCAGGGCCGCACGGAGGCGCGGATTGTGAGGTCGTCGAGTCGTTCGAGCCCGGCAGGGGTGACCCTTATCGTGACTTTGCTTTGCGCCAGGTCGGGGATGGCGAGCGCCCACTTGATGTATGCACGGTCTGCGAAATCTATCCAGACGTCGTCGAGTATTGCGGGCATGTCGCCGGAACATCCGAACCCTGCGGGGACGAGCAGGAAGCCGCTTTTGGCTTTTCCGGCGCCCCTTGTTCCTGCAACCTTCAGGAGTATTTCATTTTCGCCGGTCTTGAGTACGCCGGGCGATATGATTGTCTGGTATGGGCCTATTGGCTCGTTGCGTCCGACTTCGACGCCGTTTATGAACGCGACTGCTCCGAGGGCGATGAAATTCCATCGCAGGACAGCCATGCTTTTTGCCTGGTCGGGTGTGAGTTGGAATTTGCGTTTCGCCCAGACGAAGGCGATTTGGGCGACGGCATCGGCGCTGTGGGGCATGAAGGGTCCGGGGAGGGTGACGTTTTTCCATGTGGGCTCGCCGGGGCGCGGGGGATTTTCGGCGCGGTCATTTTCGCGGACGACGGCAAATAGCCAGGGACCGTTGAGGGAGATTGACCTTGCGTGTTGACCTTCGCTTCCGCAGGAGGCCTCTGGCATATCTGCGGCGGCGAGGATGACAGCAATGAAGAGGAGTAGTTGAAATCGAGTCATTTGGCCGTGTTCCTTTCAGTGTAATCTGAAAACGGGCATTCTATTTATGAGGAAGAGCTTCACTGCAAACAGGAGCAGTAATCAAAAGTACCACAATGAAGGGGTGAATTTCAACGGGTTCCAAAGAGAAAAATTGCGTTAGAACAGAGGTCGGCATTTGAGGGGCTGATGGGGCACGGAGGCTTTGGATCTTGAGAGCCGGTCGGATGTTCTATTCGATGCCGGAGAGCCATGCGGCGGCGAGCCGGAGCAAGTCGGCGGGATCGACGCGGGCGTCACAGGTGAAGTCGGCTCCGCCGCAGGCGTCGCAATCCGAATAGCGCCAATAGGCGGCGAATTCGGCGTAGTCTGTGAAATCGATGCCGGTTGGTCCGGCGAGGTCGAACGGGTTGAAATTCTCCATGTATGTCACGCAGCCCAAGGGGCCGTCCCCGCCGGCGGGGACTGGGTCGGTGTGGGAGAGGCCGTCGGCATTGTCGTCGTACTGGGGGGTCTCGTCATAATAATCATGTGCGGCGGAGTAATTGAATGCTTCGAGCATGCTGATATGTCCGTTTGCGTTCGTGTCGGCATCGACGGGCGAGCCGTATTCGTTTTTCTTGTGGAGTGCGGCGACGAAACCGCGGAAGAAGGCGTCGCCCCAGGAGACGGCGTCTTCGGCGGTTGCGGCGCAGACGATTCGTCCGGGGCCCGTGAGGTCTTCGACGAGTCCGCCGGAGAAGCAGGGTAAGGCGGCTGTGGTTATTTTCGCGGCGTGCAGGCCGTCCAAGAGGACTGCGAGTTGGTCGTCGTAGATGACACCGGCGGCGAGGTAGAGAGATTCGTCGATACTGATGATGTCGTTGGTGTCACCGTCTCTGTTGACGTCCATCCAGTCGAAGAGTCCTTCGCCGTCTTCATCTCGTCCGTCGATTTGGGGTTCGCCGCCGGCGTATGCGAGGTCGATGCAGATTTTTCCTTCGAGTCCTGCGTCGAAGAGCTTGTATGGATAGCCTCCTTCCGGGAGCGTGCACGGGGCGTTGTTGTAGTTGTCTTCGAGCTTGTCGATGGGTCCCCAGTCGTCCTCGTCGTAAGTTCCGGTCGCATGGTCGTAGGGCTGGCGTCCGTCGCCGTCGAAGTCGAAGACTTCCCCTGCGGCGGTGTTTATGTAGCCGTCTCGGTTGGTATCGCCGAGGGCGTAATCGACGAATCGCTCGATATATACGTCGTCGTCGGAGACATAGTCACTTAGTTGGTCTATATATACATCGTTGAAAGCCGAAACGAACTTGTTGCGGTAGAATTCGGTTCCTTTGGTGTAGGCGTATTTTTTTCTGACGGTCCAGATGTTCATTCCGTGGTTGGCCCTGTAGTCTCCGCCGGTGAAGAGGCTTCGTAGCTTGAAGTCGCTTTCTGGGAAGTCTGGCTCGTCGCCGGGGTCTATTGAGATTCTTCCGCTGTTGTATCCATAGTATTCGCCGCCCTGACTTAGGGGCCCGTTGTATCCGTAGCCGTGACCTGTGATCAGGAAGATGAGTTCATCGTCGGCGTCGGTTCTTGCGGCGAGTTCGCTGAAGACCCTTTCTATATACTCGACCTTTGCGGGGTAGTCTATCATTCCTCCGGGGTTGAGGCCGGAGGGATTTTTGCCGTCGTAGTTGAGCAGATAGATGTCGGTCTGGGGTATTCCGTAACCGTTGTTGAGCATATCGTATGCGAGTTCTGCATCTTTCCAGTATCGTTCGTCGTATCCGCCGTTTAGGACGACGGCGAATATTCGTCGGATTCCGTCGGGTTGGGTCTGCTCTTCGGGCAATGCGGTCGGGGCGGCGTGGTCTGTCGTTGGGGCGGCTTGCGGGTCTATTACCGTGACTCGCCGGACGCCGGAGGCGGTTCTTCCTGCGGAGTCTTCGACGGTCAAGAGGGATTGGTAGCGGCCGGGCCGGTCAAATGTCCAGGCTGCGTATCCCGTTTGTGCGGAGGTGAAGTCGGCAGTACCGTCTCCGTCGAAATCCCAGGTGTATCTTCGTATTTCATCATCGGGTGAACTTGCCGCGCCGAAGAACGTCAGGAATTGGCCGATGTTTATTGCTGCGTCGGTTCCCGCCGAGGCCGTCGGGTTGTCAAGGGAATCGTGTGGTGCCGGAGATTCCTGACCGGCGGCGGCTATGAGGGGCACAAGACAGACAAGCGGCAACACCAGATACCTGCGGATCAGTGATTTCATAAAACGGTCCTTGATACAAACCCTGCTCCCAGAAAGACATCCCCCATCCATCTTCATGATAGCATTTCGGCGGGGAAAAATCAAGCATACAGGCAGTTTCGGCAGGGTTGCCTGCGGGCTTGCGGAGAGGTCGCCGGCTATTACCACTGGGCTTCGGCGTAGGGTCCGAGGGGTCCTTTGGCAATCTGCTTGGCCCTGAATTTGAGAATGGCTTCGGCGATTGCGATGTCGTTGGGGTAGGTAATCTTGATGTTTGAGGAATCGGTTTGGACTATTGCGACCTTCTGTCCGATGGCCTCGACGAGCTGGGCGTCGTCGCTGATTTTGGTTTTGTCGAGGTTCTTGAGATTGGCGTATGCCTTTTTGAGCAGTGCGGCGTCGAAGATTTGGGGGGTCTGGGCTTCGTAGAGGTCGGCCCTGACAACGGTTTCTTTTATCAGGGCATTTTCGGCGCGTTTTATAGTCGCAGTGACGGGGCAGGCGGGTATGGCCGCTCCGGTTTTTGCGGCGGCTTCGATTGTCCGGGCGATTATCTTATCGGTGATACAGCACCTGCAGGCGTCGTGTACGGCTACCAGGTCGATATCGTCGTTGACGAGTTTCAATCCGTTTTCGACGGTTTCGAAACGCTCGGCGCCTCCGATGAAGAACTTGACTCCGAAGAACTTGAGGTTAGGACCCCATTTTACGTTGGCGAGCTCTTCGTCGTCTCTTGCTATTCCGAGGATGACCTGCTTTACATCCTTGCGTTCGGCGAAGATTTCGACGCTTCGGAGGAATACGGCTCGGCCGTCAACGTCGGTAAACTGCTTTTTCTTCTTTCCGCCAAACCGCGTGCCCGGTCCCGCGGCACAGATTATTGCTGCGACTGTCTTTGACATAGCTTGTTTTCCTATTGTGTTTTTTTGTTCAGCGGGGTTTTCGCATTCATCGGATGTCTAATATTCGATGCCCCGTCGAGCGGCGATGCCTTTATCAAAGGGATGTTTGACGTTTTTCATTTCGGTTACCAAATCCGCAAGCACTATAAGTTCCTTTGTTGCTGCTCGGCCGGTCATGACTATCTCGACGCGGGGGTCTCTTGCATTTATAAGAGTTTTTATGTCTTTTAGTTGGGCAAGGCCTTCTACCAGGCAGAATACGATTTCATCGAGGATGAGGATATCGTATTCTTTTTGTCGGGCGCTTGCGGCGAGCCGGTCGAGGGCATTGCGGATTGCGGTCCTTGTGGCGGCGACGGCGGCCTGGTCGTCGCGGGATTTGGCCATATCCCAGGAGATCGGCAGGGCCTCGGCGGCGATATTAAAAGGAGCGTCTTTCAGTGCGATGCGTTCGCCGGTTTCTGCTGACGGCGGTTTCAAGAACTGATATATCAGGACGGAGTTTCCCCTTCCGGCGGCGCGGAGGGCCAATCCGAGTGCGGCGGTAGTTTTGCCTTTGCCGTCGCCGGTATAGATTTGTACGAGTCCCTTTTCAAGCATGGCACCATATTAAAGGCGGCGACGCGCGATTAAAAGACAAAAAGCAATAAACGCGGTTGCAGAGCCGGATTTTGTGACTCGCGGCATTTTTCAGAAGGAGTGCGGATGTGGAGCGGGCGGCGAAGACTGCCGGCATGATGTTGCACGCGATTACCCGTTTCTCCAGGGTTTGAGTTGGTTTTTTTCGATTCTGAGTAGGTGTAGTCGTGCGAATTCCTGCAAGCCGT
>JAFGCD010000070.1 GCA_016932835.1 Sedimentisphaerales bacterium
AAGTGTTTTCCTGCATGCAGGAAAACACTTGAAACCCTCCCCTAACCAAATCCCTTAACCTGTGCCACTTCTGCTGACGGGAAACACTTTCTCGTCTGTGAACTGATTCTCTTGCCCATCGTATGCCTCCAGTTTTTGGTAACATTTTACTGAGGCAACGACCCGACTTCGGTAACAAAAAACTGAGTCAACGCGCATGAGGAGGGGGGGATTTGTTGACAAGTTATGAATATTAGTTCATAATATGAGCATGGCATTGTAAACTGAATGGGTATTTCGAAAAACTTCAATTACCTGGAGCATGCTATGGGTAAGGCAGGGTTACGCCGCAAGGAAAGAGAAAAGCTGCAGCACAGGGAAGAGATTCTGGATGCAGCGCTGCGGTTGTTCTCTGAGAAGGGTTTTCACAATGTTTCCGTTCAGGAGATAGCCGAGGAGGCGGAGTTCTCCGTTGGGACTTTGTACAACTTTTTCGCGAGCAAGGAATCTCTTTTCGCCGGGCTGATGTCATCCTGCGCCAAGAGGATTTCGGAGATTCTCGTACCGATACTGGATGAAAAGACGGACGAGCGAGGGAAGATAAGCAATTTCATACACGCTCACAAACAGATTATCGAAAGCTATGCGTCGTCGATCAGATTGTACTTGTCGCAGGATGTTTGCTCGGTTTTGACGGTTCGTCCCGATGTCGAGCCGGAGGCGGATGCGGTGCGGGATACGATCCAGCAAAAGCTTTCGAGCATTTTCAAATCGGGGGTGCGGAAAGGCGTTTTCAAGGAGATGGATCCGCGGGCAGCGTCGTTATCGCTGTCTGCGATGCTGGAGTCCTTTGTTTTCTCGATGATCAAGGAACCGGAGCGGATGCAGATCGAATTGGGGCTGTCTCTAATAGAGGAGCTTTTTTTCAAAGGCGCCCTGAAGGATACCGAGGCCTGAGCGGATGGATAGATACGACTTCAAATTGCTGGTGATTGTGTGTTCGGGGATACTGCTTTTCGACGGGTGCAGGTCTTTCGACGGGGAGAAGGCCCGAAAGGACGATGCAGCCGCTTTCGAAGAGTCACTTGCGGCTCGGACGGCGGAATCCCTCGGCAGCGAGAGCGTATTAGAGCTCGACGACTGTATCCGGATTGCGCTGGAAAACAATCTTTCCGTCAAGAGTTCGGAGATTCAGACAAGAATCGCCAAACTGGAGCGGAAGATTTCATTCAGCAATTTTCTTCCGGTTGTGGATCTGAACATTCAATACACGCGTTTTGATCCGCAACAGATGCGGAAGTTCGGTGCGATGGAAGTTGCGATGAGCGATCGTAAGATTCAGGAGATTACGTGGCAGACCAATATTTCGATCTGGAATCCTTTGACGTGGCTGATGTATTCGATGCACGTTCGCGGCGAAGAGATCGCCAAGATTGTGCATGAATACACGCGCGAGATGACTGTTCTTCATGTGACGGTGCTCTATTTTCATTGCTTGTCGCTGGAGGAGGTTAAAAGTGCTATTGAGAGCCAGCTTGCATATGCTTCGGCTTTGGATAAGGAGATGCAGGCGTTCAGGCAGGAGGGGCTGATTGCGGATTGGGAGGCGGAGGGGGCCGGTTTGGCGGTGCTGACGAGGGAGGCGGAGCTTCGCCGCGTGGAGCGTGCGATCGAGCAGGTACGGGCGGACCTTCTTGCGGCGATGGGGCTCGGCCCCTTGTCGCGGATTCGTCTTGCGGTAAATACGCCGCTGGAGGCGCCTGATGAATCTTTGGAGCGTCTTATCACGGAGGCGCTTTTGCATCACCCTGAGCTTCGGATTTCCGATCGGCAGGTAGCCATCGAGGATCGCAAGGTGGAGCTTTCTATCGCGATTTTTCTGCCGACCCTGACGGGTTTCGCGGGGAACATAAACTCGTCGGATTCATTTTTGAAGTATTCTGATTACTGGGTGACGGGTCTGGCGGGGACTCTGAGAGTTTTTGACGGTTTTGCGAACGTCAACCGTTACAAGCTGGTTCGGGAGCAGCGGAAGGATGCTTACATAAAACGAGAACAGACATCTCTGTCGGTGATGCTGAGAGTTGTGAAGGCGTATCTGAATATGAGCAATGCAGCGGAGGAGGCGGCGTTGGCGGAACGTTATTATGCCGTTTCATCGAAACGTTTCACCGAGGTCGAGGAGCGGTGGCGTGAGGGGCTTGTCAGTTCGTCGGAGATGCTCAAGGCCACAGCGGAGCGTGACGGCGCGCAGATGGAGGCAATGGCTGCTCGTTTTCAACACCAGGTTAGTATAGCGACACTGATCAATGCCGTCGGCAGAAGCGAGACGGCGGTTGAGGGACAGGTTAATGAAGACTGAAGATAAGAAGGGGCAGACAAAAGGCAGCGGCGGTCGATGGTTGAGACTTTTTGTCGGGGTATTGTTGGTTTTTGCGTCGGCCGGGGCGGCCTACAAGATTTACAGGGGCAGGGCGGTTCAAGGCGAATCGAATATCAAAGAGGCTGCCGAGACCGGGGGCATACCGGTTGTGGTTCGGTCGCCTGTTACGAAGGTTTTCGAAGAGCGGCTTGTTGTTCAGGGGAATTTGGAGGCGGCTGAATTTGCGGTCGTATCTCCCCGGATTCAGGGAGTTATCGACATAATTTTTGTCGATGAGGGTGACTCGGTATCGGCAGGGGAGACGAAGCTGTTTCAAATCGACAAGCTCAATCTTGAGAAGACGGTGACACTTCGCCGACACGATCTGGCGGTTGCGAAGTATGCCGGTCGAGAGAGGGCTGCGAACCTCAAGAGGGTCGAGGCGGATTTCGCGAAGGCCGAATTGGATTACAATCGGCATGTGCGTTTGTTCGAGAAGGGCGCTGTTACACCGGATGCGTTTGAGCGTCAGGAGTCGATTTACAAGCAGTCGAAGGCTATGGTGGAACATGCGCAGACGCTGGTGGATCTCGCGGCGGAGCAGGAGAAGCAGGCAGAGGTCGGTCTGGCAATGTCGCTGAAAGATCTGGATGACGCTCTTGTATATGCACCGCTTAGCGGGAAGGTTAGCGGGCGTTTTCGGGAGCCCGGGGAGATGGGTGTTCCTGGTCAGCCGGCGCTGAGGATTGAAAACACTTCGATTATAGAGGTCTGTGCGCATCTGCCTGCCCAGTATTATTCCAGGATAGTTACAGGTCGGACTCGCATGAATGTGGCTGTATCGGGGACGGAGGTTAGTGGTCAGACGGTATCTTACAAGAGCCCGACAATCGACGAGCGGCTTCGAACATTCGAGGTCAAGTGCGTGCTACGGTCTGCGCCGGAGGGCTTTGTTCCCGGGGCTATGGCTGAGATAGCGATAGTTCTGGAGAGCAGGGAAGGTTTGGGGACGCCGTCGGAGGCGATTGTGACACGCGGGGGCAGTACGGTTGTTTTTGTGGTTAAGGACGGGGTTTCGCATCAGGTTGAGGTGAAGACGGGTCTGGAAATGAGCGGGTGGACCGAGATAGTCGAGGGGGCTCTGGACAGCGACGACCGCGTGGTCGTGATGGGTCAGGAAATGGTTGACCAAGGCAGTCGAGTATCCGTGCAGGAGGAATAGCATCGATGTTCTTATCAAACGCGTCAGTTCGAAGGCCTGTTGCTGTTAGCTGTTTGATTATCGGCCTGACATTACTCGGTTTCAACGCCTATCGGAAGATGGGTCTCGAATTGATGCCGAGAATGGATATGCCTTTTATCACTGTGATGACGGTTTATCCCGGCGCGAGTCCGGAGCAGATCGAGACCGACATCGCCAAGCGTATCGAAGACCAGATTGTGACGATTGACGGTCTGAAGCACGTCAATTCTTCGTGCATGGAGAATGTCTGCCTTACGCTTCTCGAGTTCGAGTTGGATGTGGATGTGGACATCGCCGCGACGGATGTTCGCGAGAAGCTGGATTTGATCAAAGCCGATTTGCCTGCGGATGCGGAAGATCCTAAGATTATGAAGTTCGACATAAACGCGATGCCGATCATTACGCTTGCTTTGACAGGCGAGGTTCCGGTTGAGGACTTATACGATTATGCGGACAACACTTTGCGAGATCGTATAACGGTGATATCCGGGGTGGCCGATGTCACTCTGATCGGCGGTGCGGCTCGCGAGGTTCATGTAGTGCTTGACAGGCAGAAGCTTGCGGGGCGCGGGCTGTCGAGCATGGACGTGGTTAGTGCGGTTCAACAGGGTTTAGGGACGATTCCGTCCGGCAGGATAACCGAGGGGGGGACGGAGTATTCGGTGAAGCTGGACGCCGAGTACGAGAGCGTTGCTGAGATAGGGGAGCTGGAGGTTCGCAATGAGAACGGCCGGCGATGCTATATCCACGATGTGGGGCATGTCGAGATGACGACGGAGGAGCTTCGGCAAAAGGCGAGTATCGACGGTCGGGATTGTATTGCCATCAAGATCGTGAAGAAGGCGGAGGCTAACGCGGTTCGGGTTGTCGGTCGTGTACGAGAGGCGATGGCCAAGCTGAACGAAGGGCTGCCCGGCGGGATGGAGCTTGTGTGGGTGGACGACGACGGCCGATTCA
Organism: Sedimentisphaerales bacterium; assembly: GCA_016932835.1. Taxonomy (GTDB): domain Bacteria; phylum Planctomycetota; class Phycisphaerae; order Sedimentisphaerales; family Anaerobacaceae; genus JAFGCD01. The sequence goes on from JAFGCD010000070.1 coordinate 4,542, forward strand.
TTGAGGCGAGCGTCGAAAGTGCGTGGGTAAACGTTGGGCAGGGGATAGGGTTGACGGCGCTGGTTCTTTTCTTTTTCCTGTACAACTTTCGCTCGACGCTGGCGATTGCCATTACGATGCCCCTGACTATTGTAATCGGTCTGTTTTTCATGCAGTTTCTGGGTTATACCCTGAACACATCCACTCTGATAGCAATCGGGATGTCGGTTGGGATTCTGGTGACGAATTCGATCGTCGTCATGGAGGCGATCGTCAAGCGGGTGGAACGCACGGGTGATGTGAAAGAATCATCTCGTCTTGGGGCAGGGGAGGTTGCGATAGCTATTCTGGCGAGCGTCGGGACGAACGTTGTAGTGCTTTTTCCTATCGGGATAATGGGCAGCATGATAGGTGTTTTCATGAGACCTCTTGCGCTGACGATGGTTATCATGACGGCGGTATCGCTTTTCATATCGTTTACCCTGACTCCAATGCTGTGCTCTGTGATGCTGAGGAGTAAGAAGGTTGATTCGCGGTCTTTACTTGGTCGGATGGAGGGTTTGTGGAACGGGCTGTTTGACCGGATTCGAGGCGGTTATGGGCGGCTTCTTGCATTCAATGAGAGACGCCGTTCCGCGGCGATATTGACCCTTTTTGTGGTGGGTGTTGTTTTTGTTCACGCTTTATCCCTGGCGAAACAAGTTGGTTTCGGCTTCTTTACAAACCCTGATAAAGGTCAGATCGCGATCAAGCTGGAGTACCCGACTCGATACAGTCTGGGGCAGACTCAGCGGCGCGTGCAGGAAGTCGAAGAACGGGTCAAGGATATGCCCGAGTTGAAGCATATTCTGACGACTATCGGCAAAGTGGAAGGAATCATCGGGCAAGCTTCCGAGGGCGTTTACCTGGCGCAAATTTTGTTGAAGTTTTCGGAGCGTGACGAGCGTGATTTGAGTATCGATACTCTTCAGTCCGAGGTTCGCAAGCGGCTTACGGGTTATCCCGAGTGTATCGTGACGGTGAGCCTGCCGAAGATTATCGGGGGACAGGCATCGGACATTGAGTTCGAAATTTCGGGTGATGAGCTTTCGGAACTGGACCGGCTGGCATTGAAGAGCCAGGAGCTGACTAAAACTATCGAGGGCTTCATGGATTCCGATACGACAGTTCGTATCGGGAAGCCTGAGTTGCGAATTCGCCCTCGTCGTGCTGTTCTGGCGGACCTTGGTTTACCTGCTGTTGGTCTTGGTTTTGCTCTGCGCGCCAACCTCGAGGGTCTGGACGCCGGCGTTTTCAAGCAGGGGGCACGGAATTATGATATTGTTGTCGAATTGATCGAAGAGGAAGGGAAGAGTCAGGTTGAAGAGTTTCTTTTTCCCGGGGTGCCAGGCCATCCTTTAGTTCTGACCAACCTCGGAGATGTAGAGGAGAGACTTGCTCCTATCCAGATCACTCGCAAAGACAAGCGTCGGATATCGAAAGTCCTTGCAAACATCGACAGCAAGAAACCCCTTGGCACCGCTGTTGACGAGCTTAGTGCGGCGGTGGATTCGAAGGGGAATCTGCCGCCGGGGTATGAGTATTTCTTTGCGGGTTCGACGGAAGTGATGAAGGAAGCGCAGGCGGCCTTCGGTGAGGCAGGCTTGATTGCGATAGTGCTCGTAGTGCTTACACTTGCTGCTATTCTGGAGTCATTCAAGCAGCCATGGCTGATTCTTATAACACTGCCGCTGGCGTTGATAGGCGTTTTCTGGGCGTTGGCTATTGCAGGCGAGAGCCTTACCATGTTTGTGCTGATGGGTATTGTGATGATGATCGGTATTGTCGTGAACAATGCGATCCTTATCATGGATCAGTTCAATACACACGTCAAAAAAGGTGTTCCGCGTCATAAAGCAATGGCTGCGGCTGCGAGCGAGCGATTTCGTCCGATAGTGATGATTACAGTCGCTGCCGTTCTTGGCATGCTGCCGCTTGCTCTCGGGCGGGGGATAGGGGCTGAAATGCGTAACGGGGTAGGGATAGCTTCTGTCGGGGGCATCGCGATTTCCGGGATACTGACGCTCATAGTGATGCCGATATTGTATGATCTTTTTACTCGTCGGCAAGATTGAGGCGGGTTTTTTCGGCTGGGGGATTGTTGCCGTTTCGGCTTGTGTTGTATTTTGAAGGCGATGGTTACTATTTGCAAGTCATGAGGCGGCGAACTTGACGTTATTGGGGGCGTATTTATTAGAGTCGCTTCGTTGGGGCTGATCCGCGCGGGGGCATGATTTAAGGGTGATACAGGGGCGCATTTTTGGGGGCTCATTTAGACATGTCATATCGGGGGCGCCGGGACGTATTTATCGGCTGTTCCGGGACAGAGTTCTTGTTGGTGTTTTATGGGCCGGACCGTTTGTTGGATTCAGCATTTTTTTCGTCATGTTTCGGGTGTTCGCCAAGTGTTATCAGTGCTGTTAAGGACTTGTTTGGCGGATTTTAAAGGCGCTGCCCGAAATGGGTCGATATGAGACTCTGTAAGGAGGGCAGCAGCTATCGCCTGCCACTCCGGAATGAGGTTTTTTTCGTCGTGCCCTTTATTTTTGGGGGGCATGTTTCGACAGTGTTAGAGGTAAACGATATGAGACATCGATTTGGTGTACTGTTAGTTGCAGGAATCGTTGGCATCCTGAGTTTTGATTTATATGGAGCGGGTATTGACAAAAGTATTGATATTCAGCCTTTGTGGAAGGCTGCTGTTATTACGGATACTCAGACTTCGGAGCGTGACTGGATAGTTGCTCTTTTGTACCGGCTGAAAGAGGCCGATCCCGATATGCTGATTCATGTGGGGGATACTTACTTCGAGTGGTCGGACCAGTTCATTCTGCGTGCAGTTGCGGATTTGATAAGTTGCAGGCCCGAAGGTATCGAATTTCATCTTGCTCCCGGCAATCATGATATGCGTGGGGGGACATTGAAGTTTAACCTTCGTGAGGCTGCGACATGCGGCATATTTCGTTTCGATCCTGATGTGACATTCAGAGGCGAGAATTATCTTCAGAGCCGGGTTGCGGTGTACGTGCCGGAGCCTGAATTGCCGGTGTGGAATCCGGAGATAGTTAATCATCCCGGCTGGCAGGTGGAGGCTAATGCGCGGTTTATCAACCTCGGCGGCAATGTGGCGAAGCCCTGTCGATACGTTTTCAAGAGGGGCAGAATTCGGTTTGTGGTCTGCGACTGGGAGTACAGCGACGATCAGTACGACTGGCTTCGGAGCGTGATTACGCATGACGACGGCAGTTCGGCTACGATAGTCCTGCACCATGCTCACCATATGGACAAGCTGACGCGGTACTTCGAGGGCCTTGAGGGCCGGCATAACGTCAAGCTGGTCCTCTCGGGCCATGATCATCGCTATTATCATGAGAAACAAGGCCAGATTACGTATATCACGGGGGCCGGGATTGCTCGCAGCGGCCGTGACTGTGATGCGATGATGCTGAGCGTTTACAGGAATTACCTGCGTCTGGATCGATATATTATTCCGAAGGGAGCATCGGAGCCCGTGGTTTTAGGGCCTGATCCCATCTGGATGTGCGAAGGGGATTTCAGCGAGTACCGTCGGCCTGAGTCGCCTCGCCGTCGTCCGGCTTATGTGAAGGGGCCGGAGTCCGAGCGCGGGATTTTCTACGATCTTGCAAAGTAAGCGGCTTATGGCTTAGCCACAGGCAGCCACATAATATAGAGTGGCGGGAGGTTGGTTTCATTCGATGGTTGGGCCTTGCGGCCGAGTGGTTCGAGATGCGCGCAAAGCGGGTAAGGAGCGGGTGGAAATTCAGTCACAGGCGGCTGTAAAGTGGATGAGGGGTTTGCCCTAAGGGCCGAGAGATTACTGCAGTCGGGGCGGGTGCCCCGGCCACAAGTGCCGGGGCTAATCGGTGAGGGCGGGGGAAGTTAACTTTGGTTAGCGGCTTACTTGTGAGACGTGGTCCTTTATTCGGAGGTGTTTTTCGAGGTCTTTCACTTCTTCGTTGTTGATCTTAATGTTCCGGAAGGTGATGTTCTTGACATCGTGTTTTTCATCGGCTCCTTCGAGGTGGAAGAATACGGTTTGCGGGTTGTCGGAGTCGATGTCGATATTTTTGAAAGTGACGTTTTCGATTCGGCCGGGGGTTTTGAGGACCATGTATTGATTTACGACCGGCCGGAGGCGAGCGATTTCGCCTTTGCCGACGGCGTTGATGTTGATGCCCTCGATTATAATATCAGTCAGCGGCATTTCTTCTCCCGGTTCGAGGAGGAAGGGGGTCATGGTGTAGTGGATGATCCGGGAATCAGCTATGCGTATTCGCCGCATTGCTTCGGCCTGGCTTTCGTGGGCGAACAGGATGATTCTGGCCCGGCTGCACCAGAAGGTCATGTTTTCGATAGTGATATCCTCGGATGGCTCTCGCAGGCCTCCCCGCAGCCCTTTTATCGACATGCAGTCGTCGTCAGTTCTTATGAAGCAATCGCGGACGGTTACGTTACGCGAGTTGCATGGGTTGATTCCGTCGTCGTTCTGGACTCTGTCTCCGACGATTTTGACGTCTGTAATGGTGACATTTTCACATCGTCTGGGAACGAGCGTCCAGGCGTAGGATCCCTTGAGTATTATTCCTTCGATATCGATGTTCTTACATTTTTCAAATCCGAGGAGTGTTCCTGCGGGTCCTTTCAGCCAGGGCCATTGCGAGCCGTCGATTATTCCCCTTCCTTTAATTGTGATATTCTCGGCGTTTTTGACCTGGACGGCCGCCTTGAGGACTGCTCCCGGTGCGAGGTATAGCGTCTGGTTGGAGGTTAGTCTCAGTACGTCTCCGGGGACATTATGAACGCCAGGGTCGAGGAAGATGACGTTGGGGTCGTTTTTGTCGGGGATTTGGGATTCGGGAGTGTTTGCGAAGAGGAAGAGGGTGTTTTTCATTCCGTATGGTTCGACGGAGATTTTTCGTGGGCGGTCGATTCGGAAGCGGATTTCTTTGTTTTCAATTTCCGGTCGGATTTGAAAATTCAGCGGTCTGATAACTGCTTCGGTGAAGGGTTCGGCAGGGACGATGCGGATATCCGCTGGCCGGGAGATGTCGAAATATGCGAAGCTGTATGTTTTTCCGAGGTGAGCTTTGTCGCATGAGGCTGTCCAGACGGGGACGGGGCGGCCATCGACGAAGAGCTTGTATTGTGTGGAAGATTGTTCGTCTGGCGGCATTTCGGGGATCGACAGTTGAGCGTAAAGAGGTGCAGCGCAAGACAGCAGGGCGGCGAGTATGGTTGTGGCCGGGAACGTTTTCATGATTTTATCTCCTTACGGCTAATCAGCTTCGAGATTATGGCAGCGGCGGAGGACGGCATCGTATGCCGCGGCTCCGGCAAAAGCAGAATCCGCATGAAACAATTCCCGACAGCCGTCGGCCCGTCGATTTGATTCGGGAAGCATTGTGTGATAGATACTTCAGGTTTTCTTTTCAATTACCCGGAAGGTCTTGACAAATTTGTCCTTCAGGCTAAGTTTGGTGTTCGATATCTCAATAGTCAAGCGATAATAACCGCCTTCCGAGAGCTTTTTCGTAACAGGCCATTCGAACGAGTTGAGCCCCTTCTTCATCTTTTCTACGGTCTGCGTGAACTTTTGGCTTTCTTTGCCTTTCGTCAACTCCATATTTACGGCGAAAGACCCGGCAAAATCATCCGTCGCGTTTACCTCGACCGCAACTTTTAAGGGTTGTCCCAGGAGAATCGCGCCTTTTTCTTCCGATTCGATAGTTATTTTTTTGATATCGATCTTCGCCGTCGTTTGGGTATTTGTCTTGGAAGTGGTATTTGTCGAGGGTTTGAGTTGAACGTTTACAGACCGCTTGACGACGTTGTTTTCCGGCTTGGGGTCGATGAAATCTTCAGGGACGGCAAATTCCCACTTTAGCGCGGATGTCCCGGTATTCGTAAGCGTGAAGCTGCGGCTTATATCAGCAGTTTTCCCAGGCTCAAGAGAGACCACTTTGGATGAGCCATAAGGCTTGTCGTCGATGTAGAACATGAGCCTGCCGCCGGTCAGGGGGGATTCGCCATGGTTTTTGATAGTAACGGTTACCGTCGTTCTCTGCCTGGCATAAACCGGTTCCGCTATATCACCGACAACCAGCGATACATCGCCTCCGGGTTTTGATTTAGTCTGCGACGGCTGCTCTTTCGTGCCGGCGGTCCGATCCTCTATTTTTGTTTCCGCCTCTTTCTTGGCTTCTTCCGGCTGTTCCTCTTTTTCCGACGCGCCGGAGGGCAGGACCTGATACGTTATAGTTTTTATAGTTTTCGAGGATTCGTCTGCGACCTCCAGGACCAGGTCGTAAGTTCCCGGCTCGTCTATCGTAAAGGTTTTGGTGTAAACGATTTTGCGGCTATTGTAATCCTGTGTTGCTATTTGCTTTTGTTGTTTTGTTTCCTTGTTGATTGCGGTCAGAGTCACCTTTTTTATCTGCGAATCGTCGTCGGAGATTTGCGCTCTGACCTTGATAGATTTATTCACACTTTGTTTCTGCGGCGCAGGTTCGAAGCTGTTTATTGTCGGGGCGATCGGAGCGGTCGTCTTGACGCTTAAGACCGCTTTGGCAGCCAGGGGCCATCCGGCCTTAGCCTGGGCGTTCAAGGAAATCTTGTAGGTTTTGTTCGGCAACAGCCCCGTCAGTTTATGGCTTGTCTGGTTGATATTGGTAATATCGGCCGCCGCAAAAGGCGCACTGCCCGATTCGGGCGTGAGGACATATTTGGCGAAATCAGTTGCGTAAGGGAATTTGTTCCACGACAGTGTTATGGAGTCTGCGGTTACGGCCGAAGTCTTCAATCCCCATGATGTGTCACCGAACATCGTGCAATCATACTGGCTTGTTTCTGAAAGGTTGCCCATCGGGTCTTTGCACTTGATGCGGATTTTGTACTCGCCGCCGACCAGGCTCGTATCGCTGATGCCGGTGGTATAACCCGAGGCGACGTTGCCGAGGAACAAGGAAGAATTATATACGTACCAGGGCGTGTTTTTGATGTGGCCATCAGGGAACTTATATTCCAGAGACACGGTGGATACCTGCTCATTGGACTTGAACGATATACCTATCGTATTACCGTTGGGCTGACTGAAACTCACATTCGAAACGGTCGGTCCCTGTGTATCGAGAGGCGGGGCCACGATGAAGTTCAGATACACGCTTTGGCGGCCCTCGGGGGCAAGTTTGACCGTTTCAGCAGCCGGGTCCGCACCGCTCAAACTCGAAGGCGGCGTCGCCGTCACACTGAGAGTCTGTTCCTGGGGGCTCGTAAAGGCAACGGCCATGGATACCTTGCCCTGTGAATTCGTTGAGGTCGCGCCCAAAATTTGCGAGCCCTTCTTAACGGTAACTATCGCTCCCGGCACCGAAGCGCCGTCCTGCTTTTTGACATAAATATCGATAATACCTTCGTTTTTTCTGAGAACGCAGTTGCTTAACGTAAATGTGCGCGTGCACCCGCAGGGTTCCACTTTTCCGACGACCTGCTCCGTCAAGTAGCCGGCCTTGGAGATTGACACGGTTACGTTGCCTGAGGGCCGAACGTCACCGAAGGCGTAATAGCCGCTCGCGTTGGTGGTGGCTGTGTGTCCGGAGAAGGAGGCACCGGCACCGCCTATCGGTCTGCCCGCGGTATCATAGACATAAGCGCCGACGTTCGGTTTGGCCAGAAGATTTATCGTAAACGGAGGCAGCTCTCCCTGGGCATTTGCAGGAACGGATAGGGAAGGCGAGGTGTAGTCCTGATAACACCCGGAGTTGAGTACTTTGAATATATACGATTTGCCCGCATCGAGCATCAAAGGCTGAGTCATGCCGTTTGTTGGGGTGACTACCGAGGCATGATAACTCGAGTCGCCGACTTTCGTTACATTGATCGTAGCATCGGCTACCGGCCGATTCTCGTGCAATACGCTGACCCTCCTTGACGGTCGAGCCGGCAGCGCCGAAGTCGTAATGTCACTTAAGTATCCGATTCGGTTTATCGGGTCCTTGGTTGGATTGTTATCCTGGTACGTCCATGATACGACGTTGTAATAATATTTCGTTCCCGGGTCGAGATTATTTACTTTGATAGAATGGCCGGTTACAAGCTCGGCAAGGCCTCCCTGCGTGACCCAGCCCTGAGTGACCTGGCCGTTCTCTTTTTTCACACAGGCGATATAATTGGCGGATAAGTCCGGAGACGGAGAAACCAGCACCATCGTCGAGGCCCTCTCGTTGGTCACCCATGAAAAATCGAGGTATGTCTGACCTGCCGAGGCGGTCGGATCCGTTGAAAACGTCAGGGAATTGCACGTGGTTTTCTGCTCTCTGGGGCTGCAGTTTTCCTTGGTGGTCGTAGTGACGGAGCCGCCGTCTATTGTCTGCCCGGACTCCGTCGCCCCGCTGAGTTCGAACCGGTATGTTGTTTGTTTGGAAAGCCCGGTGATGATGTTGTTGTGAGTCGGGCGGAAGGTGTTTTCCGTAACGGTCTTGACGAGACTATTGCCCTGATAGACTTTTATAGTTCCCTTAAGAGGGACTATGGGGCTGGTCCAGTTTATTTGCGCGGACGTGCAGCCCGGCTGTGCACGCAGACTCTGGATGGGTTCGTTCGACGGAACAAGAGGAATCTCGCCCTTGAATTCGCTTTCATTGTACTGTCCTCTGGCGGTCGCTAACGTGACATATTTTTCATAGGTATCGATCGGCAGCGACGGAAAGAGGGATATATTCACTATAGGCTTGAGACATTGCTTCAGTTTGAACCTGTAAGAAATTTCGTCCGCTACGATCACCAATTTGTCACCCGACTTAACGAAAGGGGTGATATCACGAAAGGTAACGGTTTGCTCCTGGCCCGAAGAGGTAAATGTAAGAGGATATGTTCCGCTTCCTTTACCGTTCGGGATATACATCCGCAAAAGGACGTTCAACTCGACGCCTTCGACCTTGAAATAGGGGTCCCCGATGACGGTTATATTGGCCAGGTCGGTGAATTTTCCGGCGGCGCTAATGCACTTATCGGTCAGGAACTCGGTCGCGCCGGCCTCGTCAAGGTTCTTTGCCGCCCGGATAACGAGCAGGAGCTTGCCCATTCTGGCCGAACCGAGTTTGCTGCTGATGCCGTTATAAAACTTGATCCCCAGGTCCTGGGTAAGTTGTTCTTTCTGGCTGTCCGAGAGGAAATCCGTCAGCTTAAGGTCAAGCAGCGTGCGGGTGTCGTGATAAGCGGCTTCACCGGGCAGGGGCAGTGCGCTTTTTGTATTCATGTTTACGCCGAGATTTTCAATGGCGCTGCAGACCACCGTAACTTTATTCGACAGCGCATCGGGCAGTCCCGGTATGTTGCCCAATATTCCGCAGAGGTCCCATGGAAGGGTGTACCAGGGCAGGAAATCCGGGACACCTGTTATACCAATAAATCCGACCTGGAATTCGTTGGGCAGATGCAGGCCGAACGCGCTTTCAAATGTATTATAGCCGGCCCCCAAAAGCTCGGCCTTGACCTTCACCGGCAGGTCTTTGCCGGACTGCGCGTTCGTCGTGTCATACGTAAAGGTAAGCTTTACGGGGCATTTGACGGCGATCGTCCCCGTCGAGAAGCGAAACCCGATTCTATAACGGGTTAGCTGTTGCGCACCGATTGGAAGCCAGGGCGTCCAGTAAGTTTCCGGCACATCGTTGCCCTGATAGCTCCACTGGACCGACTGGTATAAGTGATTGAAGCTGGTTTGCGCGGCCTGGCAATGCGGCGCGCCGATATAACATATACCCCCGATAAGGACACACGCCAGCAGACAGTTTTCCACCTTTTTCATTTGATTGTTCCTTTACTACATAGTCCGGTCATATTTTGAATCGAATTCGTACGATATGATTTCAAATCGCTTTTTCCCTGCATCAGCGCTATACATCGTCAGGGAAAAGGAGGCAAAAAGGTTTACGGCTCAGGAGTCGAAATCGACTCCGCCGGTAATTGTTAGATTACACTACTGTCTTTCAAGCATGGTTTTTTGCTTCAGCACCATACGCCTTTGGTAAAATGTTGCCACAACGGCCATAGTATATATCGTCACATTGCCTATCGTTTCATGATACCGGCGGCCATTGCGCCAGGTTATGAACCGGGGGGCAGGGGGGGTATTGTCGGTATTCTCATATACAGTATGGCGATCTTGTGGCTCTTTGGGCGAGTCTGTTTGCCTGGTCGTCGCCGATAAATTTCTCTGTTTTCGGGTTCCATTTTAGGGATCGGCCGAGCTTGTAGGCGATTATTGTGAGGTGGCCGAGGGAGGCTGCACGGTGGCCTATTTCCGCGGGGGTGTTCGTTGTTCTTCTGGTTCGGACGCAGTCGAAGAAATTTTCGTGGTGGTTGTTTGCTCCGATATTGACGTCCCTTGTGGGCAGGTTCATTTCCTTGAAGATTTCTTCGGGCCCTCCCTGGATCGGTCCTCCTGTTGACATCGAGGTGAGCCAGCCCCTTTCGCCGACGAATACTCCGCCGAAATTTCCTGCGAGATTGGCGTTCTGCGGCACGGCCTTGTAGAGGTCTTTAATCATTGGCCAATGCTCGACGAGGTGGAGGAGGGTTCCGTTTTCGTATTTGCAGGTGAGGGTTGGGTATGGTCCGTCTGCGGGGTGTATGATTTCCACGGGCCCGGAGTTTTCCATTCCGATGGCGTATTGGATGACGTCTGCGCTGTGTGAGTGGTGCCAGGTTGAGGAGGCGACTCCGAAATCTTCGTCGAAGCACCAGGGGACGACTCCTGGGGCGGGGTTGATGTGGTATGCGGGGTTGTATGGATGCCAGAGAGCGGGTCCGACCCAGAGTTCCCAGTCGAGGCCGTCTGGGACGGGCTGGGGGGAGAGTGCGAAATCGAGGGGAATGAAGGAGCTGCGGGTGTGTTCGGTGTCGAGGATTTGGCGGCAGGATTCGAATCTGGGGGCTCCGAAGAAGCCGCCGAGGCGTGTCCAGAGGGTGAATGCCTGCTTTACCTTTCCGAGTCCTCCTTCGCGGACGAAGTTAACGACGTTTCGGATTGTGGGTATCGAACGATATTGGGTTCCGGTCTGGAAGACTCTGCCGAGTCTTTGGATGGTCTCGACGAGTTTTCTGCCCTGGTCGATAGTAACTGAGATTGGTTTTTCGCAATAGACATCCTTTCCGGCTCTTGCGGCGTCAATCGAGATTGGGGTGTGCCAGTGGTCGGGTGTTGCGATGAGGACGGCATCGAGATCATCTCTGGCGATTAGTTCTCGGTAGTCGTTGCAGGCTTGGCAGGCGGCGGTGTATTCTTTGCCTGCGGCGCGGGCGGCGTATGTCTGGTCTGCGTGGGCCTTGCCTGCGTCGCGTCTGGTTCGGTCAACGTCGCAGACGGCGAGGAGTTGGATTGCGGCGTCGCCGGCGAGCCTGCGGAGGTGTCCCCGGCCCATTATTCCATTGCCTATGAGGGCCATTGTGATTCGATTGCTTGGCGGGGTGAGGCCTGCGGCTCCCAATGCGGAGGCCGGGATTATTGCGGGCATGGCCGGGGCGGCGGTTAGGGCGGCGGTGCGTGCGAGGAAGCTGCGTCTTGAGATTGCGGTCTTTTTCTTTGTTGCTGAGTTCATGGTTATCCTCTGGTTGCGAGCTTTATTGAAATTCGGTCGAAGAAGTCGATACATTTCTTTATGTCGGGAACGGAATCGAACCAGTTGTATGAGTATTCGAGGCCGAACATTGTGGGGGCGATGCCGAGGCGGCGGATTTCAGTGACGACTTTTTCGGTTTCAGCGGCTCCGGTACCCCAGGGGACATCATGGGCGTTTGGAGTTCGGTCGCTTAAGTCGTGCATTTGGATTGTAATGAGTCGTTTTCCGAGGGTTTTTATTGCCTTGATCGGGTCTATGCCCGCCCTGATCCAGTATCCGAGGTCTGCGCATGCCCCGATTCTGCTACTTCTGCCTTTGCAGACTTCGAGGATGCCTTCGGGACGCCAGTAGATGGGGGATGCTTTCTGGTCGTGGTTGTGTATTGCGAGGTTGATGTCGTATTGGTCGCAGAATTTTTCTATGGTGTCGAGATCTCGTGGGAGGGGTTCGGACATTATTGTCTCGATACCAATCTTCCTTGCGAAGTCGAAGATTCTTTTACAGCCTTCGTGGTCGCCGGGGACCTGGTGGTAGTAGTATGTGAGGAGGCGGATGCCCGCATCGTCGAGCTTGAACCGGATTCTCCTGAGTTCGTCTTCTGTGAGTCCCGGCTCGAAGTTTTTTGGTATGTCGGCGGCGACTTTCTGGAAGCTGAGGCCGCCCATGTACGGCAGGGAGAGGGCTGCGGTTTTTTCTATCGCTTCGAAGAATGTGTATTTGTGGAAGGTGTATGCTTCGATACCGAGTTTCCAGCCGAGGTTTTCGCGGGCGGTGATTGCGGGGGTGAGTTTTGCGGAAGGGATTGTGGGGGCGGGGAGGTCGCCGAGGACGAATTGAACTGCGGCGAGGTAAAACTTGAGCATCATAGGGTCATAAAAGACGGATGGATTATGGGCGATTGTGGAGTGGAAGACTCTTCCCCTGCCGTAGTTTCGGATCCATGCGAGGGCGTAGTCGTTGTCGGGTCTGGTGACGTTGCCTCTGGGTTGGCCCTGGGTTTTTGTTTTCTCGGTGTCGATGCTGAGCAGAACGCGGAGCTTGTTTCTTGAATAGACTTCGTGATATCTGAAGAATTCGTCGCGATATTCGAAACCGGCTGAGGGAAGCGGTCGAGTGACGGGGCTGTCGGGGTCGTCGAGCTTTATGAAGACGTGTTCATCGGGGTCGAGGTGGTTCGCCCCTCTTGCGCCGATGATTCTTGCGAACTCGGGCCAGTCCTCGATTGCTCCGGGCCATTTAGTGAATGCTACGGTTGTTCCGTGTACTCCCATGAGTCCGCCTCCTGCATAGACGAATTCGACGAGGCTTCTTCTTAGTTCGGGGTCGGTGAAGAGGTTGCCGACGTTGTTGTTGAAGAAAACTGCGTCGAATGTTTTGAGGGGGTCGGGCGAGAAGACGTTGGGGTCGCTGCTGACGACGGTATCGAAGGCTCCGGTTTTTTCACCCATGAGCTTGAAGGCGTAGTTTGCTGTGGGGATCGAAGCGTGCCCGCCGTAGCCAACGTTGAGGTCGAAGATGAGGAGCCTTCGCTTTTTTTGCGGCGTTGCGAACGATTTTTCAGGGATTGCGGCGGCGACTTTTGCTTTTTCGTCGTCGCTGATTTGTCGCGGGTATGCCGGGCGGAGCAAGAGGTGCGAGGCTGCGATGGCGCCTGCGGATGCGGCGAGGAAGCGTCGGCGTGTTATGTTATTCAGGTCTTTATGCATGGGGGCTATTCCTTTGTTTGCTTCTTTGTGTTCCATGTGCGGAGGTGCTTTACATTGGTCATTACGAGCGGTTCGGGCGCATCCGGCGGCTGCTGATAATCGAAGTCTCGGAGGGTCAGGGTCTCGATGCGGTCGGCGATGAGTACGGGGCGGAAGTCGTCTTGTTCGTATCGGAGGCGAACGTTGTCGAATTGGAGTTGGTCGATGTTTCTTGCGAAGAACCCCCATGCGGGCAAGGTCCTTGCATCGACTCCGGGGGCGTTTATTTTTTCGTCGGTCTTCTTGGGTTTTACGCCTCCTTCGTAGGTTATGGTGACATCTCTGAAGACGACGTTCTTGAAGGGCTGCTGGGCCCAGCTTTCGACGGAAGCTGCGGCGCGATATACGCCGGTTGCGGTTACTCGATCAACGAGGATTGTTCCTGCGGTGTTGCCTGGTTTCAGCGAGAAGTGGAATGGGGCGGCGACTTTGTGCATTGTAATGTCGCTGATGAGTACGTCGTCGAGGTTTCCTTTGGTAGCATCCCATGCTCCGGGCTGGAGGTTGATTCCGGCGAGCATGTTGTGGCGATTGGATGTTCGGTGGGGCCTTCGGCCTGGGCCGAAGAAGAGGCAGTCGTGTATTATCAGATGCTTTGCAGGGCCGATGAGGCGGATTCCGTTGCATGATGAGTTTACGATGCAATCTGCGATGAGGGTGTTGAGCCAGTATCTACCTGCGATGGAATCGTCTCCGGTGTAGAATTCGCAGGCGGTTATTGTTACGTTTTTGCAGTCGCGGTCGGGGGCGCCCCTGAAGTGGACACCGTCCCAGCCTCCGACGAAGCGAGCGTTTCTTATGTCAACGTTGTCACTGACCATGAAGAAGATTGCGTAGTTTGCGGCATCGAGGAAGAGGACGTCGCGGACGGTAACGTTTTTGGAGTTTACAAAGACGAAGGTGTGGGGGCCTCGCATTTTCTCTTCGCCAGTGGGGTCGAAAACCTTGTTGCCGTCGATAGTACCCTGCCCGGCGACAGCGATGTTTTCGGCGTTCTCTGCGAGGATTAGGGCCCTGTGCCATTTTCCCCATTTTGCTTCGGGCATCGAGGCGGGCGGGATGGGGTGGCGATATTCGTTGAGGTCTTTTGTTCCAATGAGTGTTGCGCCGGCTTCGATAAATAGTGTGACGTTGCTTTTGAGGCAGACAGTTCCGGAGAGGTATTTTCCGGGAGGCAGGATGACTCGTCCTCCGCCGACGGCGGCGCATTGGTCTATGGCTTTCTGGATTGCGGAGGTGTCGAGAGTATTGCCGTCGGCGACGGCGTGGTAATCTCGAACGTTAAAATCATCTGCGGCGTTGGAAACGCCAGAGCCTATCGAGAGTATCGCAACAATGACGAGTGAGAGTATTCCAACTCGATTCTTCATAATCGAAAGCTCCTTGGTGATTATCATTTCATCGCTGGGTTTTGCGGTTCAGGATATTCGAGACATTATACCTGATTGGCGGAGCAAGTATAAAGGGGCAAGCGAAAAATATAGAAGGAAGCTGATTGGCGGCTCGCCGAACAATGGATGACAGTTTTCAATGCTGATTTTGACAGATGGTCAGTCTGCGAGCCAGTACTCTGCGAGTTTGGCCAGGTCTTTTGCATCTACTGTTCCGTCGGGAACGGGCAGCGGTGCAATTGTGGCGGCGGCTTCAGGGTAATGCCAGTAGAGGGCGAGTCGGGCGAAGTCCTGGAGGTTTACTTCACCGCCGCCGTCGAAGTCTGCGGTTTCGGGGTAATCATAGTCCATTGGGTTAAACGCCCATGCGGCGAAGAGGTACCATGCCTGTGAGGGGACGAATATCTCGGTTGAGCCTGTTGGCCAGGCGGGGTCGTTGGTGTGGCACGGCATGCCTCTGGTTCCGGGTCTGCGGGTGCTTTCGAAGATTGCCCTGTCGAGTTGGTCTCGGAATGAGAAGGCTTTGGAGTCGAGGCCTGCGCGGCGGTATGCGACGACCATCTGGCCTGATCCTTCGAGCCAGATTCTATCGTCGGCGATGAAATCCGAGAATGCTGAGATTAGCAGGCCTGTAGCATCTGATATCTTCTGTCGGAAGAAAGCGGTCTCGGCGTATTGGAGTGCTGCGGCGTAATCGCTTCCGAGTGCTCCGACGCCGAATGAACAACTATCGAGTGATGACTCGTTTACGGTGGAGCCCATTTTGAACCTTCCTTCGGCGGGTATCCACATGTCGTTGTGCAGGAAATTGCGGAGAGCCTGCCTTTGTGCAGGGAAGTCTATCAGTGCGGCGTACGAGTCGAGATTACCCTCGGTCGATTTGAAGTTCATCAGTCCTGAGGAGTTGTAGCCTGCGAGGATTCCTCCGTCGGTGTCCTGGAGTGAAATGAGCCACTGAGCGATTGTCTGGCGCATGGCGTCGTAGGTGTGGTCTCTGGTTTTGTAGAGATAGTGGTTCAGCGCAATCAGGAGCCAGGCGTTGTCACCGACCCATCGGTCGGAATCGAGGTGTGGCAGGGCAGTTTCAGCGTCCCAGAATTGCGGAAACCCTCCGGGCGGTT
The DNA here is from genome assembly GCA_016932835.1 of Sedimentisphaerales bacterium. Lineage (GTDB taxonomy): Bacteria > Planctomycetota > Phycisphaerae > Sedimentisphaerales > Anaerobacaceae > JAFGCD01. The sequence goes on from JAFGCD010000070.1 coordinate 20,453, forward strand.
CTGCGGCGATACCGAGGTTTGCCTGGAAGAAATCGAATATGCTTCTTGCCCTTGTCAGGTCGCCCTGACGCGTGTAGCAGATTGCGGCAAGGGCGTTGGTATAGACTCCACAGAATGATTCGTTTTCCTGATTTCCGAGCAGACCCGACGGCCGCTGCTGGAGACAGAGCCAACTGTAAACCGCGGCAGGATTTGGATTGGTCCTTGCGAACAGGAGCGCAGAGGAACCGTTGGCGAGAAATGCTATTACAGCCGAGGCTATAACAGTAATGCGGACAGCGTTTTTCACTGCAAGGGTCTCCACCTGCATCTTCAATCTACCACGAACTTCGAGAATCATTGTAGCATTTTGAAGAGTTGGTTTCAAGGTAATTTTGTGCGGCGGCCTTGAGAAGTCGAAGATTTTACAAAGCGTTTACACAAGCGGCGGAAAGTTTCGTGGTGACGCGGTTTTACATCCTATTTACAGAACCGGAGTCGATTGGGGCGTTATACTCTAAGAGGCAGAAAAAAGGCAGACAAGCATCAGGGGCTGTTTTTAAGGAGACTTGCAAGATGGCGATTATCAAGAAACATATCGTTGGTTTTGTTGTTGTGGCGTCGGCATTTTCGGTTCAGGTGACATTGGGTCGGCTGGAGCATATCGGTCTTCGTTCACCGGCGTCGAATGTAATCATTCCTCAGAGCAGTCAGATTTCGTTTTCGCCGGATAGGCGCGGGAGCATTGCGATTACGGATGTCGAGGTGTTGGTCGATATTATCGAGAGCACAGCCACTACGACGATTGAGATTCGCCTGCAGAATACGAGCAACCGTAGTCAGGAGGCAGAGCTGGTCGTTCCGGTTCCGGACGGCGCGGTTATTCGAGGATTCGCGTACGACGGGCCGGGCGGGATGATAACCGCCGAGGTGCTTGCGAAAGAAGAAGCCCGGCGAATCTATCAGCAGCTTGTCTCGAAGATACGCGATCCGGCCCTTGCGGAATTCATCGGTTACAACCTGATTCGTTCGAGTGTTTTTCCGGTCGAGGCTCACGGCAAGCAGAAGGTTCGGCTGACTTACGAACATTTGCTCGAGGCTGACGGGGATCGTGTCGATTACGTTCTGCCTCGGACGGAATCGCTGGAGTATGCGGTGCCGTGGAAGGTGCGGGCGAATATCAAGGCCAAGCGTGCAATATCGACGGTATATTCCGCGAGCCACAAACTTCAAATCGAAAGACAGAGCGACAAGGAGATGACGGTTAAGATAGCGACTGAGGCGGAGAAGAATCCCGGGGCGTTTCGGCTTTCTTATCTTGTTCAGGCCGACGGGGTAACCGCTTCGATGTTTGCCTATCCCGATGAGAAATTGTCAGGCGGCTATTTCCTTCTCCTGGCAGGTCTGCCCGCCGAGGAATTGAAACATATCGGTGACCCGGCGATTAAGCGAGAGGTGACATTGGTAATCGACCGCTCCGGGAGCATGCGGAACGAGAAGATCGAGCAGGTTAAGGAGGCGGCGCTGCAGATTATCGCGGGGCTTAAGGACGGGGAGTCTTTCAATATCATTGTGTATAACAATACCGTTCAGTGGTTTTCTCCGAAACCTGTCGTCAAGGACAGGGAAAATTCGAAGGCTGTGACGGCGTATATAGGGGGGATAACCGCTGCGGGCGGGACTAACATTCACGACGCCCTCAAGGCCGCTCTCGATCAGGAGCCGACGGACGGAGTGCTGCCGATAGTTTTGTTCCTGACCGACGGACTGCCCACGGTCGGAAATACATCCGAGATTGCCATTCGCGAGCTCGTCACAAAATCGAACCCGCACAAGCGCCGCGTTTTTACATTCGGGGTCGGCGTCGATGTTAATGCCCCGTTGCTTGAGAAGGTTGCGGAGGCATCGCGGGCCCGAGCCGAATTCGTTCTCCCGAAAGAGGATGTCGAGGTTAAGGTGGGGAAGGTATTCAAGCGGCTGACAGGTCCTGTTCTGGCGGACGGGAAACTGGAAGTTGTCAAGGATAGCGGCGAGCCGGCTGTGGGGCGCACGATGGACATACTGCCGGGGCAGTTGCCTGATTTGTTCGAGGGCGACCAACTCGTTTTATTGGGCCGTTACATCGGGACCGAACCGATTACGTTTCGAATCAGCGGAAATTATATGGGCAAGCAGCGACAGTTTAAGTTCGCTTTCGATTTCGACAAAGCGGACAAACGCAACGGCTTCGTATCGCGTTTGTGGGCGAGCAGGAAGATCGGGGAGCTTATCGACGCTGTTCGGCAGATGGGCGCCGATTCGGCGGTTTCGAAGGACGATCCGAAGGTCAAGGAGCTGGTCGATGAAATCGTTCGTCTCTCGACGGAGTTCGGGATATTGACGGAGTACACGGCTTTTCTCGCTCGCGAGGGAACGAACCTTGGCAACGAGGCAGAAGTGCTTCGGGAGGCTTCGATTTCTCTGGAGTCGCGGGCGATGCAGTCCCGGACCGGTTTTGGCGGCGTTAACCAGAGCTATAACCTCAGCCAATACAAGATGCAGGATTCGCTCAACATGCGCAACGACTACTTCGATTCGAATATGAATCGGGTATCTATAAGCTCTGTTCAACAGGTTAACGACCGTGTGTATTACCGCAGGGGCGGGCGGTGGGTTGACAGCAGTCTGGTAAAAAAGGAGTCCGAGGTTCAGCCCGACAGGATCGTCGAGTTTGGGACGGGTGAGTACATGGAACTGGCCGAGAGGCTTGCAAAGGAGAATCGGCAGGGGAGCATATCGCTCCGCGGGGAGATACTGCTGACGGTTGACGGACAGACGGTGCTTGTGAGGAACGTGAATTGAAAGATGAAGTAGCGAAAGACAAGACTATAAAGGGGAATTGAAAATGTGCAAAAACGGAAAATTGAGTACGGGAATAGTGAGCGGAATTGTGTTGGCGATTGTTGCCGGTGCGGCGTTTGGCAACGGCGGACCTTTTGTGCTGAAGTATCCGGGAGGCGATCCTGCGGCGAAAGGCGTGCTTGCGCGGATCGGGGAGGACTTGCGTCCCGGGCGCGAGGGTCGGCTGCGGGTAGTAAAAGAGGACTTGAAGGTTGCGTTTTGTCCGGCGCCGAAATTTCGGCAAGATCCCGACGGTACGCCGCTGGCCGAGGTCGTCGCCGCATACACTATCGAAAACCCTACAGAGGAGGATGTTGAAGTTGATTTCGGCTTTCCGATTCTTAGGGGAATTTATATTCATCCCCTTGCAATGATGCCGATACCGAATGTTTCGGTGCAGCTTGGGGGCAAGTTGGTCAAGAGTACTGTCATATCTAATTCGGCGATTTACGGACTGATTCGTGCCCGTGCTCGTGAGGTAATCGAGGCCGGCATCGCGGCGGACGCGAAGCTGGCCGGGGCGGTTGCAGCCGTGCGTGATAAGCAAAACGGCGGACGCGAAGCGATGATGTCACTGTTAACCGAGAAACTCAAATGGGATAAGCGCGACGCAGCATTGCTCGTCGAATACGCAAGCCTGAATTTTGAGAACATCAAGAGCCAGCCCGGCGATCGAATGATGTGGTGGGTCAATGACGCGGGCCTGAACAAGGTTGTCAATGAGAATATCGGGGCTTTGTCGGCTATCGGCGAGCAGAAGGCGACGCAGTTTTTTGCGCGGCTTGCAAGCTGTTTCGACGCCGGGGCCGGGGCGAGTTACGAACAGATATTTTCGGCTTGGGGAGGTGACGTTCGGGAAAAATCGGTCGATATGAGTACGGGAAAGGTCAGGCCGCGCGAGATCGTGGCCGAGCAGATCAGGCCTGCATCGCCCTTTGACGGCGGAGCGTTCGACCCGACGGTCTATGCCAGGGTAGATTACCTTGACAGCAGGGCAAACATCAGCGAGGAGGAAAAGGCGTCTTGCGAGGCGATTTTGAAGAACCTTCCCGTGGTTTTCACGTTCGCCCCGATGAACATACTTCATTACCGGGCGAGTTTCCCTGCTCGGTCGCAGGAGGTTCTGTCGGTGAGCTACCTTCAGTATGCCTACAAAGACACGGCGAATCCGGCCAGCTACCAGCTTTCCTACGTCGTTCATCCGGCGTCACTTTGGGATGATTTCGGGCCGATTAACCTGGAGGTAGCGGTTCCTTCGGGCGTCGGTTTTCGCGGGTCGGATAACTGCCGTCACAGCGGAACAGAGATTCGCAAAATCGTCGATGCGCAGTTCGAAGGTCAGTGCGATATTTACAGGACGGCGTTGAAGAGCAAAGAGGGCGAACTGCTCCTTGGAATCGACGCGGGAAGCTGGGCGAAGGTTGTTAAACCTCAGTCGCCCCCTGTTGCACTGCCGAGGATAAGCGCTTCTATTAGCGGGATAGATGTGGTTCGGAAGGGGCAGTAGAATGACTATATCAGGCGTTAGCAGGCGGACATTTCTCCGTTCGGCTGCGTCGGTGACGCTTGCCGGCGCGGTCGGAGGAACGCTTTACAACTCGTGCCTTGCCGCGACAGCGGGCAGCGACTTCCAGAATGGCCGGCGCAAACTGATTGTCGTTCTGTTCGGAGGCGGTACGCGGTCGAGCGAGTCGGTCGATGACCCCGAGCATCGGTTTATTCGGCGCTTGTGGAATGAGATTGCCCCGGGAGGGACATTGTTTACCAATATGCGAGTCGAGGGGAAGGTCGTTCACCCGAACAGCGACGGCTCGATCATGACTGGACACTGGGAATGGGACGACATCGACTGGAGCAGGCCTGTTCGTAATCCGACGATATTTGAGATCTATCGCAAGGCAGCAGTCGCCGAGGATACCAACTGCTGGGCGTTTGTCTATGCCTCGATTCTTGCCAAGACCGGTGAGAGCCTGTCGGCGGACTATGGCCGGCGATATGGGGCCAATATCGTTGTTCCTCCGACAATAGGGCGGCAAACGGCCGAGCGCATGTCGCATCTGATGGCTTCGGCCGGGTCGAGCGGTTCTGCAGAGGCGGAGGCTGAGGCGGCGGCAAAATGCGCGCAGCTCGCCAGAAAAACCGGCGGTATCGAGACCGCAGGGCTGCGGTCCAGGGCTGCGCGTGAATTTCTCTTGGAGCAATACGAAAGCTGGATGGATCAAAGCGGGACTACGAGTCACGATGCTTTTCTGGTCGAGCGTGCGATTGGCTGCATGAAGCGTTTTGCGCCCGACGTGATGAGCGTATGCCTTGGGGAAATCGACTGCGCTCATTACGGGTCTTGGTCGCGTTATGTTGAGGCGATTCGCCGGACGGACGAGTTGACGTGGCGGCTGTGGCGAACGGTCGAAGAGCTCGATTCATACAAAGGCCGCACCCTCATGCTGATTCTTCCCGACCACGGCAGAGAACTCGACAGGCCGGGGCACTGGGGGTTCATCCACCATAGCGATTTCTATACGGGCGCCGGAACCGACGAGGGCTGCCGGCGGGTGTGGATGGTGGCCCGAGGTCCGGGCGTCAAGGCCGGCGGCGTGATTGACAGACCCGTACCGATAACGGCAGCCGCTGCAACCGGCCTGGAGTTTCTTGACTTAGAGGCGTCCGGCGGAGCGGAGAAATCGGTTTGGAATCTTATGAGCAGAGGATAATCGCTGATTTGAGAGCAAGTTAAAGAGTGAGAAACAAAAACCTTTTTAAGACAGGAGTATAAAGATGAGAAATGCAATACTCACAATTTGTTTAGCAGCGGCGGTGGTTGGTTCGTTGGCCTGCGATGAGGTTTTTGCCGAAGAAAGGGCAGCTGTGACAGAAGTTCGGATCGATAGCGTTCCGCCGATGGTATATGATCCGAGTATCAAGAGGCCGCTGGTTCAGATGGCGATACTGCTTGATACGAGCGGGAGTATGTCGGGGCTGATCGACCAGGCCAGGGCGGAGCTTTGGGCGATTGTTAATGAGTTTATCTATGCCAGGAGCGGGGGCGTTGCGCCGGAGGTCCAGGTCGCGCTCTACGAATACGGCAAGAGTTCGATACCGAGCAAAGCAGGGTATATCAGGCAGATAGTGGGTCTTACGACGGACCTGGATAAGGTTTCAGAAGAACTTTTTGCGCTTAAGACCAACGGCGGAAGCGAGTATTGCGGATGGGTTATCAAGGAGGCGACGGCGAATCTTGAGTGGAGCGATTCGCCGGAGGACTTGAAGGTTATCTTCATCGCCGGCAACGAGCCTTTTACGCAGGGTCCGGTTGACTATCGAAAAAGCTGCAAGGCGGCGATAGGGAAGAACATAGTCGTGAATACGATTCACTGCGGCGTCGAGTCTGCAGGACTGGACGGGCAGTGGGACATGGGCGCCAAACTCGCGGACGGCAGGTATCTCTGCATCAACCACAACAAGAAGACGGTTCATATCGCCGCTCCGCAGGACAAGGAGATCATGGAGTTGAGCTCTCGGCTGAACGATACTTATATCGTATACGGGACGGCAGGCCGGTTCGGCTACGAACGACAGATGGCGCAGGACGGAAATGCCGCCGGTCTCTCGTCGGAAGCGGCAATTCAGAGGAGCCTGGCCAAGTCGTCGTCGAATTACCGCAACGACCACTGGGACCTTGTCGATGCGCTGGCCCAGGACAACATGAAGTTGGGGCAGCTTAAGGAAGAAGAGCTTCCTGAGAATATGCGCAAGATGAGCGATGACGAGCGTAAGGGATATATCGAGAGCAAGCGAAAGGAACGTGCGGAGATACAGCAGAAGATTCAGGAGCTTAACGACAAGCGGAAGACATACGTTGCGGCTGAGATGAAGAAGCAGCAGCAGAAGGACGGGGTGACGCTTGGCTCGGCGATTCTGCAGGCCGTTCGCGAACAGGCGAACAAGCGGAACTTCAAATTCGTCGAGCCGGAAAAGAAGGCAGAAGACAAAATTCAGGAGACCGAAGCCGACAAATAGCCCTTAGACCTTCGCGAAATCGAATTTGTGTGACTTGGCATCGACTTTGATTTTGTCGCCGTCGGTGAAGTTGCCGGCGAGCAGTTCGGCGGCGAGTGCATTTTCTATTCGCTGCTGAATTGTCCGCTTGAGCGGCCTGGCGCCGAATGCAGGGTCGTAGCCCTCGTCCATGATTTGATCCCGCGCGGCGTCGGTGAACTCCAGCGTAATGTTCCTGGCTTTGAGTCGGTCCGCAAGGTATCGCAGTTGTATCTCGACGATTTTTGCGAGGTTTTCCCTGGTAAGCATGTGGAACACTATCATCTCGTCGATTCGGTTGAGAAACTCGGGGGTAAAGGCCTGCTTGAGGACGTCTTTGACGTGCGCTTCGATTTCCCAGTCTGCCCCGGCTTCCTCGGTGAGCTTCTGTATTTCAAAGCTGGCGAGGTTGCTGGTCATGATTATTACGGTGTTCTTGAAGTCGACGGTTCTTCCTTTGCCGTTTGTAAGCCTGCCGTCGTCGAAGACCTGGAGCAGTATATTAAAGACGTCCGGATGGGCCTTTTCTACTTCGTCGAGCAGTATTACGGAGTATGGTTTCCTTCGGACGGCTTCTGTGAGCCTTCCTCCTTCGTCGTAGCCAACGTAGCCTGGAGGGGCGCCTATAAGACGTGCGACAGAATGCGGCTCCATGAATTCGCTCATGTCGATTCGGACCATGGCGTTGGGGTCGTTGAACAGGAAATCTGCGAGCGCTTTTGCGAGTTCGGTTTTTCCGACGCCTGTCGGGCCGAGGAAGAGGAACGTTCCTATGGGCCTGCTGGGGTCTCCGAGTCCTGAGCGACTTCTTCGAACGGCGTTGCACAGCGCACTTACGCCTTCATCCTGCCCGACGACACGCCGGCGGATCTGTTCTTCCATCTTAATCAGCCGTTCCCTTTCTCCGCTGAGCAGCCTGGCGACGGGGATGTTCGTCCATTTCGCCACGACCTGTGCGATGTGCTCCTCGGTGACTTCGTTGTGGAGCATCTTGCCGTTTGCCGATTTAGCCAGGTCCGCCTCTTTTTGTTCGAGTTCTTGCTTGAGATTGGTAATCGTCTCGTATTTGAGGCGTGCGGCTTTTTCGAGTTCACCTTTTCGCTGGGCTTCTTCGAATTGTGTCTTTGCGGTTTCGAGCTGCTGCTTGATTTCCTTTATGTGGTCGATGTTGCCCTTCTCGCCCTGCCATCGTGCGGTAAGTTCCTTGTCCTGGTTCTGGAGGTCGGCGAGCTGCTTCTCTGTTTTCTTGAGTCTCTCCTTGCTTGCGGGGTCCGGCTCTTTCTTCAGTGCTTCCCGCTCGATCTGGAGCTGAATGATCTTTCTTCGTATTCCGTCGAGCTCCGCCGGGAGCGAGTCGTTTTCTATTCGCAGCTTCGATGCGGCTTCGTCGATCAGGTCGATGGCCTTGTCCGGCAGCCACCTGTCGGTGATATATCGGTTCGACAATGTTGCTGCAGCGACGAGAGCGGCGTCTGTGATTCTGACGCCGTGGTGCGTATCGTAGCGGCCCTTGAGTCCTCGCAGTATTGCGATTGTCTCCTCGACGCTTGGCGGGTCGATCGTTATAGGCTGGAACCGGCGTTCGAGGGCGGCGTCGGTTTCGATGTACTTGCGGTATTCGTCTATTGTTGTGGCGCCGATGCAGCGGAGTTCTCCCCTTGCCAGTGAGGGTTTGAGGAGGTTGCCTGCGTCAACGGAGCCTTCGGCTTTTCCGGCGCCTACGACGGTATGCAGCTCGTCGATGAACAGGATGATCTGCCCCTCGGCGGCGATGACTTCTTTTAGGACGGCCTTGAGACGATCTTCGAATTCGCCGCGAAACTTCGTGCCGGCGATGAGTGCGCCCATGTCCAGTGCGATAATGGTCTTGTTCTGCAGTCCTGCCGGGACGTCACCGGCCACTATTCTCTGTGCAAGGCCCTCTACGATGGCGGTTTTGCCGACGCCCGGCTCGCCGATGAGAACGGGGTTGTTCTTCGTTCTGCGATTGAGGACCTGCATGCACCGACGGATTTCCTCGTCCCTTCCTATTACGGGATCGAGCTTTCCCTTCCGGGCCATGTCGAACAGGTCGATTCCGAATCGCTCGAGTGTTTTGTATTTTGCCTCCGGGCTCTGGTCGGTGACTTTCTCGCCTCCTCGGATGTCCTTCAGTGCGGAGAGGATTTGTTCGGGTTTAACGGAATTCAGGCCGAGGAGTTCTTTTGCGGGGCTGTCTATCGATGCGAGCGAAATCAGCATGTGTTCGGTGCTGAGGTAGTCGTCGCCCATTTTGTCGGCCTGGTTCTGCGCATCGAGAACAATCTGTGTCATCGCCGGGTCGGGCATAAGCTGGGTCGGCGCCGCCGGGGCGGTTCCCTGCGGCAGTCGGTTCAACTCGCTTTCCGTCATATCCTTGATTCGTTTGACATTGGCGCCGATTTTCTTGAGTATCATTACAACGATGCCTTCATCGTCATTTGTCAGCGCGCTGAGAAGGTGCAGGGCCGTCAGAACCGTATGGGATTTGGCCATTACGGTCTGCTGGGCCGTCGCCAACGCCTCCTGTGCTTTCAATGTAAATTTGTCGAATTTCATATCAATCAATCCTCACTTTCATGCCGGCGCAATGCGCCCGCCTTGATACTTGTTAAGGATGTATGTGCAAACAGCGTGCCGGGATCGACCCTAAATTGTAAAATATTGTATTGCAAGGTTTTACGATTAGAGTGGGGCGGTCCTGATGTGCCATTTTGGCAGGCCGATGGTTGGGGATAATGTGCGTCCGACCACTTGAGGCGGCATTCTACTACAGATTGTTTGTCATTCCAGGTTGAATTCGGGCCGCGACCGCATGAGAGCGGGCGAATCCGTCTATTCGTGTCTGTAGATTTCCCAGCCCATGTAGTTTCCGAGGGCCTCGGTAATCGGGTCGGCCTTTTGTGAAATGTTGACGGCGACGTGGTGCTCGAATCCCATCGTGCAGATATACTGCATGAGGTCCTGGAGGTTCTGTATTCTCATGACACCGTATCCGCCGAAGGTATCGAGCTTGTCGTTTGTGAATTGTCCCTGGCCGACGTATGCGCTTATTACTCCGGAGGCATCGTCGGTGGTGGTTCGGCAGAATGTGGCCTTGTTTGGCGCGATTCTCCCGACGACTGTTCCGTATGTGTTCTTCTTGCCGACCGACCCTGCGATGATGGCCTGGTAGTCCATAGCCGATGACTTGAAAAAGGACTTCGGCAGATTGGAGCAGTGGAAGAGGACGCATTTATCGGGGTCGTCGGCGTAGTTATTGTTCCAGTCGAGCAGGGCGCTGGGCGTGCCCGAGGCGAGCTGGAGGATGTGCATTGCCAGCAGCCCCGTGATATCGACTTCGCAGGCGCTGGGCATGAGTGATTCGCTCATCATGCTCATTAGCGTGCAGGGGACAATGCCGAAAAACTCTTCGAGACTGGTCCAGCACTGGATTGCGGTTCCTGCAAGGTCGTTGTCTGCGACCCATCGGTCTATTACATGGCCGAACTTCGCCATCTTCATCAGCGGTTCGGCGGGGATTTTCTTTATCGGGATGTATTTCCTGATGGAGTCGAGCTTGGCCTTGACGGCTTTGTCGCTATCGGCGAGGCGGTCCACCATTCCGAGGATTTCGGAGAGGTCTATCGTCTCAATGGCGATTCCGGATAGTTCGAGTATCTTTTCGCTATACCGAACGGTGTTGAATGCTCCGGTGCGGGCGCCGATTGCCCCGTAGCGGACGTTTTTGAGTCCTCGAACGATCCTGCAAACCGAGGCGAAGTCGTCGAGCTCGCGCTTGAACTCGGCGGAGTTAAGCTTGACGGTGTGCGAGAGGGTGAGCGAATATGGTATTCCGGCCTGCCTGAGGTTGTTGCATACGCTGATTTTGCCGCAGAAGGAGTCGCGCCTATTTGCGAGGGTCATTTTATTCTGCGTATCAGCCTCGGCGTGGATGAGGATTGGGACGTTAAGGCCGGAGCGTTTGATTGTTTCAGCGACGCCTTTTTCATCGCCGAAGTTGGGGAGGGTGACTATTATTCCGTCTATCTTGTCGCTGTTTTGGGCGAAGAGCTCGGCGCACTTCTTGGCGTCGTCATAGGTCTCGACAGCGCCGTATTTCGTCTGCTGCATGGACAGGGCGACGGAGTCGAAGCCGGTTTTTTTGAGCAGGTCGAGTATGTCTTTTCTGCCTTGTTTTGCGAGCGCATCCGGGAAGAAGCCTCGATTTCCGACGATTACTGCGAATGTAGTCTTTTTCATTTTCGTCACTCCTGTTCTCAATGGTTCCGAGCGATTGCTCAGTTTGTGTCTTTCTATTTCTGCCCGTAGTAGGCGTTCTTACCGTGTTTTCTCAGATAGTGTTTGTCCAGCAGGGCTTTGTTTATTGGGCCCTGTTGGGGGTTTATAGTTATCGTGTCGATTGCCATTTTTGCGGTCTGTTCGAGTACGACCATCGACTCGACTGCTTTGGCGGCATCTTGTCCCCATGTGAAGGGGCCGTGGTTTGCGACGAGGACCGCGGGGACCTCTGCCGGGTCGAGGTCGGCGAATCGCTGTACTATTGCCTTTCCGGTGTTTAGTTCGTAGTCGTTTTTGATTGCGTTTTCCATCATTGGTTCTGTTGTAGGGACCGGGCCGTAGTAGAAATCGGCGTGCGTGGTGCCGAAGCAGGGAATCTCCCTGCACGCCTGGGCCCAGGCGGTAGCGGCGGGGGCGTGTGTGTGGCAGACGGCTCCTATATTTTTGAAGCTCCTGTAGAGTTCCAGATGGGTTGGTGTGTCGGAAGAGGGGTTGAAATCGCCGTCGATGATATTGCCGTCGAGGTCGAGCAGGACGATCTTTTCAGGCGTGAGACTGTCGTATTCGACTCCGCTGGGCTTGATTGCGACGACACCGGCTTCTCGATCGATTGCGCTGACGTTGCCCCAACTGTATATTACGAGGTTATGCGCGGGAAGCTGCATATTGGCCCGGCAGACGGCCTTTCTGATTTGCTCGTGCATAATAGGGCTGTCAGGCATTTGCGGCGTCCTTGATGTTGAGAAGTTGCTTCATTAGGTTTCCGAGTTGGGCGGATGAGTCTGCGAGTCCGAAGGCGTCGTGCAGTTGCTTGTAGAGGGCGTAAAGTTTTTCGTAAATCTGCCTATTCTCGGCGATGGGTTTGAAGGTTATGTCCTTTATTCCGCACATTGCGTTCTGGGCATCGGCGAAGTTATTGTATCCGCCCGCCTTTGTACCGGCGACGACCGCGCCTGCGATTGCCGAGCCGAGCGCGCAACTCTGGGCCGAGCGGGAGATCTTCATTTCACGCCCCGTGACATCGGCGTATATCTGCATCAGCAGGGGATTTTTCTCTGCGATTCCGCCGCAGTTGACGACTTCCGATACGGTGACGCCGTATTCCTCGAACCTGTTTATTATGGTCAACGCGCCGAAGGCGGTGGCTTCGATGAGTGCGCGGTATATTTCTTCTGGTTTTGTGTGGAGGGTCTGGCCGAGGAGCAGGCCTGTCAATCTCTGGTCAACGAGTATTGTCCTGTTGCCGTTGTTCCAGTCGAGCGCGAGCAATCCCGATTGGCCCGGCTTGAGTTTAGCGGCCTTTTCGGTGAGGGCTTCGTGCGAATCCGAGGAGACGTAATTCACGAACCAGTTGAAGATATCCCCGACGGCCGATTGCCCCGCTTCAAGGCCGAAGAAGCCCGGCAGGATGGAGCCATCTACGATGCCGCAGATACCGGGGATATCCGCCAGCGGCTGCGCCGAATCGGCGACGAGCATATCGCAGGTGCTCGTTCCGATGATTTTTACGAGCTTGCCCGGTGCTATTCCGGAGCCGACGGCTCCGAGGTGGGCGTCGAAGGCGCCGACCGCAACGGGTATCCCGGCCTTGAGGCCGAGCTTGGCGGCCCATTCGGCTGTGAGGTCGCCGGCTTTGGTATCAACCGTGTACGTCTCCGTGTAAAGTCTGTCGCGGAGCATGCCGAGTTTCGGGTCGAGGTTTGCGAGGAAATCTTTCGCAGGCAGTCCGCCCCAGCCGGCGTTGAACATTGCCTTGTGTCCTGCGGCGCACCGGCTCGGCTTGATTTTTTCGGGCTTCTCGGTTCCTGTGAGCACTGCGGGGATGTAATCGCAGCATTCCACCCATGTGTAAGCTGCGTCGAATACCTTCGGGTCCGTTCGCAGGCAGTGGAGTATCTTGCTGAAGAACCATTCCGAAGAGTATGTGCTGCCGCACTTAGCCAGGTACTCTGGGTGTTGCTTCTCGGCGAGTTGTGTAATCTCGGCGGCTTCTGCGTAGCCTGTGTGGTCCTTCCAAAGCCAGGCATGGGCGTTGGGGTTGTCCTTGAATTCATCGAGCATTGCCAGCGGTCTGCCGGTCTGGGTTACGGGCAGAGGCGTCGATCCTGTGGTATCGATTCCGATTCCTATTACGGATGCGGGGTCGAAGTCTTTAGAAGCCTTTTTTGCCTTTGCGATCGCCTGCGTTACGGTTACTTCTATTCCCTTAACGTAGTCTGCGGGATTCTGCCTGGCAAGGTTGTGGTCGGAAGAGTCGAGAATTATGCCTGCGTCGCCCGTTTCATATTCATAGATTGCCGCAGCCAACTCGTTTCCGTCGGCGACATCTACAATAATGCAGCGGACGGAGTTCGTGCCGTAATCCAAGCCAATTGTGTAAGCCATTTCAATCAATCCTTAATGAAAGACGGCGAACAGATGTTCGCGAACGGTATTGAGCATTCTTAGAATTATCCGGTGAAGTAGAGATACGCTGCGACAATAACGGCGAGGAGCAACACCGATAGGACAACATCCCTGTAGTTCCAGCTTGCCCGCGATTTTTCGCGGTCCTCGGCGGTGAGGGTGCCATAAGTAAGACCCTTGATTTTTTCGTACGAGGGCGGATCGGTTAAATAACTGACGATGACCATCACGATGATGCAGACAATGAAAATCAACAGACTGTAATACTGGAAGAACATATTGTTCATAATCCAGAGGAAAGAACCTTCGGGATAGGAACGTCCGAGCAACTTGACGGGCGTATCAATGGCCAAACGCAGGAGACCCATCCCGAATCCGACAATGAGGGCCGACAGACAACCTTTGCTGTTGAGGCGTTTCATGAATACCCCAAGGAAAAAGACGACGAAAATGGGCGGCGCCAAGTAACCCTGGACGGTCTGAAGATAGTCATAAAGCCCCTTTCCGCCGCGGATTACGGGAATCCAGAGCAAACCGATCAGTACCATGATTGCCGTCGCGACTCGTCCGACCCAGACGAGATGGTGCTGAGAGACTTTCGGTCTGAACTTGCTGTAGAAGTCCATCGTGAACAGGGTGGACGAGGCATTGAAACAACCTGCCAAAGAACTCATAAGGGCGGCAAGTAAACCAGCCACAACAATTCCGCGAATGCCTGTGGGCAGGACTGTACGGACGAGTAGGGGGAATGCTTGCTGACAATGCTCGCGGACTACTTGTCCATTACTATCGAAGAGAACCTCACGGATGGCCGGAGCTTTGCTGCTCTGCGCCAGGGCAAAACATATCATTCCAGGGATAATGAAGATGAACACGGGCAGGAGCTTGAGGAATCCGGAACAGATCGAACCTCTGCGAGCTTCCCGTTCATCGGGAGCGCCGAGCACCCGCTGAACGATATATTGGTCTGTGCACCAGTACCAGAGGCCGATGATAGGGGCACAAAAGAGCATTCCCAACCAGGGATAGTTGTCGTTGAAATACCAAGCCATTTTACCGGTCTCTTTGACGGGGGCCCAAGTGCTCTCTACACCTTCGGGAACGAGGGGCTTCCAGAGGTTGAACATGTCGGAGCCGAGAATCTCTCGCAGTTGGCCCCACCCCCCAAGGGCTCGGAGACCGAAAATTGTCACCAATATGGATCCTACAACCAGAATGACCGTTTGGATGACATCGTTATATGCAACCGCTCGAAGTCCTCCGAGGATGGTATAAACACCGGTCAGGATGATGACGAGAATAGAGCCAATCCAAAAACTGTCCAGGCCCATGAAGTTTATGTCAGGCATCAAGACACTGAAGACGATTCCGCCGGCGAAGATGCCCACTGCGATCTTAGTCAGAACGTATGCCACCAGGGAAATAAGCGAGAGTACCCATCGAGCTGTTGGTGAGAATCTTCTCTCGAGAAACTCTGGCATGGTGAAGACCCTCGAGCGCATATAGAAGGGAACCATTACCCAGCCGAGAATGAGCAGACACCAGGCGTGGAGTTCGTAGTGGGCCATAGCCACACCGTCCGTGCAGCCGGAGCCGGCAAGCCCGACGAGGTGTTCGGAGCCGATGTTGGAGGCGAAGATTGATGCGCCGACAACCCACCATGCGAGGTTTCTGCCTGCGAGGAAGTAGTCATCGGCTGTGTCTTTGTTTCTGAGAATAACCCACCACGCGATGCCGAGAATAAGGGCGAAATACGCGCCTACAGCGATCCAGTCGATAGTCTCAAGGTTCATATATTACCTTTCCGAAGATGTTAACAATAAAATGCCGGTCTTTGTTTTCCGGCAGGCGAGGTCACTAATGTACTGGGCGTCAATATTGGAAGCGAATATGGAGGCTCCGATAACGAACCATGGCATGTGTCTTCCCGCGAGGAAGTAGTCTGTCGAGGATTGCTGCCTCTGCCTCATTATCCAGAAGGCGATTCCCATTATTAGTGCGAAATAGGAGGCAATTACAATCCAGTCTATGGTATCGAAACTCATTGCTTACCTTTCAAGATAAATTGGCAATCCCGGAACTGCATTGTTCCGAATTTTCCGATTTTACCGCCTTGTTGGCGGGTTTCAAGCCCGGTTTTGGTAAATTCTGACTATTACTGCTCAGCCCATGAACAGTCCCGGCAGCATCGATTCACGATCCAAGGTGCTGAAATCCCGCAAAAGCTTCAAAATCGTTAGCCACCCACAGACATTTACGCCGGCGTACCAGGGTTTTTTTGGGGTTCTTCCCTATTTGAACGGCTTTTTATGTCGATAATCAGGATATAGAGCTTGATCGCATAAGGTTCAAACAGGAGACAAAGCCGATGAGAACGAGAAAGGGTATTATTGGTATTGTTGGGGGCTTTATAGCATGCCTGGTGCTGGTTTGGTGTTCCGGCGTTATCGAGGGCTACGAAAGGACTTATGAGGTTCGACCGGAGATACGACTGCCTGAGCAGAGGACCGATGCCGCGCGTGCGATAGACGCCTACGAACGCCTCATGGAGCGGTATATAACGTTGAGCGAGAAGAACTTCGGCGGTATCAGCGGGGATTTGAAGGGGGTTAATCAGAAGCTGGATGCTATCGACCGGAAACTTACCGGTTTTGATTTGCGGCTCGGACGGATTGAGAAGGCGCTTGGCATCGAGGCTCCGAAAGTCCCAATCGTCGCGGAAAAGATCCCGAAGTCACCCGAGGGTGGGACGAGTAAGCCGACCGGCGAGGCTGAGCAATCGCGCAAGGGCGGCAAGGCTGGGAGTGGGGAGAGCTATTCGTTTTGAAGTCGGCGGGGGGATACTGCGGTCTGAGAAGAAAAGGCAGTCGGCCTGCCTCGTCTATATGCCATCTTCTAATTCAGAGACCTTTTTGCCCTATTCTTACTGACGAGATATACTTTCCGTCGTGTAATGCTCCCTTGCCCTTTTTCGCGTTTTATTCGGTTGCAGAAAAGGCCTTATGAAATTGCACAACGCCTTTGGGGATTCTGCCGCCAAAGGGCAAAGCCAGAAGGTTCTCATGTGGAACGCCTTCATGTTGTATTCCGTCAGGATTGTTAAAGCCAAAGCGTTTATAAAAGTTGGGATCGCCGACAAGAATGCACCCTTGGGCCCCTGACTGCTTTAACAAATTCAAACCCTTTTTGACCAGCTCTGTTCCGACCCCCTGTTTCTGGCAGTCGGGCAGGACAGAGATTGGGCCAAGACCATACCAATTCTCACTTCCATCTGAAAAAGTTACAGGCGAAAAGGCTATGTGGCCCACTAATTTGCCGTCAAGTTCCGCGACAAGTGAAATAGTCAGCGCATTGGCGACTCGTAAACCATTTATAATGAATTGTTCCGTGTTTTTACTATACGGATGATTTTCGAAAGCAGCTTTGGTGACGTCGGATATTGCTTCACAATCTGATTCGATTTCATTACGGATAATCATGGACTTAGTTCCTATTGATGCGGCAGGTACTCATTGTCGGCAGGTGTGCCGCAGGCATTGTAAATCATTCATTCTTGTATTACATTATATGTTTCATAATTCCTTGTCGCCAGACTTTTTGCCTCCTTCCTCGGCATGGCTGTGGTCCTCTTGTGGCCGCCGTTGACAAGAATCTTTGTCGAACCACAATCGAGCGGGGATTATTTTTAGGATAGACTTCTCCTCATAGGTTTACAGGATTGAAGATTGAGTCTTCTTGTGATATTGTACGGGCTAATTGTTGGGTATGATTTGCGTGAGAACTATGAAAGTAATACGTCTTAGCTTATTGTTGTTGTTTCTATGTCTGGGTGAACCTGCGGCCGCAGAAGGTCCTCCTGTAATTGCATTATCCTCAGGTTCAACGGACTCGACTGGAAGAAAGCTTTTCCCTCAAATAACCGACGGTATCTACAATTCATCCAGCCGTTTAACAATGAACTGTCAAATTGCCTCTGACGGCTTGACGGTGACTGACACCGCCTGGAATAAGTACAATCCGCAGCAGGGCAAAGGCAAACGGTGGAGTTTTAACCAGACCCCTTACTCAAACGAACCCCTGGTAAACTATAGATTCGATGATAAATTCGCAGGGTTACAGGTCACGATAAATGTAGAGATATATAATTTATCCAAACCCTGGGAAGTATCGGAAAGCTATCAGGAAATACTGCAGCTTGGAGGAAAAGTCAAAGCTGAGCTTCCGGGCTGGTTCAGAGTTCCTCTGAATCGGTTGGCCTATGATTTTGATGAAGGGACGTGGTTCCCATCGGGTTGGGATTTGCCGAAGAAGAAATTCGCCTGCTGGGAGGGAGCGGCAAAATACAGGCAGACAGACCGCAAAGGAAGGCATCCGATGCTGGATTTCGGCTTTACCCACGTTGCCGAGAATACAATATCCGCAGGCGGACACGTTCCCGACAAGAAGCATCAGTGCAGGGTATTCGGCGACGCCGAATGGCTGGATATGTCCAGAGGCGGCGACCAAAGCCTCTGGCACAACGACGGCTGGAAACATCGTGGCCAGCGGATGGAGATCGTCATCCCTGATTTCGAAAACGCCGACCACTGGAGGTGGAACCAGCAGCAGTTCGATAAATTCCGTGAATTAGTGACCGACTTCAAGTTAGAAAGGCCTGACTGTCTCTTAGGATGCTGGGGAGTCGGGGTAGTTAATCATTCATTACGGATTTTCGATCATATCGATTCAAATGGGCGGCCAACAGGAGTAGTCAATCTTGCCGCGGCAGAGCAGTGGGCGGATAAATACAGTAATCCGGGACCGGAGTTGAACAGGATATTTGATTACTGTGGATTGAATTTCGGCAATCCGAGCGTTTACTGGCTTAACGGCGGCAATCCGGCACATCTATATGCCGTTGTTCAGGAATGGGAAGTGGGCAAGCTTGCGCGTCCCGAAATCCCCAATGTCATATCGACATGGATTCAGACGGAATTCGTGGATGGGTATCCCTTGTCAACCTATCGCTTCCAAACCCCGGGCGGCAAATATCAATGCAGAGGTATCAAGCACCAGGCTCCTCCTTCGCTGGTCTATGCAATGTCTTTATTTGCTCATTGCCGGATGGACGGCGCTTACTGCTGGGAAACGGGGAATATCTACTCGGAAGATGCTGCCGATGCAGGCGAGCCCGGTGAAGGAGGAATGCAGATGCCGGTGCGACGCTCTTTCAATGGGGTCGGCAAGAACGTTTACTACTACATCAAATATTTCGGGTTCTATAACTATCATGTTCTTGGGATGTGGCAGGCGAGCCGGAATAAAGACATAATCGAAGCTGATACCCGGTGGTTTATGCCTGAGCTGTTTACTTCAAACGGGAAAGTATGGAGGACCGGGAAACACCGATACCCCAGCTACTGCAATTATTACAAAGAGCCGCTGGTCAGGGCAAAGTACAGCAGGGATAAAAGTGAGTTGCTGGTAATAGCCTGTAATCCGCATAATCGCGGTATTCAGCAGGTCCGTATTCGAGAGCCGCAGTCCGGTAGAGAAGTGGCCTTTGAGCTAACAGGTGATTATCCCGTAATAAAAAGGGTTGCCGTGTTTTGAGTGAATAAGACAGGTGGAGTTACAAATGCGCAATAGAATCGATTCGGTGTCATATAGTTTTCTGCAAATATGTTTCTGGTTCGGTTTGTTCTGTGGGCTTGTTCAGGCGAGTCCAGCTTCCGCCGAGCAGGCCGAGAAGGTGACTTCAGGAAATCCCGTCTTTCCCGGCTGGTATGCGGACCCGGAGGGTGTCGTCTTCGGGGATACCTATTGGATCTACCCGACCACCTCGGCCCGGTATCATAAACAGCTTTACTTCGATTGCTTTTCGTCGCCGGATCTCGTGCACTGGACCAAGCATCAGCGCGTGTTGGACAGTTCGCACGTTAGTTGGGCCAGGCGGGCCATGTGGGCGCCTTCGGTGGTTGAGAAAGATGGCCGGTACTTTTTCTTTTTCGGCGCCAATGACATTCAGAATAACAGTGAACCCGGCGGCATTGGCGTTGCGGTTGCCGAGAATCCGGCTGGGCCGTTTCATGACTATCTGGGCAAACCGCTGATCGACAAGTTCCACAATGGCGCACAGCCGATCGACCAGTTCGTGTTCAAGGATCATGGGCAATACTACATTGTCTATGGGGGCTGGCGGCACTGCAATATTGCCAAACTCAATGACGATTTCACCGGGTTCGTTCCTTTTTCCGACGGAGTGACCTATCGTGAGATAACACCTGAGAGCTATGTGGAAGGCCCTGTGATGTTCCGGCGCAAGGGTAAGCTTTATTTTATGTGGTCCGAGGGCGGGTGGACGGGCCCGAATTACTCAGTGGCTTACGCCGTCGCGGATTCTCCCCTTGGTCCGTTCAAGCGGATTGGAAAGATTCTGCAGCAGGATGCCGGGATTGCGACCGGCGCCGGACATAACTCGGTTATCAATGTCCCCGGTTCGGACAATTGGTTCATCGTTTACCACCGTCGTCCCCTCGGCGAGACAGACCGCGATCATCGTGTCACCTGCATTGACCGGATGGAGTTCAATGGCGACGGTACGATAAAGCCCGTTATACTGACAAAGGAGGGGGTCTCGGCCGTGCAGACGCGATAGGTTGACTCCGGCAGGAAATAGAATGCCTGAGATAATTGAGCAGGAAAACGATATGGAGGTAATATGAATCGCTTTGTCGACAAAACCGGTATTAGATATTTCGCATTTCTGCTCATTATTCTTGCAGGCGTATCTCCATGCCGCGCCTTGAGCATTGTCACAGGTCCTTATCTCCAGAATCCATCCGGTACTTCGATGACCGTGATGTGGATCACGGACCGCAAATGCACAAGCTGGGTGGAATATGGAGCGGGCGACAGCCTTGACCAAAGAGCTTTCAACAGTCGGCATGGGTTGATAGATGCCGATCAGACTATTCATAGAGTTACTATCGAAGGTCTTTCCCCAGGCAAAAAGTACGCCTATAGAATCTGCTCGAAGGAAATTTTGAAGTTCGAGCCGTATAAAGTCGCATACGGGCAGACCGTTGCCGGAGATGTTCACACTTTCAAGACATTGTGCGGGAATCGGGAGAGTATATCATTCATCGTTCTCAACGATATACACGAGCGGGATGATATGTTCGAGACTCTGATGAAGCTCGCGGCAGCCGATCCCTACGATCTCGTATTTCTCAACGGCGATATACTGGGCCACATCGAGGATGAGCCGCAGATCATCGACCATGTTCTAAGACCCTGTTTCGAATTCTTCGCAAGAGAAATTCCATTTGTTTACGTCCGTGGAAACCATGAGACCAGGGGTAAATTTGCCCGCATGCTTCCGGACTATGTGACAACGCCCGGCGGCAGATATTACTACTCGTTCGATCACGGCCCCGTGCATTTTATTGTGATGGATAGCGGTGAGGATAAGGACGACACCAGCAAGGAATACAGCGGCCTGGCGGATTTTGACCGCTATCGGGACGAACAAACAATGTGGCTGGAGAGGGAGATCCGGACGAAGGCAAGCAGGAAGGCGCCGTTCAGGATAGTCCTGGTTCATATGCCTCACAGGCAATCGAAAGATTGGCACGGCATAGATGATCTGTATAACAAGTGGAGGCCGCTATTCAACAAGGGCAAAATCGACCTGATGATATCGGGACATACGCACCGGTATGCTGTGGTGGAACCGGAAGAGAAGGTTCATAATTATCCCGTCATAATAGGAGGCGGCCCCGGGGTCGGCGAGGCGACCGTCATTCGGGTAAATGCCGAGCACGGCAAGCTCGAAGTCACTATGACCAGAGACGACGGCGAGATTGTGGGCAGGTATGAGTCGGACTGATACCCGCCTGATCTGCAACCAGGTCGAGTTGCCTTGGCTGAGCCCGGCATAAATATGCCGCCGGGTTGTCCGGGGCGGTTTTCAACTCAAGGTCGGATGAATGAAGGAGCGAAAATGAGAAATATAGCAAGGTGTGCCGGGGGTATGATTGTGGGCGTTTTGTGTCTCCTTGCGAATAGTCAGGGGCGAAGTAGTGCGGGCGATATCCCTATCGAGGCGCCGAATGACGCGGTTATGGCCAGCGCAGCGGAAGTGATGCAGATGAGCGAGTGGTCAGCTCGGTGTTTCGGCGCCAAGACGGATATGGGAGGAGCCGGTCGCGTCGAGGTGAAGGTCTTGCAGCAGGATTATAATGCGCTGGGTTTCGGGCGGTCTTGTATGGAGACACCGATCACGATCGGCGCTCGGCGGTTCGCGCACGGGCTGGGTACGCATGCGAACAGTCGAATCCTCGTGCACATTCCCCCAGGGGCCAGGCGTTTCGAGGCTATGGTCGGGATTGACAACAATTACGATACGCAAGGCAAACGCGGCAGCGTGATCTTTGCGGTTGAAATCGGCGGCGAAGAAGTGTATCGCAGCGCGGTGGTGCGGGGGCCTGATGAAGCGGCTGCGGTCGGCATCGACATACCTGCCGAGGCCAAGGAGATTCTGCTAAAGGCAGAGACGACGGATGACGGCCCGTCGCACGACCATGCGGATTGGGCCGATGCGCGGTTTATCATGGAAGACGGAAGTTCGCTGTGGCTCGATGATAACCAGAGCGAGTTGCTCTTTGCAGACTCCGAGCCGCCTTTTTCGTTTGTTTACGGCGGCATCGAGTCTGCGCAGTTGCTCGGCGAATGGGAGCATACCTGCCGGGCAGTGACTTCCGATGGGCGGGCGGAGTATCGTGCGAAGTGGTCCGATCCGGCAACCGGGCTGGAGGTGACGGTTGTTGCGTCGATGTTCGAAGGTTATCCTGCGGTTGACTGGGTGGCGTATTTCGAGAACAAGGGGGATAAGGATACGCCGATTATCGAGGATATCCAGGCTCTGGATGTTCGGCTGCGAACGGGCCCTTCGAATCGCAGTGCGGTTGTTCACGGGCTTACGGGGGATATGTGTTCGGAGCAGTCGTGGCTGCCTACGGCGAGGGAATTGAGTCCGGGCAAAGAGATTCGGATATCGCCCGTTGGCGGGCGTTCATCAAACGGGGCGTTTGGCTTCTTCAATTTTGAGTACGGCGGGGCCGGATTTATTATGGGCATCGGCTGGTCGGGGCAGTGGGCGGCGAGGTTTGAGCGTTCGGCGACGGGGCCCAGCCGGGTCCGGGCGGGGATGGAGCGGACACATTTGGTGTTGCGTCCCGGCGAGCGGATTCGCAGTCCGAGGATTGTCGTGCTTGCATGGAAGGGCGAGAGGCATGCGGCGCACAACCGGTTTCGCAGACTGCTGCTTTTTCATTATGTTCCGAAAGAGGGTAAAAAGCCCGTTCGGCTTCCTACTTTTATGCAGTGCTTCGACCGATACAGTTGGACGAAACCGGGCTGGGCTACTGAGGCCGGGCAGTTGGAGGCGGCCGGGTGGGCTCATCGACTCGGTTTCGATTTTCACTGGTTCGATGCGGCATGGTTCGTGGGCGGGTTTCCCAACGGGGTTGGGAACTGGTACTGCAAGCCGAAGGAATTTCCCAATGGTTTGCGTCCGATCGGGGATGCGTGTCACAATATGGGCATAAAATTCGTCGTGTGGTTCGAGCCGGAACGCGTCGCCGCCGGGACGCAAATCGAGCGGGAACATCCGGAGTTTATCTTCACTGGAGAGAAAAACAGCTTGTTCAAGTTGAACGATCCCGTCGCTCGGCGGTGGATGGCCGAGCTTCTCTCTAAAAGGATAACCGAATTCGGAATGGACTGGTATCGCAATGATTTCAATATCGATCCTTTGCCGTTTTGGCGGAAGAACGATGCGCCGGACAGGCAGGGGATGACGGAAATTCGCTATGTCGAGGGGCTCTACGAACTCTGGGACGGATTACGTGAGAGAAATCCGGGTCTCTATATCGACAACTGCGCCAGCGGCGGCCGGCGGATTGATCTTGAGACATGTATGAGGAGCGTTCCGTTCTGGCGGAGTGACACGGGCTGTGCTCCCGGTCGCGCCGAGTGGGACCAGTCGCAGACGGCCGGGCTGAGCCTCTATCTTCCGCTGCACTGCTCTTGTGGATGGTCGCCGCAGTCGTATGTCTTCCGAAGCGCGGCGACGGCGGGAATGATCGGGCAGTGGGATTACCTGGCCGATGACTTCGACGCCGATAGCGGCATGGCGGCATTGGCGGAGTTCCGCGAGAACCAGAAGTACTGGTACGGCGATTTCTATGCCCTGACGCCGTGCGATACGGGCGCCGAGAGATTCGTTGCATACCAGTTTCATCGGGCGGATTTGCATGCGGGGCTCGTTCTGGCGTTTCGGCGGGGCAAGTGCGCCGGCAGTCAGGCTGTTGTGCATCTGGAGGCTGTCGATTCGGATTTGAATTACTCGGTTGAATTCGTCGATGAGCAGCGGAACAAGGTGACGAAAACTATGGTCGGCGCCGAATTAGCGGCGAACCTTGCTTTGGCGGTGAAGGACCAGCCCGGCAGCCTGCTTGTGCGATACGAGCGATTGGCGGGGAATCTGCAGGGGAGATGACATTGTTGCGCAGGAGGGCGGTGAGATTGGAATAGAGCTTTGAGCCGGTGGAAACTGCGGCTACTTGAAAGGCGGCGTGTATATCCTGATTGCCGCGATTGCGGGTTTGGCGGGGCCTTCGGCGATAAGTTCCAGGGTGTGGACGGTATTTTCGAGGTTCGAGGCAAGGATGGTGGGATATTCTTTCGCGGGATCGTCTGCATTCGGTGGCGCGTATCGGTCCGTGCCGAGCAATTCGACCGACCAGGTGACTTCGAATTGGTCGGGGGCGTTTTTCTTGCTTACGCTCTTGTCGTATTCGAAGACCCAGTCTTCCGGCTCAATAACTATTCTGCCCGAATTCGAGACGAACTTCTCGGTCGCTTTTCCTGCGCCGTCGGGTCCGGTGGCCGAGCCGGTGACAGTGAAATCGAAGTTTTTCTGGGCGTCGTCGAAATTGGAACAGACGGCTCGCCATGTTTCGAGGACGGGGGGCTTTTGGAATGTGAATTTCTTTACGGCGGGCCAGCGGATGTGGGGCGTTCCGGATGGTCGGGTGAAGGTGTAACATTCGGGGTGGTCGGAGGTCTTTCGGCCGTCGATGATGACGTCGGCTTTGCCGGCGGGTCCTTTGGCGGCGAGGGCGACGATTCGATTGCCTTCGAATTCGAGAGTGAGCTTGTTGCCTTGCCAATCGATGTCTTTTCCGACTACGTATGTCTTGACCATTCCCGCCCAGGAGTCTTTCGGCTCATCGCCCAGATATACAAGATATCTTTTGAGCAGCTCTGCCATGAGCCATTTGCCCTGGTTGTTGAGGTGTACGCTGTCGGTAAGAAGGTCTTTCGGCTGGAGGTTATTGGCCTTGAGGTAATCGACCCACTCCCATCTTTGCGGCTGCCATGAGCATTTGTATTTCTCGGCGACAGCGGGCAGGAGAAAGTAGTTCATCTTGTCGCCCCAGTCCTCTTGTTCGGTCCAGAAGTCGCCGGTGCACTTGGGTTGCGGCCAGGTGTTTGCATGGTCGGACTGCATTATGATTTCGGCGGTTGTGCGGGTTCGGATTTCGCGAATTATATCTTCGTATTTGTCGTGGGCGCCGTAAACGTGAAAGACGAGCAGGTCCGGGTAGAACGGCATTACGTCGTAGTGCATGGTGCGGACGAGCAGTTGGGAGCTGAACCCGCCGATAGCCTTGTTTTCGATGACGAAGTCGGTATTGGGGAACCTTCTCCTGAGGTCATCGGCTACCATTGTGTGCCATTGCTGGCCGACGATTGACTGGCCGTAGAAGAGTATTCGGACGGTATTTCTTTTCGTCGGGGTACTCGATTCCATCAGCGTCATAGATCGCTGGAAGTGCTTTCCATATTGGGAGGTATCCGTAGGCGGCGCCGGCGAGGGATAATCGGCGGCCAGGGCCGAAGCATTCAAAGCTATGACGGCCAGACATACAGAGAGCAGTTTTCTGACTATAGATTTTCCGAGAGCGGTTCCGCCGATGTATCTTTTCATCCGATGAATTCCTTAGATACAGTTTTACTCTTGCCGCAGCGCGGTCAGACTTTCTTTGGGTCCGGGTGGATCCATGGTTTTCGATACGGTCGGGCGAGCAGCTTGTTGGCTTGCTTATCGCCGACGACTTCACCCTTGACCGGGTCCCATTCGAGGGTGCGCCCGAGTTTGCAGGCCATGTTGGCGAGGATGCATGAGGTCGCTGTTATATATCCTTCTTCGATATCCGAGACGGGCCTGCCCCTTGTCTCGGTCATTTCGAGGAAGTTTCTCCAGTGGCCCCTCACTGCCGAAGCGACGTGGCGTTCGAGGTCTTTTTCTGTTTCGTCTTCGGGGTATTTGTCGTATTCGTAGAGTGCCTTGCCGGTGAGCTTTTCGCCTCCTCCCTGTGGGATGAATTCATACTTGTGGACGTCTGCCTTGAGGACGCCTTTTTCTCCATAGATGAAAGCGGCCCATGGGTATTCCGGGTCCGGGGCGGGTCCCCATGTGCGGTGGGTCCAGACTACGGGCAGGCCGGGGAAATCGAACGTTGCGATTTGGGTGTCGGTAATATTTGCCTTGCTCTGCTTATCGACGAGGATACCCCCGGAAGAACTGATTTTCGTCGGCCAGCCGAGGTCGAGCATCCATCGTACCATATCGAGCATGTGTACGCACATATCCCCTACGATTCCGTTGCCGTACTCCATGAACGCTCGCCATCCTCTTGGGTGTGCGATTTTGTTGTATGGTCTCATGGGGGCCGGGCCTGTCCACATGTCCCAGTCGAGGTTCGCCGGCGGGGCGGTATCCGGGGGATTGCCTCTGGCCCGCATGTGGTAGTAGCAGCAGATTTCGGCGTGAGCGATTTTGCCGAGCTTTCCTTCCTTGATTACCCTATCGCGTGCTTCTATGAGGTGCGGGGTGCTTCTTCGCTGCATGTTGACCTGAACGACCCGCTTGTACTTCCTTGCTGTTGCGAGCATGGCTTGCGCTTCGACGACATCGACACTGATGGGCTTTTCGACGTAAACATCGGCTCCTGCCTTGACCGCTTCTATCATCGCCAGGGCATGCCAATGATCAGGCGTGGCGACGTGAACGATATCGAGCTGCTCTTTCTTGAGCAGTTCGCGGTAGTCGGAGTAGGTGCGAGGTTTCTTGCCTGATTTCTGCCTGCCTGCTACAATCTCCGCGGCCTCGGCGAGCATGTTGCTATCGACATCGCAAAGTGCGGCGACCTCGACCGGCGCGACCTGGATGAGGCGAAGCAGGGCGGCCTTGCCGTACCACCCCGTCCCGATGAGTGCGACTTTTTTCGGTTTTTGTGCTGCGAACACCGGAACGTAGCTGCCCAATGTCGATACTGTCAGGCCTGCTGCGGCTGCCTTGAGGAAGTCTCTGCGATCCATCGTATTTCTCCTAAATTCGAATACACGAATACAAAATACCGGCCGATTATACAGCGTGTGAATTCAATTTGCGAGTTTTTGTTTTGGTCTAATCAGGCGGATTTCTGTTGGGTTCGGCGGCGCTCTGCGGCCGCTCAGTCCCGGTTTGTTTGCAGGATCGAATTGTCATTTCTGAGGTTCTTGACTGTGACTTCGTATCCCCGGGGCGCCTTTGTCTTGCAGATGACTTTTTCGTTTTCGATTTTCCATTTGACGATGAGCGGGCCGTGGGGGGTGATTATCGTTCCTTCACAGTAGTCAAGTCCGACATCTGCGATATTAACCAGGACTTGTTTTTTTGCCGTGTCTATTTCAGATACCCCGAGGACGTCGCGATAAAGACTGTGGACGACGTGTGAGGCGAACCCGTGGTTGCAGCTTGCCTCGGCACCGACGTTTTCCCAGAGGGTTCCGGTTTTCTCGGCCATGTAGAGGTAGAAGCCGAGGATGTCTTCTTTGATTTTGGCCGGGGCGTTGTACCTGTTGAGCAGTTCAAGCCGGAGATAGTTTCCGACGAACGCATTTGCCGGGTGGATTTCGGGAAAGGCGTTGGTTTTCTTTCGCTGGGGTCCGAAGTCGTCGAGCAGAGTCCGCCAGAGCTTCGGGTGTGTCTGCGCTGTGGCGACATTGAAAAAGAATGCGAAATACTGGCAGACCTCGGTTCTGTTTGCGGTGACCTGGAGCTTGCCGTCTTTTCTAACGGCGTTGTCGATGAAGAATTCTCCGTCGAAGGCCTGGTTGCGGATTGTCTTGCGTATGTTCTCGGCCTGTTGTGTGAGGTCCTGGTCATCGTAGATTCTTCCCGCTGCGGCCAGGGCTGCGGCGTAGAGCATGTTGGAGGGATAGCTGACATCCTGAACAAAGTCGTTGGCCTTTGACCACTCGATGAAGACCCAGCTTTCGAGTTTTTCGAGCAGGCCGTCGTCATTGCGGAACTTCTCGAAGTACTTGAAGAGGGCGTCGATTTTGGGCTTGAGGTCGTCGATTAGCTGCCTGTCGCCGCTTCGGGCGAGGTACTCTTCGAGTTCGACGACGAACCAGAGCGACCAGTTGGGAATGAATACCCCGTCGTAGTGGTCTGCGGGGTAGCACATCGGCAGCATTCCGTCGGGCAGGTGTGCGAATTTCGGCGGCAGGAGATAGTTCTCGAAGAAGTTCTTCTCGATTGTGGTATTGCCGGTGAGGTCGAAGGCTACCCTTGAGGTGAAGAAGCTGTCGCAGAGCCAGCCTGCGCGTTCACGGGAGGGGCAGTCCATGAAGATGTCGATGGCGTTTTGTCTGAAGGTCTGGCGGGCGGCCTCGAAGATTTTGTTCAGGTCTGGATTGCTGCAGGTGAAACCTGCTTTGTCGGTCTGGCTGTTGGCGTATTCGCGCAGGCAGATGCTGCGGGCCGAGCAGTCGCCGTCGAGGACACTGAGCTTGAGATAGCGAAGGGTGTATGGCTCGATCGATTCGAGCTTGTAGGAGCCGGGCCGGAGCTCGTAGCAGAGGGCGTTGACGCAATCGAGGCGTTTGAAGTCCACGTCGTCGTTTGTGAGGAGTTCGTCGAAAGTGAAACAGATTGTGGCTGGCTTGTCGCAGGTTATCTCGGCGCCGATGAAGCCGGTAAGGTTCGTGCCTATGTCGAGTATGGCGCACTGATTTTCAGCCAGGCGGAGGGGCTGATCGTCCTGGTACGGTTTATCGACGGGCGTTGTCGAGTCGGGGCGGATTTTCTGGAGGGTGAGCGAGGGTACTACTTCGAGTTGGTCTTCGGTGTATCCTTTCAGTTGCGGGCCGATATTGACCAGGGATCTATCCTTCCAGATGTTAGTTGTGGGGACATTCCGGCGAAAGCTCCCGCGGGAGAGGATTCGGATCGGATTTCGCCTGGCGAACTGCGGGTAAGCTACCCTCCGGGCGAGGAGTTTTTTCTCGTTCTGGACGGCGCATTTGACTTCGGCGAGGCTGCCTGCGGGCAGATCCCACCAGTGGTCGAATCCCGGCTGGAGGCGGTAGTATTCGATAAAAGGTCTTTGGAAGCTGTATCTCTGGACCTTCTGGAGTCGGTGGGCAAGTATCGAGGCACGGAAGGGAGCGGGCGTCTGGCCGGCGGTTGCGGCGAGGACTTTTCCGCCCGATACGACCTCGGCCTGGACGAATGCAGGTTGGTCGAGCAGGTAGAAGCTGTTGACATTGTACGCAGCGACCTCGATTGCGAGGACGTTTGCCTTTCGGCGGATGTTCTTGAGGGGCCACTGGTCGATTCGGTAGTATCCGTGCGGGCCGCGCGCGGGGCCGTGGCCGACGAATTGGCCGTTGAGGTATATTCGGTAAATGGAGGAACCGGCGATTCGCAGGAACGTGTCGGCTTTTCCGGGGCAGTCGAAGAGGGTGCGGAACCCTACGGAGAGATTCATCTCCTTCTCACGGCCGGTCGGCCAGATGGGCCTGGCCAAGGTGAAGCCCGGTTCGGCTTGATCCGGGACCGGTGCGGACTTGCGTTGAACAGTCGTTTCGCACGACAGCGATAGTGTGCATAGGACGGCCAAGGCGCCAATGGACTTGTGCGGATATTTCATGATAATCTTCCTTAGACTTTGGCGGTTTCGGCGAGGGCCCGGTTGATTCTCATTATGGCCTCATCGACCTCACCTTCGCTTTTGAACCCGATTACGACGGCGTCGAGCAGGCCCGGCTGCATCGCGAAGCGTACGGATTTTTCGCGGTCTTGAGGCTTCGTAAAATCCCCGTTGCCTATGATCTTCATCCCGATTATGCCGTGACCGTTTTTCCGCATGATCCTGATTTGTTCGAGTACTGCGGGCAGGTGCGAGGCGTTGCTTTCTGCGTCCCAGGTCTCGGCGGGCGTGTCGATATGGGCGCCCTGGGGATTTACCCTGACGAGATTGACATCGACCCATTTGAATTGGGCGGCCTTTGTCGAGGCGGGCAGGCTGTGACATGAGACGCCGTGAGCCCGGATAATCTTCTTCTGCTTTGCCTCTTCGAGCGCGTCGATAACTCTCTTGCGTTTGTCATCCCAGTCGGCGGCGACGGCGCAGTGAGTAAGGAGGCTGTCGATATAATCAACTCCAAGCTCCTTTCGGTATCTGTCGATGACTTCGAGCGGATTTTCAGGCAGACCCGGCATCTTGGACTGGATGAAGAGTTTCTCGCGGGGCAGTGACTTGATTGCCTCGCGGACCATCGGGTGGGTCTTATAACTGTCGGCGGTGTCTATGTATGTTATTCCGCGCCCGTAGGCGTAGTGAATCAGGCTTGTGAATTTTTCCTGGCCCAGTGCCCTCTGGATGCTGCCGCCGATGCTGCCGGTGCCAAAACCAAGCCTGCTGATCTTGAGACCTGTTTTGCCGAGATCGACGAGGTCGCAGGCCGTCGGCGGCAGTTTTGGCTTCGGAGCTTCCTGAGCCGTCGCATGTGAGGAGAGAATTGCCCCTGTTGCCAGGACCGCTGTGCTGCGGATGAATCGGCGACGAGTGATTTCTGTATGTGCCATTGTGCGACTCCTTCAATAAGGCTTCGGATTAGCGTTGTTCTTTGTCGATATGTTGCAGTACCTGGCCTCGGAATGCAACACTTTTTGCCGCGATACAGGGGCATATCAGGAAGGGTTGGAGTAGAGCGTGGCAAATTCGGGCCGATCTTGATATGCTATCACAGCGTTCGACTTTCCGACCCGGTATTTCGCCTGTGTGGGCAAGGTATTGGTAGTCGCGGCGGCAGTTGCGGTCAGGAAATTAGCGAGGTTTTTGAGATGTCGAAAAAATCATTGCCGGCATCGGCGGCATTTGCGATTGCGTTTTTGTTTTGTGGGCATGCGTGCTTCGGCAAGGCGGGTAAAAAGTTCATCGAATTGGGATGGGACATACCGAATACGGATTTTCTGCGCAGCAACTACAGGCAAATGGAGGAGAAGGCGCCCTTCGATGGCGTGATTTTCAAGGTGGAGGTGAAGGATTCGTCGGGCAAAACAGTTCGCAGCGAAGCAGGCTGGGACGGGCGACGGTGGGAACGGGAATGGTTTGCCGGGGCCTTGGCGGACCTTCAGGCCTGCCGATTCAGGAAGTTTACGGATAATTTCGTGCGGTTCAATGCGACGCCCGGCGACCTGCAATGGGGTGACGATGCGGGCTGGGCTGCGCTGTGTGAGAAGGCTGCGATTCTCGCGTGGCTTGTCAGGCAGGGCGACTGCAGAGGGCTTTCGGTCGATTTCGAGTCCTATGGGGCCAGGCAATTCCAGTTTACGGCAGGCAAGGGATACTCGTTTTTGCAGACGGCCAAGCTGGCGCGTCGTCGTGGCCGGGAGTTCATCGGCGCGATTGCGAGCGAGTATCCCGATGCGAGGATTCTCGCCTTGTGGCTGAACAGTATCAATATCAAGGCCGGGCTTAGCGGTGATGCGGATGTAATTCTCGCAACGGAGACTTACGGTTTACTGCCTTCTTTTATCAACGGTATGCTGGACGGGATTCCGAGTTCCATGGTGCTCATCGACGGTTGCGAGCACGGCTATTATATGGATGGTCGTCAGGAGTACCTTAATGCGGCCGGCCGGATGAGGCAGTGGGGCGGGCCGGCGGCAAGGCTGGTCGCGCCGGAAAACCGGGTCAAGTATCGCTCACAGGTTCAGGCTGGATTCGGATTTTACCTCGATATGTATGTCAACGAGGTCGGCAACCGCTATTACTTCGGGCCCGGAGAGAACGGGACTCGGCTGGATCGACTGCGTGACAACCTCGCCGCTGCGCTCGCTGCGGCGGACGAATATGTGTGGATCTACGGGGAGCAGTGCCGGTGGTGGCCGATGGCGATGTCGGATTGGAAGCAGCAGCGCGTGAAAGAGTCGCCGGGCGCAGGCAGGCTTTGGGAGGAGGCATTGCCGGGACTGACCGAGGTAATCGAGTGGATACGGAACCCCGTTGCTGCTGCCCAGGCTCGGATAGCGGTGCAAAAGCGCGAGGGTAAGCTTGTGAACCTCGTGAAGAATCACGATTTTTCAAATAAAGCGAAATCGGGCATGTTGCCGGAAGGTTTCACCGTGTGGCAGAGCGATGACAATCCGAAGGGGACTTTCAGTTGGGATGGGTCGGTCGGGGGCGGTTCCGCCAAGGCCGTGAAAGGTAGCAACGGGGTATTCATGCAGAAGCACGAGGTCGAAGCGGGGCAGGACTATGCCGTCGAAGCGAGGTGTCTTGCGATGGGCGGGTCCATCTGTACGCTATTTGTTCGGTGGCAGAGCGGCGACGGGCAATGGGCGCGGTGGGAGGAGGATAAGACCTTCGTTTATGAGAAAAACGGCGAGCAGTGGGGCCGGGCCTTTGGGGTAGTGACGGTTCCTCGCGGAGCCGGGCGGCTGGTGATTTTGCTTGCTGTTAAGGGGCAGGTTGGCGAAGATGATGTTTGCTGGTTTGATGATGTGGGGTTATATCGGCTGAAGTGAGATACGTGGATTTTGAAAGGATGTGGAATGCCAAGGGGCAAGGCCGTATTGATTCCATTGGCGTTAACGGTATCGGCAGGGGCCTTGTCAGTGTATTCCATAGACCTCGAGCCCGGTTGATTCGTGGTCGATCTTTATCCTGATTCTGGT
This sequence comes from Sedimentisphaerales bacterium, assembly GCA_016932835.1. Lineage (GTDB taxonomy): Bacteria > Planctomycetota > Phycisphaerae > Sedimentisphaerales > Anaerobacaceae > JAFGCD01. Next base: position 53,115 of record JAFGCD010000070.1, read on the forward strand.
GATCAGCATCGGCTGCGGCAGCGGCAGTATGAATTCGGAGCCGAAGTAGAGCTTGGCTCTTGCGGCTTCGTTGAATGTCTGCGTCATCAGGCCGCGAGGCGTTACGAAAGTGATTTCGATATCGTTGATCCGAAGGTAAGATGCCTCTCTGCCTGTTCTTCGCAGGCGGATTTCCCTTACGGGCTTGCGATACGGATTGCTGCAGAGGGTCTGGAGCCACGTGCTGTGGCCAGGCGGCGTGGTTCCGAGCAGAACCTGTTCGGGGATAGCGATATTCTGCTCTTGGGGTTTGATGATCTGCGGCTGGTTCGTCGGGGCAGGAGTCAGAACGGGCAGCTTGTACGGGACGCCGGTTATCACCAGGCCTGTGGATTCGTGATTGATGTTGACTCTTATTCGCACTACTGCAATCGGTTTGGGCAGCGCGAGACTGAATACGCCGCCGGGGTAAAGTTTTGCCCTGCCGTCTTTGTTGAAGGTTTGGACTGCGGAGCCGCGCGGCGCGACGGAAGTGATCTCGATATCGTTGATTCTAAGGTAGCTGGCCATTCGCCCGGTTCGCCTGATACGTATTTCCCTGAGCAGGCCGCTGTAACGGGCGTCGCAGAATATTTCGAGCCATGTGCTGTCGCCTGCGGGGGTGGTTCCGAGGACGATTTCTCCGGGATAGGGACTTTGTGCGAGGACCATATTCTCCTCGTATTGGCTGATAAGCTGCTTCATATCGGCGACGATCGATCCGGCCTGCCCGGTGTCGAAAACGCCGCGATGTGTCACGCCTCTAAGCTGTTCGGCCTTGGCGAGGATACTGTCGGCGAGAAGCCGGGTGTTGTCGAGATACTGGTTTGTCATGGCGCCCGTTGCGCCGATAGAACCTGCGAGCAGAAACAGGACGACGGTTTTTCTTTTTGCGGACCTGGTAATGTATCTCATTTGAAGCCTCACGATCTGTGCCCTTGCAGGCGGCTGTACTGAAAAGCTGTTGAACACGATTGACTTGTCATTGCATGTTATTTATTAGACTGTCTTTCCATATAGTATAGGCTGTATATGGGTTTCGAGTAACACAAAAATCTCGTGGTTTCGGGGCCATGACGCGGAACATGCAGGGCCGGTGACGTCTGACGATGACCGGGAGGCTGTTTTTTTGCTGGTTTTTCGTGAATCGGCATGTTTAGTATATTGTTGCCTGGTTGGCGAAGGGGGGGCGCATGAGGAAATGGAATCAAGCGCCTGTTTTTTTGCTGTTGTGAATGGGACGAGCATTGATGAGCGGCGTGACTGAAAGAAAAGCGTTTACCTTGGTTGAGTTGCTGGTTGTAATCGCTGTTATCGCGGTCTTGATGTCGATTCTGGCGCCGGCTTTGCAGAAGGTCCGTCGGCAGGGTCTTTCGGTAGTCTGCCGGAGCAACGAACGGCAGTGGGGCGGCTTCTTCGGCATTTTCCTCAATGATAATGACGGAAGGTTCGTAGGTTTGGAATTGCACAAGTGGATAGACGTGCTTAGACCATATACGGAGAAGTGTCCGGATATATACTTTTGTCCCCTGGCGAAGAAGACGGCTGCCGAAGGCGGATCCGGGGCGTTTGCGGCGTGGGAGGAGGACGGAATGAAGGGCAGCTACGGGACGAACTACTGGATTCGTGACAAGGCGTACCCCTATCTGCCGCCTGACTATCCGAGCGACGGCTGGTGGAAGAGCTTCGATGTAAGGGGTGCGAGCAATGTGCCCGTACTCGCCGATTGCATCTTCGCATCGGGCCTGCCCGTTCATGACGACCCGCCGCCGGATTCGCGGATGCCGGACTGCACCTATACGGAGATGCAGTGCATGCAGTATTTCTGCCTCGATAGGCACGACGGCAAGATCAACGCCCTGTTCATGGAACTTTCGGTTCGGCCAGTCGGCCTGAAAGAACTCTGGGACCTGCACTGGCACAAAAACTGGAATCCGACCAACGATCCTTCGCCGAGTTGGCCCGACTGGATAAAAAAACTGTGAGTGAGGATCTGCGACGGCAGGAAGCGGCCGGCGATTTCGCGGAGATTCGGCGGGGGCTTGCAAAATGCGGCGGGGGCGTATAAATTGGGAGGATATGGGTAAGACGGCAGAAAAACGCATTGAGCAGTTGCGGGCCGAGATTCGCAGGCACGACCATTTGTACTATGTTCAGAGTTCTCCTGTAATAAGCGACCGGCAGTATGACGCTCTTTTTACAGAGTTGAAAGCGCTGGAGCAGGAGCATCCGGATCTGGTAACTGCTGATTCGCCGACGCAGCGTGTTTCCGGGCGGGCGCTTGAGGGTTTTGCGACGGTCCGACACGCCGTTGCGATGTTGAGCATGGACAACACATACAATGCCGACGAATTGCGGGCGTTCGACGAGAGGGTCCGTAAGCAGTTGGGCGATGAAGGCTACGAATATGTTGTCGAGCCGAAAATTGACGGCCTGGCAATCAGCCTTCGATACGAGCAGGGCAGGCTCGTGACCGCGGCGACGCGCGGGGACGGACGGGTGGGGGATGATGTCACTGCGAACGTTCGGACGATAAAGGCCGTGCCGCTGGTGCTGCTGGGCGATGCGGTCCCGGCGGTATTGGAGGTCAGGGGTGAGGTCTATATGCCGACGAGTTCCTTTGCGGAATTGAACAGGCTGCGCGCCGAGGCTGGAGAGGCCTGCTTTGCAAATCCGCGCAACGCCGCGGCCGGTTCGTTGAAGCTGCTGGACCCGAAGGTCACGGCGTCGCGGAACTTGTCGTTTTTCGCATACGCTATGGGCGAGGTTTCCGAATCGTTGGGGCGTTGGCACACCGAGTGCCTCGATCGGTTGAAGGGATTCGCCTTGCCGGTAAATCCGCATATTCGCCGGGCCGGTGACATCGAGAAGGTAATCGAGATATGCCTCGACTGGGACGAAAAACGGCCGGACCTGGGCTACCAGATCGACGGGATGGTAATAAAGATTGATAGGCTTGATCAGCGTGAGTTGCTCGGCGCCACTGGCCGGGCGCCGCGATGGTGCATATCCTATAAGTTTGCAGCTGAGCAGGCTGAAAGTATTGTCGAATCAATCGATGTGCAGGTCGGCAAGAGCGGGATATTAACGCCCGTTGCGAATCTAAGGCCCGTTGAATTGGCCGGGACTACGGTCAAGCGGGCGAGCCTGCATAACTTCGACGAATTGAACCGGCTGGACGTACGGGAAGGCGATACCGTTATTATAGAAAAGGCAGGGGAGATTATACCGCAGGTTGTCGAGGTCAGGAAGGAGCAAAGGCCCGCGGCTGCGGTGGCCTTCAAGGCCCCTTCCCATTGCCCTAATTGCGGCTCGGCTGTCGCTAAAGATGAGGCGGGCGTATATATCCGGTGCTTGAATCCGGATTGCACGGGACAGTTGCGGGAAAGACTGCGATATTTCGCCGGTCGCGGCCAGATGGATATCGAGCATTTGGGCCCTGCTTTGATAGACCAGTTGATTGCAAAGGGACTTGTCAGCAATTTCGCCGACCTTTACAAGTTGACCGTCGAGCAGATTGCCGGTCTTGAGCGAATGGCCGGCAAGAGCGCGGCGAACGTGGTAGCGGCTATCGAAGCAAGCAAGACGCGGTTATTGTGGCGGCTGATTGCAGGTCTGGGGATTCGGCATGTGGGGGGGCAGTCGGCGCAGATTCTAAGTGAGCGACTCGGATCTCTCGATGCCCTCATGGCCGCTGAAAAGGACCAGTTGGAAGATATCGATCAGATCGGGCCGATAATGGCCAAGAGCGTCTGCGAGTACTTCCGCGACCCGAAGAACAGGGCGGTTATCGAGGAGCTGATTGCTCTGGGCGTCAGGCCGCAGCAGCAGGCCGTCGAGCGGTCGGGCAAGCTCGCCGGCAAGACAATTGTCGTCACCGGGACGCTGGCGACTATGACGCGACAGCAAGCCGAGCAGGCAGTCAAGCAGGCCGGGGGCAAAGCATCTTCGAGCGTGAGCAAGAAAACAGATTTCGTATTAGCCGGCGACAAAGCCGGCAGCAAACTGGCCAAGGCTAAAGAATTGGGAGTGAGGGTGATAAGCGAAGAAGAATTCCTCGCTATGACGCGAGGTTAGGCGTTCGATGTGGGAAAAGTTTATGCTGTTACGGCTGATTGGGCGATATACTCTTCATGGTAGTAAATTCCCGTGAGTTAGATTGTAAGTTCTTGTTCTAAAGTTACTTACCAGCCACCGAGGGGCGGGCGAACGAACGGAAATTTTCAATCGTGAGGAGTATGGAAACAGAAAAAAAAGGATCCGACGAAATGAATGATTCCGATATTAAGTATATGCAGATGGCGTTGAAGCTGGCCGAGCGGGGGCTCGATTCGGTCGAGCCGAACCCGGCTGTCGGATGCATCGTAACAAAGGCCAACCAGATTATCGGCAGGGGCTGGCACAAGAAGTTCGGCGGGCCGCATGCGGAAATAAAAGCGCTGGAAGACTGCAAAAGTCTGGGTGTCAATCCGAAAGGCGCGACGATGTACGTCACGCTCGAACCATGCTCGCACTTCGGCAAGACGGCGCCTTGTACCGAGGCGATCATATCCGCAAAGCCGGCCAAGGTGGTTGTCGCCACGGTCGATCCCTCGGAACATTCCAACGGCAGGGGTATTGAGCAGCTCCGAGCGGCTGGAATCGAAGTGGAAACGGGGCTTTGCCAGACAGAAGCGCGTCTTTTGAACGCGCCTTTCATCAAGTTTGCCGCGACGAAGCAGCCTTGGGTGACATTGAAATGGGCGCAGTCTCTCGACGGCAAGCTTGCCTGGGCGCCGGGTGATAGTTCTCGGCGGTGGATATCGAACGAAGAAAGCCGTAAGGATGTTCAACGGCTGCGTCGTCGTGCCGGGGCCGTGCTGGTTGGGATAGGCACCGTCCTTGCGGACGACCCTTTCCTGGTTCCGCGTCCGCCGAAAGGCAAGAAACCCTTGCGAGTTGTGCTCGACAGTTTCCTGCGGATAAAGCTCGGCAGCCGGCTGCTTCGGACCACGAAGACGGCCGGAGTCCTGGTTTTCACGAAGCAGGAAACGATTATGGAAAAATCAGGCATTGCCGACAGGATCATCGGCAAAGGCGCAGACCTGGTCGGATATCCCGATACGCACGGGCTGTCGAATCTGCATTATTTGTTGGACGAGCTGCGTGATCGCGGTATTGGGGAGGTGCTCGTCGAGGGCGGGCCGACGGTCATAGCCTCTTTTCTCAAGGAGCGGCTTGCCGATGAGGTGTGCATTTACTTCTCGCCGAAGGTGCTGGCTCAAAAGGGGGATGTCGATATTGCCGGGCCGATAGCCGAATTGACGAGTATGGTGGATCTGCATTACGTCACTGCCAGACAGTTCGGCGACGATATCTGCATCAGCGGCCTGACAGAAGAAGCGATGCGAAATATATCGATCGACAAGAGGGCCCAACAGTGAGAACATGGGGGGCGTTCTATTCTGAAGCGGAAGGAAATATCCGGGGGCGGGTATATGGATAAAAGAGATGTGGCTATGCTGGCTATCGAGGGCAAGGCCGTTCCATATGTGCCCTGGCATTGCGGATTCACGGTCGAGGCGGCCGAGAAACTCCGCGAGCATTTCGGGCGGGACGATCTCGATGAGGCTGTCGATAATCACTTCGTCAAACTCGGCAGTGACATCGGTTTTTTCGATGATCTCGGCGATGACCGTTTCAGGGATGTCTTCGGCGTAATCTGGGACCGCAGCGTGGATAAGGATATCGGCATTGTCGAAGGCTGCATGTTGCCTGAGCCTACCCTTGAGGAATATGAATTTCCTGACCCCCTTGACGAGCGGTTTTACAGGGATATTCCACAGAAGCTGGCGAAGTATGAGGGATGCCTGCGGGTATTCAAGATTGGTTTCTCGCTGTATGAGCGGGCGTGGACGCTGCGCGGAATGGAGAGGCTGATGATGGATTTTCTGGAACACCCGGATTTCGTTCGCGATTTGCTGCGGGCGATAGCCGACTACAACATCGCCCAGGTTCATGAGGCGATGAAGTATGATATCGACGCGGTGTATTTCGGCGATGACTGGGGCCAGCAGAGCGGCTTGCAGATGGGGCCGGGTCTGTGGCGCGAGTATATTCGGCCGGAGCTTGAGCGGATGTATTCGGCTGTGAAGACGGCGGGTAAATACGTCCTGATTCATTCGTGCGGGAAAGTCGATGAGCTTTTCGACGACCTGATCGAGATCGGGCTTGATTGCTTCAATCCATTTCAGCCGGAGGTTATGGACGTTTTCGCCCTGCTGAAGAAGTACCGTGGCCGACTGGCGTTTCACGGGGGGCTTTCGACGCAGCGGACACTGCCCTACGGGTCGGTTGAAGAGGTTCGCAAAGCGAGCAGCAAATTGCTCGAAGCCGGCAAGGACGGCGGATACATCTTTTCGCCGGCTCATTCGGCCGAAGGCGATGTGCCGTTGGAGAATATGGTGGCGTTCATCGATGTTCTACATGCCCAGGACGGCTACAAGCGATGAATAGAACCCGGGGCAGTTGTTGATGTTGTCTTTTTTCAATTGGTTTACTTGGTCTGAAAGGTTTTGTGATGCGGCGAATGAATGTTTGTTTGTTGGTTCTGGTTTGTGGTGTTGGGATTTCGATTTGCCGGGCCGGAGGCAAGGCCGAGGCGAATCAGTGGGACAATGACATCCGACAATTCGAGCAGTGGGACAGCAAGAATTCGTATCCGCGTGATGCGGTGTTGTTTGTCGGCAGTTCGAGCATTCGCATGTGGCGGACGGCGGAGTCATTCCCAGGCTTGGCTCTGATCAATCGCGGGTTCGGAGGTTCGCAGATTTCGGATGTGAATTATTTCGTCAATCGTATCGTACTCAAATATGAGCCGAAGGTAATTGTCTTTTATGCCGGCGACAATGACGTCGCTGCGGGCAAGGGCGCCGAGCGGGTCTTCGAAGACTATCGCAAGTTTGTAACGACGGTGCGGGATAAGCTGTCCGGAACGCCCGTTATCTACATCGGCATCAAGCCGAGCGGCAGCAGGTGGGGCCTGTGGCCGGTGATGAAGAAGGCTAACGAGATGATCGAGGACCTTTGCGTCAAAAATAAGAGACTTCTATACTTCGATTCTGCAACGCCGCTTTTGGATAGCGAGGGCAAGCCGGATGCGGAGTTATTCCTTAATGACAGACTGCATTTAAGCAGCAAGGGCTACCAAAAATGGACTCAAGCGCTCAGGCCGATTATCGAGAAGGCACTGAAGATGAGCGACAAGACCGGCTGACGGGCGAGAAGAACCCAGTACTGTCGAGTGGATATCGCGGCAGCGAGAAGGTCCGAAAAAACTCTTGAGTTGGAGTGCAAAGTTCCTGCGAACCGCCGACCAAGCGGCCCGATTATTGGCAGATTAGGCTTCTGTTGGATATAACTGCCGGGAGAGCGGTTTTATCGGCGTGTTTTGAAGGGTTTGGGGTGGACGAGTGATACGGCGGAGGGTGTTTTTGATTCGGCTTTTTTGGTTAACTCGGCCGAAACTGGCTCCGATATACCGCTTGAGGCGCACGGAAGCCGTGCAGGGTTCAATGGATGAGCCGAAAGAGCGATTGAAAATACGATAGGATGATGTTTTTGCCGGCCTGAGAAGGGCCTTGCCGTAGGAGAATCCCTGCGGGGGTTCGAAATACGAAAGGAGATATGCAATGAAGAGGTTGCTCAGCATCTCGAATCTTTTGCTGGTTATTATTCTGCTCAGCCTTGCAGGTTGCAAGATCGGGCGCCGGTCTGGTCGCAACATTCGACCGGCCGAACGGTCTTATTCCACGGTCGCTCCAGAGGCCGGGGAAGCCGAAACTGTGGGTATGCTGGCATTGAAACCGGCACCGGCTCCCGTTGAGGCGGCTCTTGCGGAAATTGAGGACGATGTTGTGCCTTCTCCGACGTCTGCGAAGGTTGTACAGCCGGTAATGATGGCCGGTTCCGAGAACTACGTTCTCTCGCGCATATATCCCTGTCGGGAGTGCGGCAGCGTTCGGCTTGACAAGACCATGCCGAAGCAGGTTGAGTTGAACAAGGCTCTGACTTACTCGATTAAGGTTATGAACCTGACCGGCTCTACGCTGAACGGTATCGTAGTAAGCGAAGAACTGCCGGCGAGTTTCGCGTTAACCGGCGCCAGTCCGGCCGCCAAGCAGGATGGAAACAACCTGGTCTGGGAGATAACTTCCCTGGGGCCGAGAGCCGTAATCGAAATAACGGTGTCGGGAACCGCTTCTAAGATGGAGAGCTTGAAGTACTGCACGAACGTTGTTACGCCTGTGGCTACGACGTGCGGGAGCATTGAGGTCATTCAGCCGAGGCTGAAGCTCACGAGGGTTGCGCCGGCCGGAGTCCTGCTGTGCGAACCGATACGCGTGAAATACGTGCTGACAAACACCGGCACCGGGGCGGCAAGAGAAGTCAAGATTGTTGAAACACTGCCTGAAGGTATCGAGACCGCGGATGGTAAGAGCGAGCTGACAATCGGGGCCGGTACGATTATGGCAGGCCAGGCCAAGGAGTTCTCCGCAGAGCTCAAGGCTGTTGATGCGGGCAAGTATGTCAGCAAGGCAACTGCCAGTTCCGCGGACGGTTTGCAGGCCGAGTCGGAAGCGGTGACGACCGTGGTTGACAAGCCTGTTCTGAGCATTACTCAAAACGGCCCCGACAAGCAGTATGTGGGTAGAGCCGTGACATACGAGATAACGGTTACAAACGAATCGGATGCCCCGGCGAAAGATGCGATGATAGAAAACGACATTCCCGACGGCGTCAAGTCGATGAAGGCCACGGCCGGGGCGAGACTCTCGGGACGGAAAATAGTCTGGCCCCTGGGGACGCTGGCGCCAAAGGCATCTAAGACCGTGCAGGTATCTTTCACGCCGACGAGAGAGGGCCTGCTGACGAACAAGGTTAACGCTGCGGCTTATTGCGCCGATGCAGTGAGCGCCTCGGCACAGACGGTCCTGAAGGCAATCCCGGCTGTGTTGCTGGAAGTTGTTGACATTGATGATCCGGTCGAGGTCGGTACGCGTACTACGTATGTGATCACGGTTACGAATCAGGGTTCGGCTGCCAGCACGAATGTCAGCATCGTCTGTAATCTTGAAGATAATGTTCGATACGTATCTTCGAGCGGCTCGACGATAGGAACGATAGAGGACGGCACGCTGACATTCGCACCGTTGGCAAGTCTGACGCCCAAAGCCAAAGCGACGTGGCGTGTAGTGGTTACGGCGTTGAGAGAAGGCGATACCCGCTTTAGAGCCACCATGAATGCCGACGAGCTTACCCGACCTGTTGAGGAGACCGAGGCTACTCGTATATACGAGTAACCTTCGCGGAAGTATATGGCGCCGCGACCGAGGAGATCGCGGCGCCTCTTTTTTTTCTCTGTTTCGCTGATTCCAGTGAGTTTTAGCCTTTGCGCCGCCCCAGGCCGATACAGGCACGTCGGGGGCCTGAAGATTCCCTGCGGGATTATTCTGTCCGCCAATTCCCATCTGCCGGTTTTGCCTTTGCTTTTTTGTGTCGACGATGATATAATTGTCGATATGTGCAGGAGGGGGCGAGTCTTAGTGGATGCAAGGAGGCGATGTTATGGTTGCCGGCAAGCAGATGAGAGGCTTCACACTTGTTGAACTGCTGGTCGTAATCTCGATAATTGCCCTTCTGATGGCGATACTGCTGCCGGCCTTGGGCAAAGCGCGAGGCCAGGCCCAGGCGTTATTCTGCATGGCCAATATGCGAACCTTCTCCCTCGCTCACAAGCAGCACCTGGCGGAGACGGGCAAGTATTTGCCGCATACCGGGTACAATCCTTATACCCCATGGTATAACAGTGATTCATTCCGGCGGTCGATAGGTTTGCCTGTTCTGACTAGGGAGCAGAAAGAGAGAAGGCCGATAGGGAGTCTCCAGGAGTGGCAGCCCAATGTTAAACGCAAATTCATTTGTCCGGCGGCGAGTTATGCCCTCGATCATCCGGAAGAGGGTTTGTATCCGATCGACAGAAGCTATGGCGTCAATGTGGACGGCGACTACTGGGCGAGAAAACGGGGAGTGAGCGATCTTTACGATAAAGAAGGATGGGTCAAGCACCCTTCGGAGAAGCTCCTGATGGCTGATGCGCTGGATTGGTGGATCGGCTACGCCTTTCGTGAGAAGTACGTCGAATTCGGAGAGAATTGGACGGGGTACGATACCTATGGCATGACGGCTTATCGTCATTATGGGCGAACCAACATATTGTACTGGGACGGTCATTCCGAGAAGCTGTCTTTCGAGGATGTGAATAATCCGAACTTGTGGGATCCGCTCAAGTAGGATCGACTCGGATTAACTTGATTGCGGACTGAAGCACGGGCTGAAAGGCGGCGGGTCATCAGCGTCGAACAGGGGTAATATGAATATGGCCGGTATGCGTAACGACGCGGCCTCTGCGATGTCCGGTGGAATCTGCGCAAAGAAAAAGCCCCTGCGGCATGCGTTAAGTTATTCCTTTAGATTCTTTGTGTCTTTTCTGAAACACTCACGGGATGCTGCGCAGGGGCGTAGTTACATTGTTTATACCGCTCGGTCTATTGACTTGTCATTTTGCCGTTGGCTTGGTCGGTGGCGTCCGGCCATGCCGTCAACAGTGCTTTTCTAACAAAGTGCATCGGCAGTGCGAGTGGCCTGCCTTGAGCTTTTTCTGAGGGCATTGCTTTCGGCGGAGAGGGCCGTTTCAACACAGGTAAGATGGGCACCAAAAGAGAGTCTCTCAATTCCTTGCCGCTCCCCTCAAGCCCCACGTCGGCGCTTCCGTCTCTTTTCCTGGTAGCCGGTTTTTTACCCTGCTTAGCCCCGATAACGAGCAATTCTCATGACAAAGTTTTTTTGCCTGTTTCGGAAAAAAGTTGTGGATTTTCTGCAAGATAACATGGCGGTATTTAAGGATAGAATGGCAATTGCGCGGCGGCTGGCTGGAAGCCCGGGGCGTTCCAGAACTCCTGTCGTGTAATGTATCTCGGCGGCGGCAATTGTTGTGTGCATATGCAAACAAGTTTTAGGATAATGATGGAAAGAAACTGAGAAGGCGAGACATTGCCTGGAATACCTATATTTTCTATATTGACATTTGTAGCCTTATTTGTTAGGGTGTTTGTTGCTTTGGTAGGAGTGGTTGGAGGGTAGGCCTGTTCTATCGTGGCCATTCCGCTGAATGGAAAGAGCAGGTATCATATTTGGGAAGAAACTGGACAATAGGAGAAGAGTAATGGGAAAACGGAGTGTGGGGTTGCAAAAAGGGCTTTCTGCCATTCTCAAAGGTGCGCAGGTTCCGGACGAGGTCGGCAAGGATGGCTCGATAGTTGAAAAGACGACAAGGCCAGCCAGTTACGTTCGGCTGGATCCAATAGCGTTGTTCGAGGAAGTGGCCCACAAACGAAGACGTCAGTTGTCTGTGTGGTCTCGGTTGAGAGAGGTATTTCGCGGCAGAGCGGCACAATAGCAGACCACTGATACTCCCAGCCGGCGCCGGCCGTGACCTGTAAACGCAACTTGCAGAGACCCGATGAGCGATTTTGGGGCTCGAATCGTTGTATTATCCTGCCGGGGGCATTTTTTCAAATGTTTGCAGGCGTTTTGATTCCGGCGTTTTGTGTATTATACTTTCCCTGAGGGTCGCAAGTTGGTCTGATCCTGTTCCGATAAAACGACGCAATTCAGTATTATAAGCGTTGTGGTCTAAGAAACGGGGGAATACAGTGGGAATTGAGAAGTATTCGGGAGATGCCGTTTTTGCTATTTTGCCCAAAGCTCCACACCTGGGAGATGAACTTGACGAGTTGATTGAAATCGCCGGCGAGGGGTGTGATCGCGATGTGGTAATCGATTTCTCCAGGGTGGAGATGCTGGTTTCCGAAAGCGTTTGCGCTCTTATGATATTAGACAAGTACCTTGCCTGGTCAGGGCGTCAACTCGTGTTATGTAATACGCCGGTGCCGATCATGGATATGCTCGAACGTATCGGATTGTCGTCAGTTTTCACATTTGCCGACGAAGAACGGGCGGTGGTTCAGGAGTCCGGCGATTGCTCCTGCCCATTCGACTGAGCAGGGCGGAGTTAGTCCAGAAAGTTTTTACCGTTCCGGAATGAGTATCACCCGGCTGTAACAGGCTCTACTTGCGGTTTTTCGTCCCGTTATCTCCGAGTCTGACGACGGCATAAGTCAGTACTCCGAACAGCCCGGCTACAAGCGCGATAACGACCCATATCCCCGATCCTGCATTTCGCCGGTTGATGTCCCCGTACACCCAGACCGCCGTGAGAATACGAACAACAATGCATCCAATCAGGAGCAGCGCGAATACCGGATGCGGCTTGTGCCTGAAGTGATTCAGCTTTCTGTGGGCTTGTTCGATTTGAAGGCGGCGCTGTTCGAGTTCGAGTTGCGCCATTTCTTCCTTGAACTTGATTTCACTTTCTCGCTGCGCAATCTCCAGTTCCATTGCGCGCAATTCCAGCTGCCGGTCCATATCCGCTGATGGGTTGGGCTCGCCGGCAAAAGCTGCGCCGGGCAGCAGGACTGTGGTCAGCAGGGCATACAGGATACAACGCTTCATTTTGTTTCTCCTATGATAAAAATCTACTCCAATTTTCAATAGTTATTGCTTTAAGTGTTTGCTATCACGAAGTTTGGGAAGTCCTCGAAGAC